>CAYRGZ010000175.1:1764-4939 GCA_964423785.1 uncultured Desulfobulbia bacterium
CCTGGTACGCGACATCCCGCAGCCGGTCCTTGCCGGCGACGTGGACGGCAGCGGCGCGGTCGAGCTGGCCGATGCCGTGATCCTGCTTGATATCCTGGCCGGGATTCCCGTGCCTGACGGCGTGACGGTCCATGCCCGGGCCGCGGTGGACGGCTCGGGCCGTCTCGGCTCTGCCGACATCGTCTATATTCTCCGTCAGTTGGCGCAGTAGCCTGTCATTATGCAACGACGCGTGGGCATGATGGCTGGGATGGTAGCCGCCATCCTGGCCGCCTGCCTGCTTTTTCGGTCGCCGGATGAGCCCGTTACCACCGGCCTGCGCCGGCCGCCGGCCGGCGTCACCGTTTCGGGCGGCGAGCGGGGAGGGGCCGCCGGCGCCGGCGGGCCGCCCGCCTTTGAAGATACCCGCCACCAGCGGCCTCGATCAATCCTGGAAACAATACAAGAACGGTCGTCGCCTGACTGGCGGCCCGACCAACTGCTCGTGCGTTGGCTGCCCGAGGTGACGGCTGCGGAGCGCGATGCCGTATTGCGCCGCTGCCAGGGCCGGTCGTTGCGGCACCTGGCCCGGTTGCGGTTCGACCAGGTGGTGTTGCCGTCGGGCAGCGACCTGGAGGCGGCGGCCCGCTGTCTGGCCGTAAGTCCCCTCGTGGAGGGGGTGGAAAGGAACTACCTGCGCTATCCCCAGGGAACGAGTTTGCCGGACGATCCTGGCGTTGCCCGCCAGTGGGGCATGGTGCGGCTCGGCATCGACCGGCTCTGGCCCCTGGTGGACGGCAACGCCGACATCGTCATCGCGGTGATCGATACCGGCATCCCTCCCCATCCCGATCTTGCCGCCAACCTGTGGACCAACGCCATCGAGGTGGCCGGCGTGCCGGGCGTGGACGACGACGGTAACGGCTACGTCGATGATATTGCAGGCTGGGATTTTGGTGAGGGCGACAACGATCCTGCAGGCCTCGAGGACCACGCTGCCGGGGTGGCCGGCATCATTGCCGCCCAGGGAAACAACGGGCTTGGCATCGCCGGCGTGCTCTGGCGGGCACGGATCGCCAACTTGAAGGTGGCGGACGCAACGGGGATCATGGATGTCTCTGCCATCGCCGCTGCCCTGGACTACGCGCTTGGCATTCCCGGTCTTCGGATCGTCAATTGCAGTTTTGGGGGCGGCAGTCCTTCGGATGTGGAACGGCGGGCCTTCGAGGCCCTGGCCGATGCCGGTATCCTGGCGATCTGCGCGGCGGGCAATGGGGGCGGCGATATCGACCAGCAGGGATTTTATCCAGCCGGTTACGACCTTCCCAACATGATTACCGTAGCGGCCGCCGACCGTAACGATGGCTTGGCTCCGTTTTCCAACTACGGTCTCCGCATGGTACACTGCATGGCACCGGGTGATACGGTGGTGAGCCTGGGACAGGCGGGTACCAGCGCCCGGGTGCTTGCCGGCGGGGCGACCTACCCCGCCATCGGCATGCTGTACGCCGGTACCACCGACTCGAACGGGGCGCGCGGCCTGCTGGTCGATGGTGGCCTCGGGTATCCGGATGATTTTTCGGCCGATGTCCGCGGCAATATTGCCCTGGTCCTCCGTGGTGAACTCACCTTCCGGGACAAGGCGGCAAACGCCGAGGCCGCGGGGGCCATCGCCTTGGTGGTCGCCAACAACGTTGACGAAACTACCGATCCCGACGACACCCTCGACACGGTGGGCGGCACCCTGGGCGGACCGGGGATACCCATCCCGGTGGTGTCGGTGAGTAAAGCGGACGGTGAGACCCTGGCAACGATGCTCGGCATGGAGGTGACCGTGGTCAACGAACCGACTGCCGACGGCCTGATCACCGAGAGCGGCACCTCGTTCGCCGCCCCTTTTGTCACCGGTATCGCCGGTATGATGCTGGCGGTACGACCGCAGCTCACCGCCCTGGAGGTGAAAGAGCATATTCTTGCCTCTGTCCAGCCGCTGCCGGCGGTGGCTGACCGGCTCGCTGCCGGCGGCATGGTGGACGCATGGGGGGCGCTCCAGCGGATCTGGCCGCGCGGCGATATCGACGGCAACCGGCGAGTGGATCTTGCCGACGTGTTGCTCGGTTTTACAGTCCTGGGCGGGGGGGCGTTGCAACGGCCTTTCATCGGCGATGTGGACGGTGACGGCATGGTTGGCCTTGCCGACCTGCTTTACGGGCTGGGACGGCTCGCTGGCGAGAGATAATGGAGGTGGTATGAAGGTCTGGACTCGGGAGGGACGTATGGAGCGGATCAAGGCTTTTGCGTTGGCGACAGCGATACTGCTGACAGTGGCCGCCGGGACAGCCTGCGCGGCGGTGGACGAGGCGACCGTCCGGCAGATGGCCGCCGCCTTTCTCGCCCACCGGGGGAGTGACAAGGAGGTGGCCCGGGTGGTGGCGTTGGAAGGCGCTGCGTTTGCGACCCCGCCGGTGCGGATCGGTTTTCTGGTTGAGCTTACCGGCGGCGGTTACTTGCTTTTTGGGGTGAACCCCGAGTTTCTACCCGTGAAGGCCTTTTCCTTGAGCAAGGGGTTGGACGACCTGCCGCCGCCGTACCGTACCTTCCTGCTGCGGGAACTGGAGGCCCGGGCCCGGACCGTTCCCACGGGCCGGCGGCGGCCGGCCTCGGTGGAGCGGGCCTGGGATTTTCTGCTCCATCCCGACCGCTACCGGGTGCCCGCTGCCGCCGACACCTGGCTCCTTGATTCAGCGTGGGGCCAGGGGCAGCCGTTCAACGCCGATCTCGCCCGGCTAACCGGTGAAAACGTCCTTGTCGGTTGCGTCAACGTGGCCATGGGGCAGGTGATGCGCTATCACCGCTATCCGGCCCGGGGCCGCGGCGTGGTGGCCCACGACTGGAACGGCAGGCACCTTACCGCCATTCTCGAACACGACTATCACTGGGATCGGATGCCGGCGGTGATGGATGGTTCCCAGGACCGGGTGGGCGAGGCCGAGGTGGCCCGGCTCATGGCCGATCTCGGCCTCGCCAACCAGACCGGGTTCTCGACCTCCAACTCGGGAACGGCGGTCAATCCGCAAGTGTTGGTAGAGTATTTTGGGTATTCAAAAAAGCTTGCGGTCACCGCCAGTAGCGAAGCGGATTTTCTGAGTGTCATCAGCTCGGAGATTAGTGCCGGCCGGCCGATGCTGCTTTCCAT
>CAYRGZ010000176.1:0-4931 GCA_964423785.1 uncultured Desulfobulbia bacterium
AATTCGGCGGCACGTCCCTGTGCCGCACACAGCCCGTTTTTCAACGGGCTGCTATGCCATGGGAACGCTTCCGGTTAGATATCCAGTTCCGAGACTTCAAGGGCGTGACTCTGGATGAAATCACGCCGGGGTTCGACCTTGTCACCCATGAGGGTGGTGAAAATCTCGTCCGCCTTTTCCGCGTCTTCCACCGTCACCCGGAGCAAGGTTCGTTTTTCCGGGTTCATGGTCGTCTCCCACAGCTGCTCGGGATTCATCTCGCCGAGACCCTTGTAGCGCTGCAGGGTGCTGCCCTTGAATGATTCCTCCCGGATGGTGGAGAGCAGTTGCCGCCACCCTTCCACCGTCAGTTCCTTGTCCTTGACCGTCAGGGTGAACGATTGCGGCCCCAAGAGGCCCTTTATGTGGGGAAAGAGGTTAATGGCGGTGCGGTACTCGGGGATAAGGGGAATGCCCGGCCCGATGGTGTGGATGACGTGCGCCTTCTCCCGTACCGCGCAATCGAATTCGTAGCATTTCGGCTTCCAGTGACAATTGCGGATGATGCTGACATTGTACCGGTCGCCCGAAAGATCGTCGTGCAGCCGCTCGACCAGCTCCCGGTCGGCGAACTGGTCGGCGGAAACGATGCCGTGTCCCAACAGGAAGGTGACGAGATCTTCCCATAAGCCGATGCGTTCCAGCCGGTCGATGAGCTTGCCGTAATGGGACAGGGTGGAGAGGATGGCGATCATCGCCTGGCCGGAGATCTGTTCTTCGCCGTGTCCGATCACCATCGTCTGGCTCGCCTGCTGGAAGAGGTACTGGTTCAGAGCATCGTCATCGATGAAGAACTGCTCCTTTTTGCCCCGGCCGAGCCGGTAGAGGGGCGGCTGGGCGATGTAGATGTGCCCCCGTTCGATCAACTCGTGCATCTGGCGATAGAAGAAGGTGAGCAGCAGGGTGCGGATATGGGCGCCGTCCACGTCGGCGTCGGTCATGATGATGATCTTGTGGTAGCGCAACTGATCGGCGGAGAATTCCTCCCGCCCGATACCGGTGCCCAGGGCGGCGATGATCTGTTTTATCTCCTCGCTGGCAAGAATCCGATCAAAGCGCGCCTTTTCGACATTCATGATCTTGCCGCGCAGGGGCAAAATGGCCTGGAAACGACGATCGCGTCCTTGCTTGGCGCTGCCGCCGGCGGAATCGCCCTCGACCAGGAACAGCTCCTTCTTGGCCGGATCCTTTTCTTGGCACTCGGCCAGCTTGCCGGCCATGAGCAGATCGAGTCCGGAGCCCTTCTTGCGGGAGAGTTCCTTGGCCCGGCGGGCCGCCTCCCGGGCCCGGGCCGCATCCACCGCCTTGGCGAGGATCTTTTTTGCCTCGCCGGGATGCTTTTCGAGGTACAGACCAAGATGCTCGTTGCAGATGGACTCGACGATTGCTTTGACCTCGGAATTGCCCAGTTTGGTCTTCGTTTGTCCCTCGAACTGCGGATTGGGCACCCGGACCGACACCACACAGGTGAGGCCCTCGCGCACGTCGTCGCCGCCGAGCTTTTCCCGCAGGCTCTTGGGCACCACGTCGTCGCTGGCGTAGCGGTTAATGCACTTGGTGAGTGCGGCTCGGAAACCGGCGACGTGGGTACCACCCTCTTTGGTATTGATGTTGTTGACAAAAGAAAACAACCGTTCGGAAAAACCGTTGTAATACTGGAAGGCGACTTCGACCTGTACCTGGTCCTTCTCGCCGTTCAAATAGATGGGACGATCGTTGATCGGCGTGCGGTTTCGGTTGAGATACTCGACGTAGGAAACGATACCGCCCTTGTAGTGGAATTCGTCCTCGGCGCCGCTCCGCTCGTCGTGCAGGAGAATCTTGAGCCCGGCGTTCAAAAAAGCCAGTTCGCGCAAGCGGGCCTTGATGATGTCGTACTTGAACTCCACCGTCTCGGTGAATATCTCCGGATCCGGCTTGAACCGAATGGTGGTGCCGGTGAACTGGGTGGAGCCTATCCTGGTCACCTCATCCTGCTTGACACCCCGGCGATAGGTTTGCCGGTAGATGCCGCCGTTCCGTTTGATCTCGGCAACGGCCCACTCGCTCAAGGCGTTGACCACCGACACACCGACACCGTGCAGGCCACCGGACACCTTGTAGGTGGAATGGTCGAACTTGCCGCCAGCATGCAGGGTACAGAGCACCAGTTCCAGGGCGCTCACCCCCTCGGTGGGATGGATGTCCACCGGGATGCCGCGACCGTTGTCCTCGACACTCACCGAGCCGTCGGTGTGAAAGGTTACCTTGATTTTCGTGCAGTAGCCGGCCAAGGCCTCGTCGATGCTGTTGTCCACCACCTCGTAGATCAGATGGTGGAGTCCCTCCTCCGAGGTGTTGCCGATGTACATGGCCGGCCGCTTCCGGACCCCTTCGAGCCCGGTGAGGACCTTGATCCGTTCAGCTCCGTACTCGTTCGGTTTGTTATTGTTACTGTGATTGTCGTTCACGGATGGATTCCTTTGTGGATGAAAAGAGGTTGGCGGTTAGAATCGCATGGGCATGATTACCCCAATAAACCCGGGTTCGACATCGCAGGTAATGAAACAGGGGCTTTCAGTACTCGATATATGTAATTTTATTTTCTCACCGGTCAAAACATTGAGGCAATCGATGAAATATCTTCCATTGAAATAGATAGTTATATTTTCTCCGGAATACTCAGCCGGAATATCTTCTTTTGCACTACCGATATCTGCATTTTGTGATTCCAGACGTATTTCGTTATTGATGATATCGAATTTTGCGATGTGAAATTCATCGTCGGTGAAAAGGTTTATCCGCCGCAGGGCGTTCATCAACACCAACCGATCAACTACCACCGGATTCTCCCGGTCAAAGGTGGTGAATTTGTCGTACCGGGGAAAATCGTTGTTTAAGAGTTTTACCACGAGTAGGGTGGCATCGGTCCGCATGACCGCCTGCTTCTCCTCGATGCTGAGCACCACCGTTTCATTCTGCTCGCAGAGTTTTTTCATCTCCTGCAGCCCTTTTTTGGGCAGGAGTACCTTGCGATCGAAACGAAATTCTTCCAGATTGACGCCGAGGTCGTGTTCCATAAGGGAAAGCCGATGGCCGTCGGAGGAGACGAGGCGCAGGACGGTCGGATTGTCTTCCGGGATATCGAGCAGGGCGCCAGCGACGTTGTACTGGGTCTCACCCTCCTCGATGACGCTGATAAAGATTTTCTCGATACAGTCGGCAATCTTGTCGGCGGGTAGCTTAATCCCCTTTTCTGTATCGTAGTCGGGAAATTTCGGGTATTCCTCGGGATCCATGCCCGCCACGTTGTAGGTACTGGTACCGGCCTCGATACGGACCCACTTGTTTTCCTTTTCCTCGAAAACGATCTCCTCGCCGTCCGATTCCTTGACGATCTCGAAAAGCTTACGAGCGGGCAGGGTGATGATGCCCGGCTCCCGGATCTCGGCGGGGACGATGGTCTGGATACCCACCTGGAGATCGGAGGCGGTGAGCCGGATGGCGTCATCCAGTGTTTCGATGACTACGTTGTAGAGAATGGCAATAGAGGTCTTCCGGCCAGTAATACCGACCATGGGGGACAGGGCAGCATAGAGATCGCCGCGTTGGGTCCGAATATTCAATGCCATGGCGTTTCTCTCCTCTCTCCAATAATTTTTATTTTTTTATGTTGTTGTTATTAGGGGTGTTGGTTTGTTGGCAAGTTTGGTAACTTGTGAGAATAAAATATAATTTTATGAAAACGGTCTTCCGTCATCTCAACAGCCGGATCGTATCCACAAAAAATCAACACCAATTCAACGGTGAAAAAAACACGTTTTCAACATTCCTGTGAGTCACGATATCCCCGGCCGCGAGGAACAGGACGGTCGCACCACCCCACCCCATGGTACGCAATGATAACCCCTTGAAATTATTAAAAATAAATTTTATAACAAAAACTTACTAAATATAGTGTAAAAAGAGGCAAATTGCAAGGAAGGATACAGCGCATGATCGACGATATCGTCCGCTTGGCCGCCGAGGTCATGGAGGCCTACACCGTGGTCTTCTTCCGCGCCCTGGACGGAAGGCTGCACTTGGCGGCTGCAGAGACCCTCAGCAAGCATTTGCGCCGGCGCTGCGTTCTGGAGAAAGGCGAGGGCCTGGTTGGTTGGATATACCGGGAGCAAAAACCGGTGGTAGCCCATAATTTTCACCGTGATACCAGGACGTTGCAGTTTTACAGCCGGGACGAGGGCATAAAGTCCTTCATGGGCATCCCGCTTGCCGATCGGCAGGGAGTTTTGTGTGTCGATAGCAAGAAAAATTATCGATTCACCGACAAGAAAATAAAAATTTTCAATATGATCGGTGAAGTTATAACAAATGAAATAAAGAAAGAAGATAGTTTTGTTTTTGAACAATCAACCAGGAAAAAATATGAAATATTGTATTCGATTCAATCTGCATTTCTCGATCGATCATACTTTCAGTCAAAGATACACACCGTGCTGTCGTTGTACAAAAATGAGTTCAATGCCAGCCTCGTCGGAATCGTTGCCGCCACCGGCTACCTTCTCGACACCACCGGTTTTTCCGTGGGCACGGTGAGCGACGGTGGCCTCGTCGGCCTGGTGCGCAAGAACGGCACCAAGTTGTTCATGCACGGCCGCCATCGGGCCGAACTCTTCCTCTTCGACCAGGGACCGGTGGTGGACAATTTTTGCGGCGTGCCGCTGGCCACCGACCGCTTCCCGGGCTGTCTTTTTCTTGTCAAGCACTCCGGAACGTGGCACCCTTCTGAGGTGGCGATTGTGGAAGAATCCGCCGCCGTGGTGCAACGCTTTTGGAGGGAGGAAAACGATTGATGGAATCGCAACAAGTGCGATCGGTCATTCGCTGCGCTCACCACCTCCATCGAGTTCACG
>CAYRGZ010000177.1:0-4912 GCA_964423785.1 uncultured Desulfobulbia bacterium
GCGGATGACGATGAGGTGGGAAACCACCAGCACGTGCTGACCGGCATGGGCGGTGAACAATTCTTCCACGGCGGCCACCGCCCGTTTTTGTACAGCCTCGATGGTTTCGCAGCCCGGCACCTGGAACTGGTCCGGTGCGGCAAGCCAGGTCGGATACTGGTCTCCGAACCGGGCCGTGATCTCGGTCTTGGTAAGGCCGTCCCAGTGGGGGATGTCGATCTCGGTGAAGCGGGGCTCGACGGTCACCGAGATTCCCAGCCGGTCGGCGATGATCGCCGCCGTCTGCCGGGTACGGGCCAGCGGCCCGCAGACGACGGCGTCCACCGGTGCGACGGCCGCCGTGGCCAGGGACTCGGCCAATGCGGTGATCTGGGCGACGCCTTCCGGGTGCAGGGGCTCGTCGGTGCGGCCGGCGAACCGCTTTTCCAGGTTGGCGGTGGTTGTGCCGTGGCGGAGAAGGGAGATGCGGGTTTTCATGGTAGTGGCATATAGTCGGTCGAGTCCGGAAAGTCAATCGGTCCGCAGGGAGCGAGCCGGGATGGGCCGCGGTTCGTGACGGCGAAAAAGCCTTGACAACCAGGGGCGATTTCGTCATAGAATGAGAAAGTACAAAAATTTTAACCGGTGCAGTCGAAAGTCAATGAACCGCTACCTTGTCCATATGCTTTTCGCCGTTGTCCTCATGGGGGCGACAGCCGCCCATGCGGGCGATCTGCGGCCAGCGGTCGGGCCGACGGTATTACCGCCGGTGCCGGCAATGCCGCAGTTGACGCCTTCCTGGACGGCGGCACCCAAGGCACCGGTTGCGATCAACCTGTTGGGGGAGGAAAGCGGGGCTGTTCTCTGGCTGGCGCCCTTGCCCTTGCCCGTGTCCGCCGTGCCGCCGGCTGATCCGCTGGGACCGGCGGTGCGGGATTCGGAGATCGACGACGGCTGGCGCGGCGGTCGGCTCGGTTTCACCCTGGTCCCCGGCCGGCGGGGGCCGGTCCTGACCGCGTCGGTGGGCATGGACCGGAGGCGTACCGATCTTGCCCTGTCCGTGGATACCTCGGCGAGCCGGGTGGGTGTGCTTTATCTCTATGAAGCCGAACCCGGCAAGGCGATGAGCGACGACACGCCTCTTTTCATCCTGCCGCGCAACGGTGCCGCGCTTCTTGGCCTCGATTCCGGCGATGAGGCCCGTTTACACACCTACGGCCTGTACGGTGACCTGTCCCTGGGGGACAAGTTCGGTGTCCATTGGGCGGTTGGGTATGCCGCCGTGGTCCAGGGAGACCAGACGGAGAAGAAGGCGTGGGAGTACAACGTCGGCATCGCCTATCGGGTGCTCTCCAATCTCATGTATGAAGCGCACTTCGGTTACCTGACCACCGACGATGACGGAGAGGTCGCCGCTGAGCAGCTGGCCGCCGAGAGTCCGGCCGCCATCGAGCAGGTGTATCTGATCACCAATAAGGTGACCATGCGTTTCTAGCTCGCTACCCGTTTTTGAAAAAATGATGGACTCGTAAAAAGTCGCAGTCGGTCCAGGTCTGACACGATAATTCAAATGGTTACAAAGCGCGAACTCGATGAAATCGTGCTTTTTACGATTTCATCGAAAAAGTATTTGACTCCGTCGCCGAACGACGATATAAGCCACACTGGGGGTATGGCAGGTTCCATGGGGGACTCCTGCCTGGTACGATAAATCTCAACGAAAGGAGATGAGAGATGAAGAAAGTACTTTCCCTTGCTGCCTGCAGCGCTTTGGTCCTGGGCTTCGCGGCCACCGCCTCCGCGGTGCACATCGAGGCCCCGGCCGAAACCTCCGCCGTGGTTGCCAAGGGCGGCCTGATCACCGTCGACGGCTCCCTGCGGATGCGCGGTTTCTCCCAGACCCGGGCCCTGCAGACCAATGCTGACGGCTCCGTGGCCGGCTACGATACCCGGGCCCGCCTCGGCTTCAAGGTCCAGACCTCGGACGCCGTCTCCGGCTACCTGCGGCTCGAGAACGGCATGGCGACCGGTGACACCGAGGGGTGGGGCCTCGGCACCAATGCCGCCACCCCGGGCGCGGCGGCCCTGTTCAACGGCGGTGAGAAGATGAACGGCCTGGAGATCCTCGAGGCGTGGATCAACTACAAGCCCGGCGACTGGGGGGTCAAGGTTGGTCACATGCCGCTGGCCCTGGGCAACAAGCTGTTCTTCGACCACACCGGTTCTGGTGACGACGCCATCGTGGCCTACACCCAGATGGGTAACACCCATATCGCCGGCCTGGTCATCAAGTTCGCCGAGGGGCTCAACCCCGCAGCTGTTGCCGGCGCCACCCATACCGATGAGATCGACGGTTACGTCGGTCTCGTGACCCACAAGGTCTCCGACGCCTTGAGCCTCGGCGCCAACTGGACCAACCTCCACATCGGCCAGGCCGTCACCCAGGCTACCTCTGGTGTGGCGAACAACTCCGCCAGCTTCAACAACATCGGGATCACGGTGGACGGCAAGATGGCCGGCTTCACCTACGGCCTGGACGCTGAGTTCCAGTTCGGCGATATGCTCACCGACATCAACGGCGACGGTCAGCTGGACGACGCTGGCGGTTACGCCCTTATGGGTACGATCGGCATGGACATGGGAGGCTGGAAGCTCGGCGCCCTCATCGGCTACGGCTCTGGCGACGACAATGGAAACGACAACGACGCCGATCAGTTTGTCAACTTCCTGACCGATACCCGCTACCAGTCCACCATCGTCGGTTATCGTCAGGCCATCCCGACCCTGGGTGCCGGCGGCGCCAACCTGAGCACTGCCGTGGGTGGCAACGGCCGCAACACCGGTCTGGCCAACATGACCCTGATCCAGCTCTCGGCCGCCACCTCCACCACCTGTCCGCTCACCGGCAAGCCCCTGGACGTCAAGGTTCGGGCCAACTACATGCAGCTGAACGAGGAAGCCGATCCTACCGGTGTTGCCGGCAACCCCAACGACGATCTCGGCTTCGAGCTTGAGCTGTTTGCCAACTGGAAGCTGGACAACGGTCTGGTCTACGGCGTGGAAGCCGCCTACCTGTGGGCCGGCGATGCCTGGGCCACCAATGCTGGCGCCTGGAATAACGAGGAAGACGGCTTCTTCCTCCGCCATCGCCTTGAGCTGAAGTTCTAATTACGAACTTCACACATGATTGCATAAAAAAACCCCGCCGACTGGCGGGGTTTTTTTATGCGGACTGCTGAACTTTGCGTGCTCAGAGTCGGGTCCAGTGTGCAGGTCGGGGTCCGGGAACGGGGTGTGGCCTTGACTGGCCCGGGATTGTCTTCTTCGTGGTGTGTGATACGGTAGGAGCAACCGGTTGGCGGCACCATAGGAACGAGGTCGTACCATGGAATGGTGCGAAACCGTCCAGGAGGTCATCCAGGATCATGTCCCGCCTGGAGCACGCCGTAAGGGATCAACAAGCGGGGTCGCCGCATAGCGGATTCCCTCTCAATTATCCGGACGTTACTCGACGGGAGACCGGGAGTAGGTCTGCGGCTTGTGACAGCCGACCACGCAGGTGCCGCCCGTTGCGGTTTCCGTGAACTTGATTTTCAACCGGAAGCGGCGGTTACGGAAAGGCACCCGGGTGTGGAGCATGAACGGCTGGCCGGAGCCGTGCGGGTCGTGGCAGACATGGCAGCCACGGCCTTTTTTCTTGCGTTTCACCACGTGGACCCAGTGCAGGTTGTGGTCGCCGTTTCGGAAATTCGTCTCCTCGTTCGCCGCCCGCTCTGATTCCACGAGGGCGGGGTCGTGGCAGCGGAAACACAGTGCGTAAGCCTTTGTGCTGTATTGGTTGTAAAAGGCGGTGGAGTAGGCGGCTGTCAGGAGTTTGGGCTGGTCGGCGCCGTGGATTGCGTGACAGCCAGCGCAGTCCTCTTCTTCCACTGGTGGATGTTGATGTTCTGCGCCGCTGATCCGGGTGGAGGTCTCTTCGTGGCACTGGCCACAGAGGGTCAGTCCCTGGGCGCGCAGCAGGGCGGAACCGTCGGTGGCATGCGGCCGGTGACACTCGAGGCATTCCCCGTCGGCTACCGGCGGGTGGGCATGGCGGGCGTTTGTGATGGTTTCCACGAGTTCCGGGGTGGCATCCCGATGACAGTCGAGGCAGAGGTCAGCCGAAGGGGCTATGAGAAGGCCGGCGTTTGGGGATGCGTGCGGTTGGTGACAATCGAGGCAGCTTTCCTCCACGGGCGGATGGACGGTTTGTTCTTGGAGCAGTTCCTCCATGTCGTCGTGGCAGGAAAAACAGAGGCTGGGAACGGCGGCCGAAAGCAGGTGCTCCTCGCCTGACCCGTGCGGGGAATGGCAACCGGTGCACTCACCGTCTTCCACCGGTGAGTGGACGTGTTCCTCGCCGGCGAACGCATCGTGACAGGAAAAGCAGAGTTCCGGCTGGGATGGAACGGTGAGGAGGTTGTCTGTATCGCCCGCGTGCGGGGTGTGGCAGGCGAGACAGTCGTCTTCCTTCACCGGATCATGGAGGTTGGTCCCTTGCTTCACGTCGTCGTGGCAGTCCAGACAGACGACGCCTTCCTCCCCGGAGGCGAGGACGAAGTCGGAGAACGCCTCTGGGTTCTTTTGGTGCTGTTCGGCCTGCGCATCTTCGGCTTCGTGACAGGTACGGCATTCGTGCTCCGCCACCGGTGCGTGGACCACCTCGCCGGTGGTCTGCTCGGTGTGGCATTGCCCGGTGATGCAGGCGAATGCGACGGAGGGAATGGCGACGAGAAACCAGAGACCAAGAAAGGCGGTGATCGTGGGCATGGGATGTTTGCTCCTCATTGTTTTGGCTGCAGCCTTTCTATTGTATCAAGGGAAGCGGCTTCGCGGAAATATGATGGACTCGTAAAAAATCGCAGTCGGCCCAGGCCTGACACGATAATTCAAC
>CAYRGZ010000178.1:0-4882 GCA_964423785.1 uncultured Desulfobulbia bacterium
AATCATGATGGACCCGTAAAAACTCGCAGTCGGTGCAGGCCTGAAACGGTAATTCAAGGGTTACACACAAAAAAACCCCGGCCGCAGGCGACCGGGGTTTCAACATTGCAAACGAAACGGCGAACGGGGTGTCAGCGGTCCAAAGTGCTGTACGTCTCGGCACTCGGCACGTCGCTACCGTGGCAGTCCATGCAGTTGTTCTGCGAGGTGATGCCGTTAGCCGCCACGTTGAACAACAGGGTGTGTTTCGGTTTGTAGGAGCCATCCTTCCAGGCGTTCAGCATCCGCGCCGTTTCCATGGCGATATCAGCGGCCAGGCGGGCGCAGCGCTCGGCCCGGGCGTCGGACAAAAAGGACTCGCCCTCGGCCCGCATCCAGCGACCCACCGAAATGTGGCAGACCGGCGTACCGGCGATGGTCTTGTTTTGCAGCTTGGCCTTGGCTCGTCCCTGCCTGGGCTGATAGGAAGGAAGCTCGGTGTAGGAATAGTAGAAGGCGAGATCGTTGGTCATGGCCTCGGCGATATCGGTCTCGTTGGTCACCAGGCCAATGATCGTGCCGGCGCCTGTCATGGTGCCGCAGAGCGCGCCCCAGCCGGCAAAACCGCCGTGGGCCCAGCGCATGCTGTCGATGGGAAAGTCTTTCCACCGGCCACCGACCTTGGCGCGCAGCAGCTCGACGAAACCGGCGATCACCGATGAGGCGCACCAACGCTTGAAGTAGTTCTCGTGGGTGATGGCCGCCACTTCTTTGGGATCGAGTTTCACGTACTCAAAGTCGGTCTTGTACCCGTAGCCGTAGGCATTTTTGGCATGGCCACCCAGGGCGGCGGAGGCCAGGGCAACGCCGGCCATCGCCTTGGTGCTGACGGACAGAAAATTGCGGCGGGACACATCAGCGGGAAGATCGTGTTGCATGTCTTACTCCTCCTGGAATTTCTCACATTTCAAATAACATCGTTCCAATGGCTGGCCAGCCCATTGTCCCACAGAGTAGTACGTTTTCTCCCCTGGTCAATGTGGCATATTGTCGCATGCAACACACCTCGACAGTCCGCCGAAAGACGGGCGGTTATCCAGACCCCATCGCCTGTGTGGCGGCCGTTCGCTTGCCCCATACCGGCATGGTCGGATGCAGGCGGACGAACCGGGTGTCCGATTCGATGGCGTTGCTCATCTTGCGGTTGGCGATGAGGATGCCGCCGGGCCGCACACGATCCTCGATCATGGTCTCGAAGCGGCGCTCCAACGTGCCATCGTGAAAGGGCCGGAAATAGTAGATGACGTCGAACCGATGGTAGCCGTCGAACTGCCAGATGTCGGCCTCCTGTACCCGGTCCTCGCCGATGAGCTGGCGGGCGATGCTGCACGGATACGGGTCCTTTTCAATACCGAACACATCGAAGCCCATTTGTTCGGCGATGAGCAGCACATTACCGATGCCGGCGCCGATGTCGAGAAAGGTCCAGGGTGAGGGCCGATCGGCCCGCTGTTCGAGATGAGAGCGGGCGCACAGGATCTGGTCGAAGGCCTGGCGGGTATCCATGGGCACGAAGGGATACTCGCGGCTGGTGTCGTTGGCGGTGCGGCGCTGAGCCTGGCGGGTGTAAAAACCGATGAACCGGTTGATGATACCGAAATAGATGTCACGTTCCTCTTCGTGCATATTTCCTCCGATCGTACAGTTCCCGTTCAGTGAAGAATGTTCGCGCATGGTATCCCCTCCGAGGTCTTTTCGCCACCATCATGCCTCACCCGCCGCACCGGGGCGCCAACATCTCCTGGTCTCCAGGCCGGCCTTGGTGTATGCTCTTTAGGCATGAAACGGATACTCGCCGTCATGCTCATCGCCCTGGCCGGCTGGGGGGCCTATCGCTATCTCGACCGGCCGAAACCGATCCCGGTGGTGGTGGCGGTGGTGGATCGCGGCCTGGTGGAATCGACGGTGGTCAACACCCGGGCCGGCACGGTGAAGACCTGCCGGCGGGCACGGTTGTCGCCTATGGTCGGCGGCATCATCGCCCGGTGGCCGGTCCGCGAGGGAATGCGGGTGAAGAAGGGAGATCTCCTGTTGGCCCTCTGGAACGACGACCTCGCCGCCCGGCGTACCCTGACCGAACGGGAGATCGACGCGGCCGAGGCAGAGGCCGACGCCGCCTGCCGGGGGGCCGAGACCGCCGCCGCCACGGCGGACCGCTACCAGCGGCTCGGGAACACCGGCGCGGCGGCCGCCGAGACCATCGACCGGGCGACGGGCGACGCCGCGGTCAAGGCCGCCTCGTGCCGGGCGGCCCGGGCCGCGGTGGCGGTCAAACGCCAGCAGCTTGCAGTTCTCGATGCCGAACTGGCCAAGACCCGGCTGTACGCCCCCTTCGACGGGATCGTCGCCGAACTGAACGGCGAACTGGGCGAATATCTCACCCCGTCGCCGCCCGGCATCCAGACCCTGCCGGCGGTGGACCTCATCGATCCATCGTGCTTCTACGTCGTCGCCCCCATCGACGAGGTGGACGCGTCCCTCATCACTGTCGGCATGGCGGCGCGCATCACCCTGGACGCCTTCCGCGATCGCACATTCCCCGGCACGGTACGCCGCATCGCTGACTATGTCCTCGACCGGGAAAAGCAGGCCCGCACCGTGGACGTCGAGGTAACGTTCACCGACCCGGCGGCCATCCCCATGCTCCTGGCCGGCTACTCGGCCGATGCCGAGATCGTCCTCGCCGGCCACGACGGCGTGGTGCGGGTGCCCACAGAGGCAATCCAGGACGACCAGCGGGTCTTCGTGGAGAAAAACGGCCGGCTCCAGGCCCGCGAGGTCGTCACCGGCCTGGCCAACTGGCGGTACACCGAGATCCTGGAGGGACTCGCCCCCGGCGACCGGGTGGTGACCAGCCTGGACCGCGAGGGGATTGCCGACGGCGCCCTGGTGGTGGTCGAAGAAACGGTCGGCGCCCGATGACTCGCAAGCCATGAGCCTGCCGATTCTCGAACTCGACAGTGTCGAACGGACCTTCCAGGTGGGAACCGAGACAGTCCATGCCCTGCGGGGTATCGATCTGCGGGTGGCACCGGGCGACTATCTTGCGATCATGGGACCGTCGGGGTCCGGCAAGTCCACCCTGCTCAATACCATCGGTCTTCTGGACCGGCCCGACCGTGGCTCGGTCCGCATCGAGGGCCACGAAACCACCACCATGGACGACGAAGCCCGGGCCCGTCTGCGGCGTAGCCGGATCGGCTTCGTCTTCCAGTTTTTCCACCTGATCCCCCGCCTGTCGGCCCGAGCCAATATCGAACTCCCCTTGATGTTGGCCGGCGTGCCGGCCCGGGAACGCCGTCGCCAAAGTGACGAACTCCTCGCCATGCTCGGGCTCGCCGACCGGGCCGATCACCGACCGGACCAGCTCTCCGGCGGCCAGCGCCAGCGGGTGGCCATCGCCCGGGCCGCCATCACCCGGCCGGCCCTGCTCTTGGCCGACGAACCCACCGGCAACCTGGATCGGGCCGCCGGCCGCGAGGTGATCGCCATCCTGGAACAACTGAACGCCGGCGGTATCACCCTGGTGATGGTCACCCACGATCCGGAACTCGGCGGCCGGGCCCCGCGCCGCATCCGCATGGTGGACGGTGCCATCGTCGCCGACGAAACCACCCGGTAACCGACGCATGCATCCCCTCGACGCCCTGCGCTACGCCCTCGACGCCCTGGCCGCGGTGCGGCTTCGCTCGATCCTCATCGTCCTCGCCACCGCCATCGGCGCCGGCGCGGTCATCGTGCTCACCGCCCTCGGCGACGGCGCCCGCCATTACGTAATCGACAAATTCGCCTCCCTGGGTTCCAATCTGCTCATCGTCCTGCCCGGCCGCTCGGAGACCAAGGGAGCCGCGCCGCCGCTCCTCGGCGAAACACCACGGGACCTGACCCTGGCCGACGCCCGCTCTCTGTTGCGGAGTACACTCGTACGCCGGATCGCTCCCATCGCGGTGGGCAACGCGCCGGTCTCCCTGGGCGACCGGGAGCGAGAAATCTCCATCCTGGGCACGACGAGCGATTTTCTCGCCATCCGCCACCTGGCCATGCGTCAGGGCCGCTTTCTGCCGAAAGGGGATATGGAACGCGGCAGGCAGGTCTGCGTGCTCGGCGACACCGTAGCCCGAGAACTCTTCGGCACCCGATCGCCGGTGGGTGAATGGGTACGGATCGGCGACCGCAAGTTCCGGGTGATCGGCATCCTGGCGCCGACCGGGGTCTCCATCGGCGTCGATTTCGACGAAGTCGCCCTGGTGCCGGTGGCGGCGGCCATGCGTCTTTTCGACACCGAATCCCTGTTCCGGATCATAGTGGAAGCGGACGGCCATCGGCGCATGACGACGGTGAAAGACAGGGTTCGGGAAATCATCCGCGCGCGGCACGACGGCGAGGACGATATCACCATCATCACCCAAGACGCGGTGCTGGCCACCTTTGACCGCATTCTCACCACCCTCACCCTGGCCGTTGCCGGCATCGGCGCCATCAGCATGCTGGTGGCCGGCATCCTGGTGATGAACGTCATGCTGGTGGCGGTGAGTCAGCGGACCACGGAAATCGGGCTGCTGGCGGCCATCGGGGCGCCGCGGCACCAGATCGTCGGCCTCTTTTTGCTGGAGGCGATTCTGCTCGCGGCCGGCGGCGGACTAGCGGGCTGCGTACTCGGTATCGGCACGGTGGCGGCACTCTCCCGCCATCCCCTGTTCGCCGATTTTCCCATTGCGCCGGTGCCCTGGGCCGTGGCCGCCGCCCTGGGCGTGGCGCTGGCTACCGGTATTCTTTTCGGCTGGCTACCGGCCCGGCGGGCCGCAAACCTCGAACCGGTAACCGCCCTGGCACGGCGGTGACC
>CAYRGZ010000179.1:0-4826 GCA_964423785.1 uncultured Desulfobulbia bacterium
CTGCGGCGTCATCGGCCCGCTTGCGTAGCTCCCAGTACGCGGCGCAGGCCTCTTCCTTGCATCTGGGGCACCCTGCAACCGCATACCCGGCCTGCAATGTCGCGACTTCGGCATACGCAGAGGAGACCCCGTGATCAGTTACCGTTGACACCGCCAGCCAGCTGCGCCCATAAACCATACAAAAAACACCGTCGATTCGCACCGCAAAATCTCATGCAGACGCAAAACTCCTCGGATAGTCTGCCGGAACCGACCATCATTCCGCGCAGCCAGCACCCGATCTCCCGCAAGAACATCGACCGGGAAGCCCTCAAGGTCATGTACCGTCTGCGCGACGCGGGTCACATCGCCTATCTGGTCGGCGGCGGCGTCCGCGATCTGTTACTCGGCAACACACCCAAGGATTTCGACATCAGCACCGACGCCCGTCCCGGCCAACTGCGCAAGATCTTCAAGAACAGCCGCATCATCGGCCGCCGTTTCCGGCTCGTCCAGGTCTTTTTCAAGGGCGGCAAGGTGATCGAGGTCTCCACCTTCCGGACCCGGAGCGAATACGACACGAACGGCACCGAGGTGCTGCCCTCCAACAACACCTTCGGCACGCCGGCCGAGGACGCCTTCCGCCGCGATCTCACCATCAATTCGCTGTTCTACGAGATCGAAAACTTCTCGGTCATCGACTACACCGGCGGCATGGAGGATCTACGCAACGGCATCATCCGCCTGATCGGCGACCCGAAACTGCGGATCACCCACGACCCGGTCCGGATGATGCGGGCCATCCGGCACGCGGCCCGCAACGACTTCACCATCGAAGAGAAGACCTGGCAAGGCATTGTCGAGCTGCGCCACCTGCTCGACCTCTGCCCGGTATCGCGCCTGCGCGACGAGATGTTCAAGGACCTGAAGGGCACGGTGGTGGAACGCTGGCTGCGACTTGCCGTGGACAGCGGCATCCTCTTCCACCTGCTCCCCTGTTACGCGGACCTCCTGCCCGATGACCGGCCGACATACCGGCTGCTCCTACGGCTGGCGTCGATCATCGACCGGTTTCACGCCAGCCAGCCCGAACCGCTGCCCGAGCCCATGCTCCTCGCTCTTCTGCTCCTGCCGTATGCCATCACCCGCCTCGACCTACTCGTCGACCGCAAGGGGGCGGAATTCTTCTCCTATTCCCGGCAGTTGCGGGCCACACTGGACGATCTCCTGGTGCGGCTCAATATCAAACGGCTGGACAAAGAAGTGATCACCGGCCTGCTCGCCAACCTGGTCATCTTCGAGAAACACAGCGCCAGGAAATCCTGGCCCAAAAAGCTGCAGCGCAAGAGCTATTTCGAACAAGGACTGCAGTTCTTCCAGATGTACCGGGAAGGCATCGGCGGCGAGAAGGCCGAGGTGATCCCGCTGCCGCAAAAAAAAGAGCGCAAAAAAACCGCCAGGCCCCCCCGGAAATCCCGGCCGGGCGGCCGTACGCCGGCCTTTGCCCGCAAGACCAAAGGCGGTGTTTTCGGATTGAAACGTCGCTAGCCCCAGTCCACGGAGTTTCCCATGGTCGAAATCCCCAGCCGCGATACCATCGAAACCTGGCGCCGCCTGCCCCTGTCCGAACTCATGCAGCGGGCCCTGACGGTGAAACTCACCCACCGGCAAACCCGTTTTTCCCTATGCAGTATCATCAACGCGAAATCCGGCAAGTGCAGCGAAGACTGCGCCTTTTGCGTCCAGTCGGCCCATTTCGCCACCGATGCTCCGGTCTATCCCCTCAAGTCGACCGAGGAAATCGTCGCCGCCGCCCGTGAGGCCAAGGCGATCGGCGCCGGTCGTTTCTCTATCGTCACCAGCGGCCGCGGCCCCACCGACCGGGAGGTGGACAAGATCGCCGAAACCTTCGCCACTATCCGGCGGGAGGTGGACATCAAACTTTGCGCCTCGCTGGGCATCATGACCCGCGAACAGCTCCTGCGCCTCAAGCAGGCCGGCATCAGCCGCTACCACCACAACCTGGAGACATCAAAGGAGTTCTTTCCGAAAATCGTCTCCACCCATACCTTCGAGGAGCGCATCGCCACCATTCGGGCCGCCCAGGAAATCGGCCTCGAGGTGTGCGCCGGCGGCATCATCGGTCTTGGCGAAAGCGAAGAAGACCGGATATCGCTGGCCTGCACCCTGCGGGAGTTGGAGGTGGATTCGGTTCCCTTCAACATCCTCATTCCCCTGCCCGGCACGCCGCTCGCCGATCGGCCGCCGCTCACCGCCACCGAAATCCTGCGGGCCATCGCCCTGTTCCGGCTCATCAATCCCGAGGTGCCCCTGCGCCTCTGCGCCGGCCGGGAAACCGCCCTCACCGATCTTCTCGGCATGGCGTGCATGGCCGGGGCCGACGCCATGATGATCGGCGGCTATCTCACTCAGCGCGGCCGAATGCCGGAAACCGATCACCGGCTGGTCGCCCAGATGCAGGAGCTATGGAATCACTGTCTGCCTGGTTGACCGAACGCCGCAAATCCGGTCGCCACCGGCGGCTGCCCGCAACCGACCGTCCCGCGCCCGGCCGGATAGCGGATACCGACGGCCGCATCCTGTACGATTTCGTCTCCAACGACTACCTGGCCCTGACTGCCCATCCGCGCCTCATCGAGGCAAGCCACGCCGCCCTCGATCGCTACGGCACCGGCGCTGGCGCCGCCCGCCTGATGAGCGGCGATCTCGCCATTCACCGGCAACTGGAGGAAGAGGCCGCCCGCCTGACCGGCAAGGAAGCCGCCTTGCTGTTCGGCAGCGGCTACCTCGCCAATGCCGGTATCATCCCGGCCCTGGTCGGCCGGGGCGATCTGGTGCTCACCGACCGCCTCGATCACGCCTCCATCTACGATGGCTGCCGCCTGGCCGGAGCCCGGCTGCTGCGCTTCCGGCACAACGACTGTGATCACCTGGAGTCGCAGCTCCGGCGCCACCGAGGCCGCAACGCCCTCGTGGTGGTGGAATCGGTGTATTCCATGGACGGGGATTTTGCGCCGCTGGCCGATCTCGTCGATCTGAAAAACCAGTACGGCTTTGTGCTCATGGTGGACGAAGCCCATGCGGTGGGGATCTACGGCGAGGGGGGCGGCGGCCGGGTGGTGGAGGCCGGCCTCTCCGACGGGGTCGATATCGTCATGGGCACCTTTGGCAAGGCGCTGGGCAGTTACGGCGCCTTTGCCGCCGCCGACCGGATTCTCATCGAGTACCTCGTCAACCGGGCCCGGACCTTCATCTTTTCCACCGCCCTGCCGCCGGCGGTGATCGGTGCCAGTCTCGCCGGCATCGAACTCGTGCGCGCCACTCCCGAGTTGCGGGCCGACCTGGCCGCCAAGGCAAAACATTTCAAGGAAACACTCGCCGCGCACGGCATAACCACGGCGAGCCCCTCCCAGATCGTGCCGGTGATCATCGGCGCCGACGAGGCCGCCCTCGAATGCGCCAAGGGCTTACGCGAGCGGGGAATCTACGTCACCGCCGTCCGGCCGCCCACCGTTCCCGCCGGCACCGCCCGGCTGCGCCTTTCGATCACCCGCCACCAAACCGACGAGGCGCTGGCCGAGGCGGCGGCGGCCGTGGCCGCGGTGATCGGCGCCATCACCCTTTGATCACCGCCAGGGGGTGCAACTCCACCACCACCTCGACGAGATCACGCTGGCAGGCGATGACCGTGCCGATATCCTTGTAGGCGCCGGCCGCCTCGTCGAGATCGCGCACCCCGCGAATGGTATGCAGGATCCCCAGGGCGTCCAGGCGTTTCTTCTCCTGTTCGAGGGAAAGTTGCCGCTGCGCCTGTTTGCGGCCCAGCCGGCGGCCGGCACCGTGGGAACAGGAGCGGAAACTCTCCGGGTTGCCCAGCCCACGGACGATGTAACTCGGCGTGCCCTGGGATCCCGGGATGATGCCGAGTTCCCCCTTCTCGGCCCGCGTGGCCCCCTTGCGGTGGACGATCACGGTCTCGCCGAAATGCACCTCGGAGGCGGCGTAGTTGTGGGCGATGTTGATGAAGGTATCGAAGGCCACCCCGGGAAAGACCGCCGCCACCGCCTCCTTGAGCCGTTCCATCATCAGCATCCGGTTCGCCAGGGCGAATTCGACGCAGAACTGCATCTCGCGCAGGTACGCCTGGCCGATATCACTGTCGAACGGCAGATGCGCGAGCTGCCAAGAAGGGGGCGCGGCATCCTTCCACCGTTTATTGAGTTCGGCGGCAAGCTTGTTGTAATAATTGGCGACGCGGTAACCGAGGTTGCGGCTGCCGGAATGGATCATCAGCCAGACATGGCCGTCCGAGCCCTGCTGGATCTCGATGAAATGGTTGCCGCCTCCGAGGGTGCCGAGCTGGTAGAGAGCCCGGTCGTATTCCTGGTTCACGATCCGCAAGGTGCCGTGCACCGGCGGCATGAGATCACGGGGTTGAGGGCGACGGTGATGCTTGAAGCCCAGGGGAATGCGACGGCGAACCTCGGCCATGATCAGTTTCAACTGGTCCCGGCCAACGGTGGTCAGCGAGGTACGCTGGGCGCACATGCCGCAACCGATATCGACGCCCACCGCATTGGGAATGACAACGTTCCGCAGCGCCATGACACCGCCGATGGGCATGCCGTAACCGACATGGGCATCGGGCATGATCGCCACGTGGCTGAAGACGAAGGGCAGCTGGGCCAAATGCTCGGCCTGCTCCATGGTGGATGCATCCAACCGATCGAGCCACAGCTTGATGGGAACCCGCCCCTGAGCTTCGAGTATCCGTTCCATGGTCCCTCCTCCGACTCCTGCGCGAATCTTGATGGACTCGTAAAAAG
>CAYRGZ010000180.1:0-4748 GCA_964423785.1 uncultured Desulfobulbia bacterium
GGCACCGGTTAGAATACCAACCGTAGTAGCGCGCCATCTGGAACCCCTTGTCCGGGATGTGCTGGGTGATACGGGCGATGAACTCGGCCGCCGGGACGACGAGGAAGTTGCGCCGGTCCTTGGCGTGGGTCATGGCCGAACGGTAGATGACCATGCCGGTTTCGGGGTTATAGGTCAGCTTTTCGAGGGAGAAGGGGCTGCGGATGATGTGCTGGGCCAGACCGATGCGGCCTTGGGTGTCGTGGGCGCCGATCCGTACGCCGTTGTGGACCGAGAAGCCGGAGTTGTGGCGCCAGCCGAGGATGTTGCGGACCAGGCTCTCGTCGATGCAGCCGCGGCGGACGAGCATGACCAGGACCTCGGCGCGGAAGAGTTCGGCCAGGGGCTGGATGGAGGTCGTCTGGTCCATGACCAGGAAGACGCCTGAGGGCACAAAGACCCTATCGGCGACCAGGGCATGGAGGTGGGGGTGCCAGCGGGCATAGTCGCCGAAGGTCTGGATTACCATGACCACGCCGATCATGCCATCGTGCCGGCCGGTAACCGTGCGCAGGGAAGAAACAAGGCTCTGGTGGGCGCACCGGCACAATTCGGACAGCAGCTTGGGGGCGCGCCGGAAGCAATGCCGCAGAATCTTGGGGATGGTGAAGACGTACTGCCGGTGGGGAACCGGGAACAGGATCTTCCGGTGCAGGCGTTCGCCGAACTGGACCACCTTCTTGGCGTGGCAGGACGGGCAGAACGAGAAGGCCACGAGGTACTGCTGGCGGCACCCGGGACAGCGGACGCGGGCGAATCCCTCCCGCAGGTCGTAGCACTTCAGGTACTCCCGAACGACCTCATCGACAACGGGCCGCAGCTAGCCGTGCTCCCGGGCGAAACTTTTTTTATAAGCCGGCGACAAAATCGTTGTAATGGTCGTGGATGAGCGACCACAACGGCGATGAACGAGGGTCGCGGGGACGGTAGATTGCTGCATTGGGAACTTGCAGTGCATGCCCCATGACCTCGTGGCATAAAGCAGGAGGCGTGCCAGAACTTCCATGGGCTTATGGCGGAAAAGGTCCCTGGCCGTGAAGTTGCGGTAGGAGATGGCGGCGAACAGGTGCGGATCCTGCCCTCCAGGTGTTAATGGTCCGGTCAGGATCAAAGGGGTTCCCGTCGATGGTCACCGGTGGCCGTCGGTGGTCATCGCCGTCCGGCAGGCGCGGCGCAGCGCCTTGGCGTGTACGTCGCCGGCATAGTGGAGGAGACTTTTGCCCGATACCGGATCGAAGCCGCTCGGATCGGCCACGCAGCGGTACTGGACCTCGCGGGCCAGGGTAGAGGCGGCTGTTTCCGGATCGAGGCCGATTACCGTGGCGGCCGCCTCCCAGGTGGCGCCGCAGGAAGCGCCCCGGAGGATTTCGATGGTGGCGATTTTGCCCTCGCGGATGGTGACGCGCAGTTCCGGTATGCCGAACTGGTCGCCGTAGGCGCCCAGGCCCGGCAGGCGACCGAGGCCGCAGCAGGTGGGCGGCGTGATGGCGCGGTCGTTCTTCTTGCCCGAGGCGATGATCGGGATGCATAGGCGGGTGCACAGGCCGGCCAGATGGTCGAGCAGATCGGGGTGGGAGAGGAAACTCAGCACCAGATCGGCGTCGATGTGATCGGGCAGGTACTCCTCCGGCTCGTCGATGAACTCGGGCAGGACTTCGGTGATATTCCAGTTGAGGACGATCTCGATATCACGGCCGTAGCGGCCAATGCCTTCGATCTTCTTGCAGCCTGAGCCCCGTTGCTGAAAGATGGCGATGCGGGTGGGCACGCTCTTCCCCCGTTTGGTCACCGGCAGCGATCGAGGATCGCTGCAATGGTTTCCTCGTCGTATTCCCGCAACCGCCAGATCTTTGCGAGGGCGGTGGCATTGGCGGCGATCTTCGGGATGTCGTCGGCGCTGATTCCCAACTCGGCCAGGGTGGTGGGGCAGCCGCTGGCCGCGAACCAATTTTTGAGTTTTTCGATTCCCGCTGCGCCTGCTTCCCGGTCGTCGGCCTGCCGGCAGTCGAACAGTCGCCGGGCCAGCCGGGCGAAGCGGACGGGGGCCTCTTCCAGCCGGTGGGCCATCCAGGCCGGTACCACCACCGCCAGACCGGCGCCGTGTGGCACGTCGTAGAGGGCGGAGAGCGAATGCTCGATCATGTGCATGGGGAACCCTACTCGGCCGCGGCCGGCGGCGGTGAGCCCGTTGAGCGCCAGGGTCGCTCCCCACATGAGATCGGCCCGGCCCTGGTAGTCGTGCGGATCGGCCAGCACCCGGTCGCAGGCCGCCATGATCGTTTCGATGAGCCCCTCGCTGATCCGGTCCTGGATGGCGGTGGCCTCGGACTGCGACGTACAGTAGAACTCGAGAATATGGGCGATGGCGTCCACGGCGCCGTAGGCGGTGTAGTCGGCCGGCACGCTGAAGGTGGTCGTGGGATCGAGAATCGATACCCGCGGGTGCAACAGCCCGTTGGCGGTGCCGAATTTCTGCCGGGTCTCCTCGTTGGTCACCACCATGCCGCCGTTCATCTCCGAACCCGAGGCGGCCAGGGTGAGGACGCAGAACAGCGGCAGGGCGGCGCGGATCGGTTTCTTGCCCTTGAAGAATTGCCAGACGTCGTGCTCCACCAGCGCCCCGGCGCAGATCGCCTTGGCGCTGTCGATGACACTGCCGCCCCCCACCGCCACCACCGCGTCCACCCGCTCGCGTTTCGCCAGTTCGATGCCGGCTCGGACATGGGAAAGGACCGGGTTGGAGCGGACGCCACCGTGTTCCACCACCTCGATACCGGCCTCGGCGAGCGAGGCGGTGACCGTATTGTAGATGCCGTTTTTCTTGATGCTGCCACTGCCGTACACGAAGAGCACCCGTCGGCCGCCGCCGGCCCCGGTCTCCGGCCCGATGCGGTCGATGGTGTCGCGGCCGAAGATGATCTTGGTTGGATTGTGGAAGACGAAGTTCTGCATAGCGGTTCTCCTCCATTATCCCCCGATGGCCGCGGCCAGGTTGCAGTACTCTGGCGGGGTGAGCTGATCCGGCCGCTTGCGGCCGTCGATGCCCGCCGCCGCCAGGACACGTTCCAGTTCCTGTCGTCCAGCGAACAGGGGGACGAGCGCATTGGCGATGGTCTTGCGCCGCTGGCCGAAGGCCAGTTTGACGATTTTTTGTAAAAGACGACCGTCGACAGCCGGCAGGCGCGGATCGCCGGCCGGCAGGAAGTCGATGCCCACCACTGCCGAATCCACCTTGGGACGGGGATAGAAGTTGCCCGGTCCCACCTTGAGCAGCCGTTTCGTGGTGGCGATACGGGCGAGCAGCACGGTGAGAATTCCGTACTGGCGGCTGCCCGGCGGGGCCACCAGACGGTCGGCCACCTCCTTCTGCAGCATGAGGACCGCCCGGTCGATGGCCGGATGGGCATCGATGAAGGCAAAGAGCAGCGGGCTCGAGATCGAGTAGGGCAGGTTGGCGACGATCACGAGCCGATCGCCCAGCTCGGCGGCAAGGGCGGCATAATCCACCGTCAGGGCGTCTTGATGGCGCAGTTCGACGTTGGCCGGCAGGTGGTCGTGTTCCCGGTGCCAGGTGATGATGCCCCGGTCGATCTCGATGCCGATCACCCGGGCCGCCCGCTGGGCCAGGGGCAGGGTGAGCGAGCCGAAACCAACACCGATCTCCACCACCGTGGTTGTTTCGTCGATGGCAGCCAGATCCACGATACGCTCGGCTATCTTCGGGTTGACGAGAAAGTTTTGGCCGAGCTGCCGCAGGGCGGCGAGATCGTGATCCTGCAGGATGGTACGGATCGTCGGCGGGCTCATTGGGAGTAGAGGTGGCGTTCGGCCCGGCGGCGGCGGAAGCGGCGCACCAGCCAGTGCGACCAGAAGTAGGTGGCCACCGCGGCGGGCGACGCCAGTACGATACCACCGACTTGCAGGGTGAGCAAGGTGGCGCTGCCGAGATGCCAGACGGCGGTGAGCGATTCGCGGAACGTTGCCTCGCCGCCGGTGATGAGCGCCAGGGTTGCTCGGATCGTCGGCCAGGAGACGTGGCAGGGGAGCAAGAGATCGCCCACCAGCCAGGCGAGGTAGTACTGGGGACCGAAGGTGAGGGGATTACTGATCACGGTGGCGGCGAGCAGGGCGGCCACCAGGTTGGCCCGCAACAGGGGAGAGGTGACCAGGATGAGCACGGTGTGCAGGGGCAGGGTGGGGGTGATGCCGATGAAGATACCGAGGGAGACCCCCCGGGCGATGGCCCGGGGTTCGCCCTTGAGGCGCAGAAACCGCAAGTAGTAGTACCGTGCGGTCCTGAAGAGGGAGAACTTTTTTTTCATCGGTAACCGTTACCGGGCGGCGAGGGTGGCGCGGGAGTAGACATCCATGCCGAGGTCGAGCCCGTCGATGGCATCGGCCCGCAACCAGGCGGCCATGGCGACCATGGCCGCGTTGTCGGTACAGAGTTCCACCGGCGGCACGGCCAGAGGCAGCCCTGCGGCCGCGGCCCGCTCGGCCATGACGGCCCGCAGGCGCTTGTTGGCCGCCACCCCGCCGGCCAGGGCCACCATGGCGGCCTGGTGGCGTCTGGCCGCCTGCATGGTCTTGGTGACCAGCACGTCCACCACCGCCTCCTGGAACGAGGCGCAAATATCGGCCGCGGCGTCGGTCGCCTGTATCTGGTCACAGGGCACCCCATCTGCGGCGTCATCAGCACGCTTGCGTAG
>CAYRGZ010000181.1:0-4679 GCA_964423785.1 uncultured Desulfobulbia bacterium
GCGGCGGGGCGTAGTCGTTGTGGGTCATCGCTGGCAGCGCTCTACTCTACACGATTCCCGAAGACCAGCGTTCTCTGCCAGTCCCGGCCGGTGGACGAGGTGACCGCGGTCACCGCTGCCCCGCTTGACACCCATGTTTTTTACGAGTAGCCTGTAAATATCATGGATAAACCACGCGCCCTTGCCGACAAGATCGATCGCCTGCTCTCCATGTTTCCGGTGGTTGCCGTCATCGGTCCCAGACAGTGCGGCAAGTCCACCCTGGTCCGTGCCCTGCGGCCCGACTGGAAATACTACGATCTCGAACGGCCGGACGACTACCAGCTCGTGACCGGCGATCCCGTCGCCTTCTTCGCCCTCAACCCGGACAAGGTGATCATCGACGAGGCCCAGCAGTATCCGGATCTCTTCAGGGTGCTCAGGGGGGTGGTCGATGAGCAGAGGAGCAAGAAGGGCAGGTTCCTCCTGACCGGTTCGAGTTCGCCGGAGATCGTCAAGGGAATCACGGAAAGCCTGGCCGGCCGGATCGCCACGGTGGAGCTGTGGCCGTTCAAGCAAACCGAGTTTTACGAACGTCCCCTTGCCCCCATCTATGAAATGATCGTCGACGGAAGGGGGCAGCCACGGGATTTTCTCGATCTCCGGCCGTCCATCGAGCCCTGGCAGAGCATGCACGTCTGGCTCAAGGGCGGTTTTCCCGAACCGCTCATCGAGGGGGAAAAAAACGACGAGTTCTACCGGCACTGGATGGAGAACTATATCGCCCAGTACGTAGGCCGGGACATCAGGATGCTCTTTCCCAGGTTGAACATCCACAATTTCCGGCGGTTCCTCGCCGTTCTGGCCCGGTTTTCCGGTCATCAACTCAACATGAGCGACATGGCCAGGGCCTTGGAAGTCAGCGTGTCCACGGTCAGGGATTACCTGGACATCATGCACCAGACGTTCCTGTGGCGGAACCTGCCCCCCTTCACCGGCAACCCGCTCAAGAAGGTACAGAAGGCGAAAAAAGGATTGTTTCGAGACCAGGGGATATTGCACTATTTCCTCAGGATACGCGATCAGGACGATCTGCTTCTCCATCCGGTTGCCGGAGTTTCCTTCGAGAGCTTCGTCATCGAAGAGGTGATCCGGGGGCTCCAGGCGACAATGGCGACCCAGCTCGAGTTTACGTATTATCGAACCGTCGACAAGTCCGAGGTGGATCTGGTAATCGAAAGTGGGTTCGGGATCGTGCCCGTGGAGATCAAGCTCAACTCCGTTGTCAGGCGGATTTCTCTGCGCGGGCTGGAAAACTTTCTGTCCGATACCGGTGCCCCCTACGGCATCCTGGTCAACCGTGGCCAGAGGGTGGAACTCCTCTCCGACCGGATCGTCCAGGTACCCGTGCATTACCTGTGAACGAGGGGCCCGCCGTCCCGGCCTTCAGCCAAGGAGCAATGACCATGCTCTTTTTTCATCCCGATATTCATCGGCGGGTGCTCGACCAGGAGGTCGATGTGCCCAGCCAGCGGCCGGTTTTCGAATTGCCCATCGACCGGGTGGGCATCGCGGCCAAGACCGTCTGGGTGCGGCTCCCGGAGGGCCGGATTCCCTTTACCGCCCGGCTCTCGGTTCGCCTTGCCGGAGAGCGGCGCGGTATCCACATGTCGCGCATCGAGGAGGCGATCAGCCGTCTCGCCGACCGGCAGTTCACCGATCTTGCCGTGTACGCCGAGGAACTCTGTCGATTGGTGATTGATGGCCAGGAGTCGGCCGACGGTGAGATCATCCTGGAGGGGAACCTGCCGGCGGAACGCATCGCCCCGGTCAGCGGCCGCCAGTCCCACGACCTGGTGGTGGTCGGCGCCCATTGCCGGCAGGTCGGAGGCCGGATATCCACGTTGCGGCGGCTCGGCATGCACCATATCACCGCCTGTCCCTGTACCCAGGTCTATACCGGCGGCGCCCTCGGGGTCGAATTGCCCGGCGGCTGTCCGTATCCCACCCACAGTCAGCGGGCCGTAACCTCACTTGGCGTCCGGCCGGAGGGCGGCACCGTTACCTATGACGACTTGCACGCCGTGCTCACCGATGTCCTGCACGTGGTTCAGGATCTCTTGAAGCGTTCCGACGAGACCGAGCTGGTGTTGGCAGCCCATCGTCATCCCCAGTTTGCCGAGGATGTCGTCCGCCAGGTCGCGCTCGCCTGCGGCCGTCGGTTCGGCGACCACCTCGATCCGGCCACCGAGGTGCAGATCGAAAGCCGCAGCCTTGAAAGTATCCACATCCACGACGTGATCTGCGCCATTCACACCTGCCTGGCAACGATCCTCGATACCATGACAACGGCGGGTCTGGAGGCGGGCGGCAGGCGATGAAGCTCGACCCCCGGCTGCTCACCGCCTACCCGGATCACCTGCACCGCGGCCTGGCGGCGGTGGAGGAGGGCCTTGGCATTCCCCTATACGTCACCGGCGGTGCGGTGCGGGATTGGTTGCTCGGCCGCCTGACCCACGACATCGACATCACCGTGGACGCCGATCCCATGGCCTGCGCCCGGATCTACGCCGCGACCGCCGACGCGACGCCGGTGCTGCTCGACGCCGAGCACGGTATCGTCCGGGCCGCCGGCGATCCGGTGGTCGATTTTTGCCGGCTGCGGGCCGCCGATCTTGCCGCCGACCTGCAGGCGCGTGATTTCACCATCAATGCCCTGGCGGTGCCGGTGCGGGCCGGCATCTTTGGAACCGAACTCGTCGATCCCACTGGCGGTGTTCGGGACGTGGAGGAGGGGATCATCCGGATGACCGGGGTGACGGCCCTGCGGGAAGATCCCTTGCGGATCCTGCGGGCCTTTCGCTTTGCGGCCACCCTGGGCATGACCATCGAACCCGCCACTGCCGCCGCCATCCGGGAGCATGCCGGACTTCTCGCGCGGCCGGCCGGCGAGCGGATCGCCGCCGAGTTCGATATTCTCTTGACCGGCCGGGCCGCCGCCGCGGTCCAGTCCATGTTCGAGCTCGGCGTGCTCGCCGTCGTCTTGCCCGAGGTGGCGGCAGGAGACGGCTGCCGCCAGCCAGCGAGCCATCATCTCGACGTGCTGGGCCACAGTATCGAGGCCCTGGCCCGCATGGAGCAGATCTGCCGGCGGCCGGCGGAATTTTTCTCGTCGTCATCCCATGCCGACCGGTTGGCGACCTACGTGGAGGATCCGGAAAACCGGCTCGTCCTGCTGTGGGCCGCCCTGTTGCACGATATCGGCAAGCCCGTGGTGCAGGGGGAGAAGGACGGCCGTATCATCTTTCACGGCCACGACAACGCGGCATTGGACGGTATTGCCGCCATCGGTGAGCGGCTGCGCTGGAGCCGCCGCCGGCGCCAGCGGCTCGCCCGCCTGGTGCGGGGGCACATGTGGCCGTTTCATCTCTGCAACGTCAGCCGCCGCCAGCCGGTATCAGGTAAGGCCATCCTGCGCCTGGCCCGCCGGATGGAAGAGGATTTGGCCGGTGTTTTTCTCCTGGCCATGGCCGACAGCCTGGCCGGCCAGGGGCCGGAGAAACCGGCCGACTGTGAACGCCGCCTCGTGGATCTTTACGACGAGGTGATTACGGGCTACGACCGCCACGTCCGGGCCGTGCTCCAGGGGCCGCGGCTGGTCACCGGCCGTGACCTCATCGAACGGTTCGGGCTTGCGCCGGGACCGCAGTTTTCGGTTATCCTCAATGCCGTGGCCGAGGCTCAGGCGGCCGGCGAGATCCACGACCGGGCCTCGGCTCTTGCCTGGCTGGAACGGTTTTTATCTTCCGAACCGCCATCGTCCCATGCTACGATGAAAATGACGTGACGAGAATCCCGGGCAACCATCAAGGTCAAGGGGAGAAAGCAGTATGGCACGCAGAGTACTAGTCATCGAGCGGTCGGCAACCATGCGGCGGGCGCTGGCGGGCGTCATCGTCGCGCACCACCACGACATCCGCATCCTGGAGGCCGAGGACTGGCTGGCGGCCCAGGCCCAGATCGATGCCTCCCACCAACCCTGCCATCTCGTGGTCTACAACTGGGATCTGGTGAGCGATGACTGGCGCGAAGCGGCACGCTTTACCGCCGACCGGGAGATTCCCCTGCTGGTGGTCGGCCCGGAGCCTGGTTCCTCCTCTTTCCATCTCCTGGTGGACGGCGGTCTCGAGCGGGAGCAGATCGTGCCGTGCCGGCGCGAGGCGGTGGTGGGCGCCATCGATCGACTCTGCGATCCGCTGGGCCTGCGGCGGGAACAGCGCTACATCATTCCCGGCACCATCGCCCGCCTGGAGCAAGAAAGGACCACCTACTTCGGCGTGGTCATCGACATCAGCCGTACCGGCATGCTCTGCGACGTGGAATACGTGCCCGCCTTTCGTTGGGATCGGGAGATGTCTATCCGTATCGAGTTTCCCGGCGCCACCCCTCGGACTGCCGAAGGCATCCGGGGACGGGTGCGGCGGCTGGCGGTGATCGAGGAGAATCCCGATCTTTCGCCCCTCATCGTGCGTCTGGCCCTGGCCTTCTCCGAGGTGCCGCCCGCAGCCGCCGACGTCTTCGACGCTGTCTTTGCCGAGGCCGAGGCCGCGTTGCCCCTGGACTGAATTCAGCGGCAGCCCTCACTCCGTATCTGGTCACAGGGCACCCCATCTGCGGCGTCATCGGCACGCTTGCGTAGC
>CAYRGZ010000182.1:0-4562 GCA_964423785.1 uncultured Desulfobulbia bacterium
AGCTTGTGAGCGGCTACGGAGACGCTACTCGGCGCAGATGCCGTGCAGGAAGATGTCGCAGATGTGCTTGGCGGTTTCCTCGATGGAGTAGGGGGGGTTGGGCGTGAGTATCCACAGGCGGGACATCTCGTCCAGGGCGCCGAAGTAGGCCCGCTTGACCACGCCGGGCATGACGTCGCTGCGGAAGATTTTCATCTCCTGGCCCTTGTGGATGATGACCGAGATGATATCTACATACTCGACGAAGCGGGTGTTGCGGTATTCTTTCATGAACTTGTTGCTTTGCCGCAACTCCATTTGCAGGACCTCGGCCAGCTCCTCGTTCTTCTCCACCAGCTTCAGATGATGGAGGGCAAAGATCTCCAGCATCTTGCGGGGATCGGTTTCCTTTTCGATTGCCTGCTTGACCTGGACGATGATTTTACTGATCTCCTCTTCGAAGAGCGACAGCAGGATGTCGTACTTGTTGTTGAAGTAGAGGTAGATGGTTCCGTCCGCCACCTTCGCTTCCTTGGCGATGTCCGATATCCGGGCGTTGAAGAAACCGGTGCGGGCAAACACCTTGATGGCGGCCTGAATGATCTTGCTATGCTTATCCGATGTTCTGCGCATTCTTTTTTTTTGGGTGGGATGACAAGGGCAGATGGGAGTGAGCGGAATCCCCGATGTTGAATAGTGAATGAACGTTCATTTTTTTACAGGGGGAGGGCGGTTCTGTCAAGGCAGAAAAACCGTCCGTATAGGAGAAAAAACCGCACGGAAAACGCGAACTTCTGGATTTTGTTGTGGTTATCTTCTTGATTTTGCGGTTGAAAATATTTTGGCCGAACGTTTCGGCCGGTGGCGCGGATCCGACGACCAGTGAACTGTTTGGCATGCCGGCTTGAACAACGGCACCGGGTCAGGTAAATAAGGAGCGCGGACGGTGGATACCGTCGGCGCCGGTTCGGTGGTGTTGCCCGTCGGAACGTGCGTAGATTTACGGATCGAGTGTCAACTCAAGACGAACAAGGAGAGCACATAGCCATGAAGATTCTCGTCGTCGGTTCGGGAGGCAGGGAGCATGCCCTGGTGTGGAAGTTGCGCCAGAGTCCGCGGGTGGAGAAGATCTACTGCGCGCCAGGCAATGCCGGTATTGCCGGTATCGCCGAGTGTGTCGCCATCGATGCCAGCGATATCGAGGGGCTCGTCGCCTTTGCCGAGCAGCATGGTATCGACTGCACGGTGGTCGGGCCCGAGGCGCCGTTGGTGGATGGTATCGTCGATCGCTTCCAGGCCGCCGGCCTGCGTATCTTCGGTCCCAGCGGGGCCGCCGCCCGTCTCGAGGGCTCCAAGGCCTTCAGCAAGGAGATCATGCACAAGTACGGTATCCCGACCGGCGGCTTTGCGGTATTCGAGGATGTCGATGCGGCCCTGGCCCATCTCGATACCGTCGGGGCACCGGTGGTGGTCAAGGCGGATGGCCTGGCGGCGGGCAAAGGGGTCATCGTCTGCCAAACCATCGAGGAGGCGCGCCAGGCGGTGGCGGCCATCGGTCGCGACCGGGCCTTTGGCGCCGCCGGCGACCGGATCGTCATCGAGGAGTTTCTGGAGGGCGAGGAGGCATCCTTTCTCGCCTTCACCGACGGCGAGACGGTGCTGCCCCTGCCCACATCCCAGGACCACAAGGCGATCTACGACGGCGACCGTGGCCCGAATACCGGTGGCATGGGCGCCTATTCACCGGCACCGGTGGTCACCCCGGAACTGCACCGGCAGGTAGTGGACGAGATCATGATCCCCACGGTGCGGGCCATGGCGGCGGAGGGCCATCCGTACAAGGGGATGCTGTATGCCGGCCTGATGATCAAGGACGGTCGGGCCAAGGTGTTGGAGTTCAACTGCCGATTCGGTGATCCCGAGTGCCAGCCGCTCCTCATGCGGTTGCGTTCCGACCTCATGGACGTTATCGATGGGGTGATCGACGGTACCCTCGACCGGCTGGAACTCGATATCGATCCGCGGCCGACGGTCTGCGTGGTTATGGCCTCGGGCGGCTACCCGGGCTCGTACGAAAAGGGTCATCCGATAGCCGGACTGGACGAGGCGGCGGCGATGGAAGACGTGGTGGTCTTTCATGCTGGCACCGCCTTTGACAACGATCAGGTAGTCACCGCCGGTGGCCGGGTGCTCGGCGTCACCGCCATTGGTGACGATTTACCGGCCGCCATCGAGCGGGCCTACCAGGCGGTGGCGAAGATTTCTTGGAAAGACTGCTACTATCGCAAGGACATCGGCCAGAAGGCCTTGCGTCGCCTTTCCCGACGTAAGGTGCTCATCGTTATGGGCAGCGATTCCGATCTGCCGGTGATGCAGGAGGCGGCCGCCGTACTCGACTCCTTCGGTATCGCCAGCGAGGTGACCGTCGCCTCGGCCCACCGCAGCCCGGCCCGGGCCGCGCAACTGGCCGCCACGGCCCGGGATCGCAATATCGGCGTCATCATCGCCGGCGCCGGCATGGCCGCTCATCTGGCCGGCGTCTTGGCCGCCCATACCACCTTGCCGGTGATCGGCGTGCCGCTCGATGCCTCGTCGCTGAGCGGGCTCGATGCCTTGCTCGCCACGGTGCAGATGCCACCCGGCGTACCGGTGGCCACCATGGCAGTGGGCAAGGCCGGTGCCCGCAACGCCGGTATCCTGGCCGCCCAGATTCTCGCCCTCGGCGATGCGGACCTGGCCGCAAAACTCGACGAGCACAAGGAGGCCATGGCCCGACAGGTGGAGGAGAAGGCGGCCCGGCTCGGTGGTTGACGCCGTGCCGGTTCCGTTTTGCACGATAGAGGCGGCGGCCCGCCTGATTCGAAGAGGTGGGGTCGTCGCCTTTCCCACCGAGACCTCCTACGGCCTCGGCGTGGATCCGTACAACGACACGGCTCTGGCCCGCCTGTTCGCGGCCAAGGGCCGCCCCCCGGACAAGCCGGTGCTCGTTCTCGTGGACACGGAGGCAATGCTGGCCGGCCTTGTCCGGGACATTCCTTCCCTCTATCGGCATCTCATGGCCCGCTTCTGGCCCGGGCCGCTTACCTTAGTTTTCCCGGCCCGGCCAGGTTTGCCCCGGCTTCTCACCGGCGGCACCGATACCATCGGCATCCGGATTTCCTCCCATCCCTTGGCCCGCGCCCTCGTCACGGCGGTCGGCGGCCCGGTGACCGCCACCAGCGCCAACCGGTCCGGTCTTGCACCGGCCCGGTCCGTGGCCGCGGTGCACGACCAGTTGCAGGATTCCATCGACGGCGTCGTGGACGGTGGCGCCAGCCCGTCGACCGGCGTGTCCACCATCGTCACCATCGACGACGGCAAACTGCGCTGCGTGCGGGAGGGAGCGGTGCCCTTTGCGATTATCCTCGATATCCTTCCGTAGGACGGACCGATCATGCCCGCCTCAGCCCCTTTCGTTTTGTCGCCGCTGCAGACCGGGCAGCGGTGCTGCTACGATCAGCTCGGCCGGGAGATCCCTTGTGGGGGAACCGGTCAGGACGGGGAGTTCCAGGCGGGGATTCCCTGGCCCGAGGAGCGGTTTGCCGTCAGCGGGGAGACGGTGATCGATCGGCTCACCGGTCTCGTCTGGACCCGCGACGCCAACCCCTTCGATTTTCCCCTTCCCTGGCAGGAGGCTCTGGATCGTATCGCCGCCCTGAATGAAGAGGGATATCTCGGCCACCGTGACTGGCGGTTGCCCAACCGGCGGGAGCTGCGCAGCCTGATGGACTACCAGGCGAGAAAACCGGCCCTGCCCGCCGCCCATCCGTTTCGGAACGTCTTTCTCGGCTGGTATTGGACCTCGACCACCGCGGCCATCAACCCGGCCTATGCCTGGTACATCCACATGGAGGGGGCGCGGATGTTCTACGGCCGCAAGGACCAGGACTACCTCTGCTGGCCGGTGCGGGGGACGAGTTCGGTCCTGGCGGCCACCGGCCAGCGATCCTGTTATGATACCGGTGGCGGTCTCGTTCCCTGTGGAGAGACGGGGCAGGATGGCGTGTTCCAGAACGGCGTCACCTGGCCCCGGCCGCGGTTCACGGGCCAGGGCGAGACGGTGCGGGACAATCTCACCGGTCTTGTCTGGCTGCGGCGGGGCGACAGGGCGGCGGAGCCGGTGGACTGGCAGGGGGCCCTCGACCTGGTGGCAACGATGAACCGGCGGGGAGAGGAAGGCATCACCACCTGGCGGCTGCCCAATATCAACGAGCTGGAATCCCTGGTCGACTGTTCCCGACACGCACCCGCCTTGCCCGAAGACCACCCCTTCACCCACCTTCAGGATGTCTATTGGTCCTCCACCACCAGCTTCTTCGAGCCCGATTGGGCCTGGGCCCTGTACCTCGAAAAAGGGGCGCTCGGGGTCGGCCACAAGCCCGGCCGCACCTTCTTCGTCTGGCCGGTGGCCCAGGGCAGCCCGGCGCGTCCAGGACGGGTGCTTCCGGGCGCAGGGCGGGAAGGACGATAGGCCGAAACTTGATGGACTCGTAAAAAGTCGCAGTCTGTCCAGGACTGACACGATAATTCAACAGGTTACAAAG
>CAYRGZ010000183.1:0-4512 GCA_964423785.1 uncultured Desulfobulbia bacterium
TACGCGGCGCGTGCCTCTTCCTTGCATCTGGGGCACCCTGCAACCAGATACCCGGGCTGCGAGGTCGCGACTTCGGCCACCCAAGGTGCCGCCCCGTGATCAGATACGGTCCGCGAGGAATGCTTTCTCGAAATCCTCGGGCAGGCGCATGACCCAATCGATGAACCGGAACAGGTTCAGCACGTACTCCCGGTCGCGGCCCTTGTGACTTCGGCCTCGCATGGTGCCACCCCGTGACGAGATACATTTCGGCGCCCCATCCCTGGGGCGCGGATGATGGCCTTTTTACGAGGCCATCAACGCTCCCGTCCCTTCGGAAGGGTCAATTGCAGATAATCTTCCGTGGGCACAAACACCGGATCCGATCCGGCGCTTTTTCTGACCAGTGGAATGATTTTGTTTCGCACGCCCATGCCACGGGCATCCACGTAGCCGTAATCCCGCAACACTTCTACAATCAACGGGTTGCGTGGGGAACGCTGCCCGGCGATCATCTTCTCCACGGTCATGGAGTTCTGCAAGGCCCCGGGACTGGTGATTTCCAGCCTGTCGCTGTAACGGATGATCTCGATCTCCTCATAACGCGTCCAGTCACGGTGCGCCAAGGCATTGACAAGGGCTTCCCGCAACGCATCCAGAGGGTAATACCAATGCCTTTCCCGGCGCATTGTTTCTCCCAGCGGCCCGGTTTCTTCGGACAGAAAAGGACGGGCAATGTCGATGAACTGCTCGATCACTCCGCTTTCCGCAAGCTCGCGATCGCCGTTGTTTTCACGCCAGAGCGCGACCAGCGGACCATCGATCAGGCGATCATCCAAGGCCGTGTAGGTCTTGTCTCTTCCTTCGAAGGCCATCCACCGGATCCCGGCTTGGGGCAAGAGTTTTCTTGGGGCGTGCCCAAACAGCACCAGGCCCGCTATCGTGCAAACGGGTGGACCTTCTTCGCGCTCCACCATGAATCCCAGCCCACACAAACGCTTTTCCCATGCCGAACCGCTGGTCGGCGGCTCCGGGTCGCCTACCACCGCTGTCAGGTAATCGGTCAGCCGCTCCTGGCACAAATCACCCAGCCCACTACCGGATACCGGCAGCAGTTCCGCATGCAACAAGCCACCCAGCGCAAACAAGCGCGCCTGCTGCTCGCGGGTTGCCCGCCGGGAAACGCTGCCAACCCGCACATAAATATCTTCCCTGTCGTTGTGTCTTACGACATACGGCTTGGCGGTTCCTTGAGTGAGACTGACCACTGCCACCCGGCGCTCATCATCCACCTGAATCTCTTCATAAAATGGAAGAATCATCGGATGGACATAGCGCCCGAAAACCGTATCCATGACCCACGGCTCCAGATCATCTCGTTGGATCCCGATGATCGTGCCATCATCCTCGACGCCCAAGATGATCTTCCCGCCTTGAAAATTGGCGAGCGCCACGACCTCCTTGGCCAACTGCTCCGGCCGAATATCGTCGCGCTTGAACTCGACTCCCGAGTTCTCGCCGTTGGCAATCAGCTCCAATAGCTCGGACCTGGTCATCAGTAATCGAACCCGTACTTCTCTTTACGCTGCATGAAAGCCTCCTTGCCACCTTCCAGAATATCGGCCACCTGGTCCCGTATCACCGGGATATCGATCGACCCCTGGGCGTCCAACGGCATCTCTGCATGGTCCTCGGTCGCGGTACAGACGCCGATCCATTCGGCATCCCCGAAAACGGGAATGTTGGCGTTATGGGTGGCGAACAGGAACTGCCGCTCGGTCTTGGCGGAACGCAGTTCCTGCACGATGCGATCGGCAATGAAGGCATTGTCCAGATTGTCCTCCGGCTGATCCATGATCAATGGATCCTGGTTGTCGAGGAGGAGCAGGTGCAGAATGGCCGTGCACTGCTGCCCGGTGGAAAGCCGGTGGAGATCACGGTATTTCTCCTTGCCCGCATGTGCCACATTGAGCTCCAGGGTGACGCGATCCTGCAGATCGATGGCCTCGAGTTCATATACCTGTGCCGGCGACAAACGAACGAGCGTTTCCGCAAGACCCGAGGTGATTCCCCATCCCTTTTGCAACAATGCATCCTTTCCTTCCCGGAGAGCCGCCACCAGGCCGAGTATCGTCAATCCTTCGGCGCTTTCCACCCATGCGGTTTTTCGCTCACCGACACCCGGCAGTCGCTGCAGATAATCGCGCAATGGCCGGCGCAAACCATCCGGTACGATCTGGATCCTGAGCTTGCCCCTGAGCCGTTTGTTGAGACCCTTGACGGCGTTCTGCTTGGCAGTGATGCGCGCGCTTCGGAGATCCGAAATCTCGCCAAGCAGGTTACGACGTTCCTGCTCCAACTCCCTGATCAGGGCTTCGATGGTTTTTGCCTTGGCCTTGGCGGGTTTGGTGAGTTCGATTTGCCGTTGCAACCTCTGGTAGGTTCGCCCGACCTCCTTGCCATCCTTGCCAGCCACCTCGGGCAATTTCGAGAACTCCTTCTCCAACTGTCGTTCGGATTCTTCCAGGGCGATCTGAAGTTCTCCAACCACTTGCCGCAGCGATTCGCTTGAAGCATCAATCGTCTGTTCGATCTCGTCCAGCTTCTGCCGCAAGGTCCTGTCAAGCGCTTCAAGGATGGCCCGCCCCTTGCGCACCAGATCCGCATGCGGCAGCCCGTCCAATGCTTTGTCGCTCAGAAACACCAGATCCGGAAGAGAATCCTGGAGCTGGCGCACCGCCTCGCGCACCCTCCCGATTTCCTCTTCCATGCGTGGTGACAACTGCCGTTCCTTCTCCAGCAAGGGCACGAGATTGAGCTGTTCCTCCAGCCCCTGTTCCTTGAACTGCCGAACCTGCTCTTCCAGCTTGGGAAGTTGGGCGATTTGCTGCTCGATTTCGTCCCTCTGCTCCAACGCCCTCAATAACCGCCGGCCGTTTTCCCGCAGCTTTCTGTACGCTAAGTCGAGCCGTTCCTGCTGCTCCAGGCTGTCGGGCAAAAAGCGATCCAATACCCGGGTCAACGCGTCCGGGCTCTTTGCCAGTTCATAGATCTCGTTCTGGCCATAGACCTCGATTCCCGGCAACAGATCCCTTCCCGGGTGCAGGGCCGACTCGTTGCCCTGTTCGTCAATGACGCGCGGGGGTTCGGCATAGCGGCGAACGACCGTATAACGCTTCATGTTGTTGTTGGCCGAGCAAAGCTCCAGAATGACCCGGCCACCGGCATTGCCAAGGTTCTCCTTGACGATTTCTCTGCCCTGTTGCGCCGCTTCCCTTCCCTTGTGTGGCACATCGAGGGCGTAGCGGATGCACTCCAGCAGCGTGGATTTCCCCGTGCCGCGACCGCCGATCACGGTATTGAGATGATCCGACAAGCGGACATCCAGTCCATCGAAATACCCGCCCTCGATGCGGATACGCTCGATCCGGCTGTAATAGTGAACCTTCATCTGATCGGCCAACCGGATGCGGGATTCCGGGTCCTTGAACGCCATCTGAAAGGATTCGAAACAGGGGCGGGTCATCTTGATGAAGCAGGAGGCCCTTGGATCTTTCAGGTCTTCGGGCTTGGCCACGTCCCTGGCGTTGATCAGCGCCAGGGGGTAATCACGCTGATAGGCTGGGTTCCGGTTCAGCGCAATGGGCTTGTATTCGGGTGGCAGATCATCGACCGCGCCCGGAATCTGCGCCGCACGCAGCCGCCGATCCATCCACAGATGCGGAAGTTTCTGTTTGAGCAAGCCGTTTGCCTGGGTGACATGTGCCGCATAGACGAAACCGCCCAGTTCCTCGACACATTTCAGCAGCTCATGCCCCCCCAGGCTGGACGGCCTCACCCCATCCTCGGGATCCGTCAGGTACAGTCTGCCCAGATAGCGCTCAAGCTGCTGCGGCGTCGTATTTTCCGAAAACAGGCAGACCCAATGCACCTTCTCCGTCGTCGCCACCTCGAATCCGGGAAAGACCACGATGCCGGCAGCGGTGAGCACCTCGCGAACCACCTCGGCATCCGTGACGCTGCCGTGATCAGCCAAACCCACCACTTGGAGCTTTTCCTCCAGACAGACATCCCGCAGGGCTTCGGCGAAGGTCTGAGCATCCATGCCGTGCTGTCGCCCATTGACTTGCAGGGCACACTTCCAAAACCGTGCAAAAGCATACCGATCACTCATTGGTGAACCTTTCGAGATGCCAAGTCCCATGCGTTGTAGTCCAAGAGCTTGGCCACGGGGAAGTTCAGCCCCATGGTGCAGCCCCATAGGCTTCACGAGTCACCGTCCGGCCGCCAGCCGGGAATGCGGGTCCGCCAATACTGCCAAACTTACCACAGGTCGGTCGTAGCGGAAACCGTTTCTCTGACGCCTGTACCGACAGAACCTGTGTTTATCTAATCATCTGCAGGGGGCCCGTCAGGATAATCCTTGAGAACCAGCTTCTTTTTCAGGAAGGGGTGGCTTTGCAGGGTATCGAGCAATCCCAGCAGATGTGCGACCTTTTCGAGCACCTCCGGTCTGAAGCCGGTAGATTCCGC
>CAYRGZ010000184.1:0-4498 GCA_964423785.1 uncultured Desulfobulbia bacterium
GTCGCGAGTTGGTTGCTGGGTTGGTGCTACGGACCGACGAGCCCCAGGCTCAAGGCTGGTAGGGCGGTGACTGCGGCCAGCACGGCGAGCAGGAGCAGGGTGAAGGGCAGGGTGGCGAGGCAGGTGCGCAGGATCGGTTTTTCGAACTGGTAGCTGGCGAGAAAGAGATTGAGCCCCACCGGTGGGGTGGCGTAGCCGATCTGCAGGTTGACGAGGAAGATGATGCCGAGATGTAAGGGATCGACCCCGAAGCGGGTTGCCACCGGCACGATGATCGGCACCACGAGGACGATGGCCGAAAAGATGTCCAGCACCGCGCCGACGCCGAGGAGAAACAGGTTGAGCAAAATCAAAAACGCCGTCTTGCCGGTGATCCAGGTCGACAGCAGGGCAAAGAGCCGCTCCGGCACCCCCTGGTCCACCAGGTAACTCGTGAACGCCAGCGACGCGGCCAGCACCACCACGATACCCCCGAACAGGGTCATGCTCCGCACCGCCACCGCCGGCAAGCGCCGCAGCGCCACGTCGCGATACACAAATACCTCTACCACCATCGTGTAGAGCGCCGCCATCACCGCCGCCTCGCTCACCACCAGCATACCGCCGTAGATACCGCCGAGAATGATGACCGGCAGTGGCAGTTCCCAGACCGCCGTCCGCAGGGCGGTCCTCAGTTGCCCGCGTTCGCGCTTCTCCACCGTCGGCGCCCGCCAGACCGCGTAGGCGCCGAGGACGACGAGCATCAACAAGCCGGGAAGCAGGCCGGCGAGAAACAACTGATCCACCCGGACGCCGGCGACCACGCCGTAGAGGATGAGGGGAAGCGATGGCGGCAGGAGCAGACCGAGGGAACCCGAGGCGGTGAGTAGCCCGAGCCGGAACGATTCCGGATAGCCGTCCTCCGCCAGGGCCGGATAGAGCAAACCTCCGAGGGCGACGATGGTGACGCCGGTGGCGCCGGTGAGGGCGGTGAACACGGCGCATAATCCGACGGCCATCAGGGCCATGGCCCCCGGTAGCCGGCCGAACAGGGCGCGGGTGACGGCCAACAGCCGCCGTGGGCAGCCGCTTTCGGCCAGCAGCAGGCCGGCGAAAATGAAGAGCGGCAACGCCTCCAGCATGGGGGTGTCGGCCAGCCGGGCCATTTCGATGATCACTGCCATCGGGTCGATATCGGCCCGGTGGTAGGCGAACAGCGCCACGGCCCCGATGACCGCGAACAGGGGCGTACCGGCCAGGGCGGCGATGACGGCGGCCAGAGCGGTCATCGATCTGGTCGGTTACGCTGCATTGCCGGTGGTTCACCGGCGACGCAATGGCAAAGGAAGTGGAAGGCCATGAGGAAGAAGGCGATCGGCAAAACGGTGAGCGGCAACCAGCTCGGCAGACCGAACACGATGGCGGTGCCGTAGCGGGCTTCGTCGAGGACGAAGCGCACCGCCGCCGTGCCGAGCATTCCGGCGATTCCGGCTGCGAGAAGCGCCACCAGCCGGCCGCAAGGTGCCAGGAACCGGCCGGGCAACAGGTGGGCGGCGATGTCGATCCGAATGTGCCTCCCCTCGCGGCTGGCGACCACCGCTCCGATGAACCCGAGCCAGAGAACGAGGATGCGTTCCAGCTCCGCCGCCCAACTCCAGCCGCTACCAAGGCCGATGCGCAAGAAGATCTGGCCGCCGGCCACCGCCACGAGACCGCCGAGAAGCAGCACCAGCAGGCCGTTTTCCAAAAAGGCGAGCCCGCGCAACACTGCTCGTAGCGTCATTATTGATGGAATCGCAGAAAGTGCGATTCCATCGAGTTCGCGCTTCGTAACCATTTGAATTACCGTGTCAGACCTGAACCGACTGCGGCTTTTTACGAGGCCATCATTATTGTGTTTCCTCCCGGCAGCGGGCCAGGATGGCGGCCAAGCGGCGATACCCTTCCTCGGAGAACAGCTTTCCGGTGGCCGCCGTGATGGTCTGGTCGCGGAAGGCAAAGAATTCATGCCGGCTGGCTGGGGTGGTGCTCACCACGGTCACGCCCTCTTTCTTGAGGGTGGCGAGGGCCTCGGCGTTGGTCTTGCGGGTTAGTTCACGCAGGCGTCGTCCCAGGTGGTGGTCGGCGGCCCGCTGGATGGCGGTGCGCTGCGCCGGCGTCAGGCGAGCGAGGGCGCGGTCGTCGAAAAGCAGGCCGCCGTAGGCGTAGCCGAAGGGGATATCGGTGACATAGCCGGTACGGGTGAACCACTGGAGCACGATGGCCCCGTAGTAGCCGTTGAATACCGTCTGCACAAGCCCGGTCTCCAAGGAGGTGAGCACATCCGGCAGGGCCAGGGGGGTGGGCCGGACGCCGGCCTGTTCGAGGAAGATGCGCGACAGAGGATCGCCGGCGGGCACCCAGCATTTGGTGGCCCGCAGGGCGGCGGCGTCGGCCACCGGCTCGGTGGACATGGTGTAGACAAACCCTACCTCGGTCATCGCCACCAGGTCGAGCCCTTTTTGCTTGAATTTCTCCTGGAAGAAGGGCAGCATTCCACGCCAGGCGGCGTCCACCTCCCGGTAGTCTGCAAACAGGAAGGGGATGCTGAGCAGCCGGAAATCGGGCACGATGGCGGCAAGCCCGGTGACGGTCATGCCGGCGCCCTGCAACTGGCCGATGCGCATCTTGCGGTACATGACCCGGTCGTCCCCCATGACGCCGCCGTAGTAGATGCGGAACTTGACGGCGCCGTTGGTGGCCTCTTCGACCTCGGCCGCGAACCGGTCGAACTCGTCCGCCCAGATGGAGCCGGCCGGCGCCAGGGTCGCCACCTTGAGCACCGCGCCATGGGCGGAGATCGCCGGCAAGAGCAGGGAAAGGAAGAAGGCGACGGTAAGTACGAGGCCATCAATGATTCCTGGGCGATGCGTACTGCGTGGTGTCTGTCGCATGGTTTTGGCCTTTCCGGGAGCGTCAGTCGAAAAAATCGTCTATCTCGGCGAGGAGTTGGGTCGCCTGTCGGCGGGCCAGGGCGTTGGCGGCGCCGGCGCCGGGTGGATCGGCGTCGCGGCCGGTGGCCAGCACCTCGGCGAGCAGGCTTTCGAACAGGTGCCGGTCCATGGTGCGGCGGGCGTAGGTGTCAGCGTACAAGACCTGGGCCGGCAGGTAGCGCCGGTTGGTGAGGGCCAGGGCCCGTTCGAAATGCTCACGGCTGCGGTCCGGGTCACCGCCGGCCAGGGGAGGCAGGGTGGCGTAGTAGGCGCCGAGAAAGAGATGGGCGCCGCCGAACGAGTAGCCTTCGTCCAGGGCCACCACCCGTTCCATGAACCGTTGTACCCGGGCCAGCCAGGCCATGGCGGCCGGCGACCCGTGCTGGGTGTCGATCCATACCGCCCGGCCGACCGCGCCCCAGAAGAGGTCGGCCACCTGGTCGCGGTCCACGGTGGCAAGGATGCGGTCGAGCTTGGCGATCGGCATGGCGGTGCAGTCGTCGGTCTGGAAGAGAAACGCCAGGAGTTCGTCGGCGTAGGCCGCCGCCCGTTCGGCGGCGCGGGCCGCCTCCTTCTGGCGGCCCAGGACGGTGAGCAGCCGGCTGTAGCTGCTCCAGGCCCGCACCCCGTCGCGGATGATGGTCCGGTCGTGTGGGTAGCGCCGGTGGAGACTGTCGTGCAGGAGTAAAAGCGAGGGAAGTCCCGCGGCCAGCAGATCGAGATCGGTGGTGTTTTCCAGGGTTTTTCGCAAGGGGCTTGCGAATTGGCCGACCACCAAGCCGGCGCAGCCGTTCAAAGTGGCAAGGAGAATGATGCAGGCGAGGAGCGAGAATACGCGGTTGTGGGAGGTGGATGCGGTCCGGGGCCTGGCGGTGGTCGCCATGGTGGTGTCCAATTTCCTCTTCGATCTCTATTTCTTCGTCGGGCTACCCGTCAGCCCGCAGGGAAAGGCGGGCTGGCTGGCCCGGGGCACGGCCGGCACCTTTCTCGTCCTGGTGGGGGTATCGCTGGTGCTGAGCCACGGCCGGCGGCCGGCGGCACCGTTGTTCCGCCTGCTGCGGCGGAGTGCCGGGCTCGTGGGCCTTGGCATGCTGGTCAGCCTCGCCACCTGGTTTGCGGCCGGCGATCAGTTGGTGATCTTCGGCATCCTGCACTGCATCGGGGTGAGCATCCTGGTAGCCCGTCCCCTGGTGACACGGCCGTGGACCGCCACCGCCATCGGGGCGGCGCTTTTGGCGGCTGGTCCCCTGGTTGGCCGCCTGCACCCGGCAACGCCCTTGCTCATTCCTTTGGGAATGGCGCCGGCGGATTTTGCGAGCGTCGATTACGTGCCCCTCATCCCATGGAGCGGTCTCGTCCTTCTCGGTATCGGCCTTGGTAATCTGCTGTACCAGCGAGGCCGGCGCCGCTACCGGTTGCCGGATTGGTCGGACCGGCGGCTGCTGCGCGGCCTTGTCGTTCTCGGCCGGCACTCGCTCATTATCTATTTCGTCCACCAGCCGGTACTGCTCGCCCTGCTTTGGTGCTGGCTGCGCCTTGCCGCCTAG
>CAYRGZ010000185.1:0-4459 GCA_964423785.1 uncultured Desulfobulbia bacterium
ATAGGGCCGCCCGTGCGCTCACGGATTCAGGAGCTTGCCTGCTGATCCGGTTCGAAGAGGCGGGGGCTCTCCCGCAATCGCTGGACGGTGCGTTCCTTGCCGATGGCAAGGATTACGTCGAAGATGCCGGCGCCGGCCAGCCGGCCGGTGATCACCGTGCGGATACCGTTGATGGGAATGCCCGGCTTGACGCCCTTTTCAGCAGCGAACTCCCGCAGTACCGCCTCGATCTTCTCGGCGGTGAACGGCTCTACCGCCTCCAGCCGGTCGGCCAGCTCGGGCAGCCACTCCTTGAGGTCCGGATACTTGTGGATGTTCTTCTTGAGGGCCTTGGCCTCGATCTCGAAGTCGTCGTCGAAGTAGGCCCGACCCAGGGTGGCAAAATCCTTGAGTGTATGGAACCGGCTGCGGATGAGGTCGATGGTGGAGAGAAACCACGGCCGCTCGGCCGCAGCCCAGGCGTCGTTCCAGATGCCGGCCTTGCGCAGCTCCGCTTCCACCAGGGGCGCCAGTTCCTCCACCGGCATGGCGCGCAGGTAGTGGGCGTTGATGGAAAGGGCCTTGGGATCGGTGATGAACTTGGGATCGTCCTTGTGGTAGTTGAACACCGAGTTGGCCCGGTTGATCCGTTCCAGTGAAAAGGCTTCGATCAACTCCTCGCGGGAGAATATCTCCCGGTCGTCGCCGGGCGACCAGCCGAGCAGCACCAGGAAGTTGACCAGAGCCCAGGGGAGGAATCCCATCTCCCGGTAGTACTGCACCGCCACCACCTCGCCGTGGCTACGTTTCGATATCTTCCTTTTCTTGGGATCGAGCGTGAGCGGCATGTGGGCGAAGATCGGCGGCGTGGCGCCCAGGGCCCGGTAGAGGAGGATCTGGCGCGGCGTGTTGACCAGGCCGTCCTGGCCGCGGATGATGTGGGTGATCCGGTCGCGGATGTCGTCCACCACGTTACAGAGCAGATACAGGGGCTTGCCGTTCGACCGGACGATGACGAAGTCCTCGATGTCGTCGTAGGCCCGCTCGATATCGCCGTACACCACGTCGTGGAAACGGATGCCGCCGGGTTCCTCGGGCACCTTGAAGCGCACCACGTAGGGCTGGCCGGCGGCCTCCTTTGCCGCCACTTCTTCGGGTGTGAGGCGCCGGCAGGTCTTGTCGTAGCGGTAATCCCCCGTCTTGGCGGCCCGGGCCGCCTCGCGTTTCGCCTCCAGCTCCTCCTTGGTGCAGAAGCACTTGTACGCATGGCCGGTTTCCAAGAGACGCTGGGCCGCGGCCATGTGTTCGTCGGCGTGTTCGGACTGGAAGTAGGGGCCCTCGTCCCAGTCGATGCCGAGCCAGGTCAGCCCGTCGATGATTCCCTCGATGGATTCGCGGGTGGAACGCTCGGCGTCGGTATCCTCGATGCGCAGCACCAGGGTGCCGTTGTGCTTGCGGGCAAAGAGCCAGTTGTAGATGGCGGTGCGGGCGCCGCCGATATGCAGGTAGCCCGTTGGGCTGGGCGGAAATCGTACGCGTACTTCGCTCATGATCGTCTCCTCGTCGAGCCTTTGATCTTGGCCCATTGATCGCGCAGGGAAACTGTCCGGTTGAACACCGGCCGGTCGGGGGTGGAGTCGGGTTCGTCCAGGGTGAAAAAGCCGAGTCGTTCGAACTGGAAGGACTCCCCTGGCCGCGCCGCGGCGAGCGACGGTTCTAGCTTGGCGTCGGGCCGCACCACGAGAGAGTCGGGATTGAGGCAGGTGGTGAAGTCATCGCCCGCCCTTTCCCGGGCCGCCGGGTCGGGATCGGTGAACAACCGGTCGTAGAGCCGCACCTCGGCGTCCACCGCGTGGCGGGCGCTGACCCAGTGGATGGTGGCCTTGACCTTGCGGCCGTCCGGCGCGTTGCCGCCGCGGGTTTCGGGATCGTAGGTGCAGCGCAGCTCTTTGATCCGGCCGTCGGCGTCCTTGATCACCTCCTGGCAGCGGATGAAGTAGGCGTAGCGCAGCCGCACCTCGCGGCCAGGGGCGAGCCGGAAGAATTTTTTCGGCGGATCCTCGAGAAAATCATCCCGCTCTATGTAGAGTTCGCGGCAGAAGGGTATGGTCCGGCTGCCCATCGCCGGGTCCTTCGGGTGGTTGGCGGCCGGCAGTTCCTCCTCCTGGTCGGCGGGATAGTTGGTGATCACCACCTTGAGGGGATCGAGCACCGCCAGCCGGCGGGGGGCGCGGCGGTCGAGGTCTTCCCGGATGGTGTGTTCGAGGAGCGCTATATCCACGACGCTGTTGCTCTTCGCCACCCCGATCCGGTCGCAGAAGGTGCGGATGGCCTCGGGCGTGTAGCCGCGGCGGCGCAGGCCGGAGAGCGTCGGCATGCGGGGATCGTCCCAGCCGCGCACGTGCCCGCCCTCCACCAGCTTGAGCAGCTTGCGCTTACTCATCACCGTGTAGGAAAGGTTTAGGCGGGCGAATTCGATCTGTTGCGGATGGAAGACGCCGAGCTGGTCGAGGAACCAGTCGTACAGCGGCCGGTGATCCTCGAACTCGAGGGTGCACAGCGAGTGGGTGATACCCTCGATGGAGTCGGACAGGCAGTGGGTGAAATCGTAGGTCGGATAGATGCACCACGCATCACCGGTCCGGTGGTGGGTGGCGCGCATGATCCGGTACATCACCGGGTCGCGCATATTGAGGTTGCCGGAGGCCATGTCGATCTTGGCCCGCAGGGTGCGTGAGCCGTCTGGAAATTCGCCGGCCCGCATGCGGGCAAACAGATCGAGGTTTTCCTCCACCGACCGGTTGCGGTACGGACTCTCCCGGCCGGGCTCGGTGAGGGTGCCCCGGTACTCGCGGATTTCCTCGGCCGACAGGTCACAGACGTACGCCTTGCCCAGCTCGATGAGTCGGACGGCGTACTGGTAGAGCTGCTCGAAGTAGTCGGAGGCATAGTATTCCCGGTCATCCCAGTCGAAGCCGAGCCAGCGCACGTCCCGTTTGATCGCCTCGACGTACTCCGGGTCCTCCTTGGTGGGGTTGGTGTCGTCGAAGCGCAGGTTGCACAGGCCGCCGTACTTTTCGGCGGTGCCGAAGTTGAGACAGATCGATTTCGCGTGGCCGATGTGCAGGTAGCCGTTCGGTTCAGGAGGGAAGCGGGTGTGCACCCGGCCGCCGTGCTTGCCGGCGGCGATGTCGCGGTCGATGATGTCGTGGATGAAGTTGCCGGAACCCTTTTCCATGGCCAGGCTATCCTTGGTGTAGTTATGGTCTCGGGAAGGAAACCCTCCTTATACCAGAAAAGGAGACGGCTGCAAACAGGAAGCCGTCGGAGTTCGTCCGTCCGCTTTGCAACGGGCTGTTAGCGGCCGGCGACTCCCAGTTCCCGCAACACCCGCGGGTTGCGGCTCCAGTCCTTCTCCACCTTGATCCAGAGTTTGAGCACCACCTTCTGGCCCAGGAGCCGTTCGATCTCCTGCCGGGCCCGGCTGCCGATGGTGGCGAGCATCTTGCCCTGTTTGCCGATGATGATCCCCTTTTGCGACTTTTTCTCCACCATGATGGTGGCGTGGATGACCGACCGGTTGCGTTCCGGCTCCTCCTTGAAGGAGTCGATACGGACCGCGGTGGAATAGGGGATCTCCTCGCGGGTGGCGAGAAACACCTGTTCGCGGATCATCTCGGCGACGATGAACCGTTCGCTTGCGTCGGTGGGGATGTCCTCCGGATACAGGCGGGGTCCGGTGGGCAAGAGTTTCAGGATCTCGGCCAGCAGCAGGTCGGTGCCGTCACCCTCCAGGGCGGAGATCGGCACCAGGGCGGCGAACGGATGCAGCTTCTCGTAGGCGGCGAGCAGCGGCAGCAGGCGGGCCCGGTCCACGGTGTCGATCTTGTTGATCGCCAGGATGGTCGGGGTGGTGCGGCCGGCGAGATAGCGGGTCGGACTGCGGGACGGTTCCGGCGGCGGAAAGGCGGCGTCGATCATGAACAGGATGACATCCACTTCGTCGAGACTCTCCAGGGCGATGCGCACCATCTCCCGGTTGAGGGGGCTTTTTGCCCGGTGCAGGCCCGGCGTGTCGAGCATGACGATTTGGTAGTCCGGCCCGTTGACGATGCCGAGGATCCGGTTGCGGGTCGTTTGCGGCTTCGGGGTGACGATGGCGATTTTCTGGCCCAGAAACCGGTTCATCAGGGTCGATTTCCCCACGTTGGGGGGGCCGACCAGGGCCACCAGGCCGCATTTCGTGTTCGTGTCTTGCATGGTGTCCATGGTCATGGGTGCCTCCCTGCTTTTTTCGTTATCAGTCCGTCGATGGTCCGCCCGGCGGCGTGCACAAAAATCTTGCCCGGCGCATGCTTTTTTCTTACCATATCCGCCGCCGTACTGCGACTAGAGCGATTCGATTTTGCTGGAATCGCAAAAAATGCGATCGGTCATTCGCCGCGCTCACCACCTCCATCGAGTTCGCGGTTTGTAACCC
>CAYRGZ010000186.1:0-4410 GCA_964423785.1 uncultured Desulfobulbia bacterium
TGCAACTCGTTGAATTACCGTGTCAGACCTGCACCGACTGCGAGTTTTTACGGGTCCATCATGATTCTCTGGCAAACAGGCATTCCCGAACCCGGTGCCTCCGTCACCGCCGCCCGCCTCGAGGTGGCGGCGATCTCCCTTGCCGTACTCACCTGCGGCCAAACGATCCTGCACGTCTCCTTTTGTCCGGCCCACCACGACCGGGCCCGCCAGCAACTTACAAAATCCGACATGACGGTCGAGAGCAACACACCGGATCCAGCGGTCATCGCCGGCCTCACCGCCTTGGCCGCCGGCCGGCCGCCCACGGCTCCCCTCTCGTGCGCCACCTACTTCCTCGACCGCGGCACCGCCTTCCAGCGCCGGGTCTGGCAGGCGCTGGCCGACATCCCCGCCGGTACGGTGCGCACCTACGGCGACCTGGCCCGCAGCCTCGGCGATCTCCGCCTCGCCCGGGCGGTGGGCAACGCCTGCCACCGTAACCCGCTCGCCCTGGTCCTGCCCTGCCACCGGGTGGTGGCCGCCGGTGGACTCGGCGGCTTCGCCGGACCGGACGCAACAAAACGACTCCTCCTGGAACGGGAGAGGGATGGAGGGAAAAGCCTGACAGGTTGACCGTCAGAGCATCTCGATGACCGCTTCAGCGATTTGGTCCAAGGGCAGAACCTTCTCCGCCGCACCGAGGGTGATGGCCTCCTTGGGCATGCCGAAGACGACACTGGTCCGCTCGTCCTGGGCAATGGTACGGGCGCCGGCCTGGCGCATCTTGAGCAACCCCTCGGCGCCGTCCTTGCCCATGCCGGTGAGCAGCACCCCGATGGCATTAGGGCCACCGTAGGTGGCAACAGAGTTGAACAGGACATCCACCGCCGGTCGCTGATGCCAGACCAGAGGGCCCTTGCGGACGTTGACATAGTAACGGGCGCCGCTGCGGCGCATCATCATGTGAAAGTTACCCGGCGCCAGCAAGGCGATACCCGGTACGATGGAATCGCCCTCTTCAGCCTCCTTGACCCGGATCTGGCAGAGGGAATCGAGCCGTTTGGCAAAGCTGGTAGTAAACTTGGCCGGCATATGCTGGACAATGACGATGCCGGCAATGGAGGGGGGAAAGCGTCGCAGCACCTCGAGAATCGCCTCGGTGCCGCCGGTGGAAGCGCCGATGGCGATAATCTTGTTGGTGGTCTTGGTCATGGCCAGGGTACGCGGCGGAGCCGCCGACGCCCGCTCGGCAGCCGCCGCGGCCCGGGCCCGCACGTTCACCCGCGCGGCGGCCCGAATCTTGTCGGCGAGCTGGAGGGTCATGTCACCCACCGAGAAGGATCCTCCCGGCTTGCACATCACCTCCACCGCGCCAGCTTCCAGGGCCTCCATGGCCATTTCGCCGCCGGCCTGGGTGAGCGAGCTGACGATGATTACCGGCAGGGGATAGTGGGCCATGAGCTTGCGCAGGAAGGTAAGGCCATCCATGCGCGGCATCTCGATGTCCAGAGTGATGACATCGGGCTTTAAACTGACGATCTTCTCCCTCGCCACATAAGGATCGGGCGCGGTTCCCACCACCTCGATGTCGGGCTCGCGGTCCAGCCCCTCACGGAGCAGCTTCCGGACGACGGCCGAATCGTCGACGATGAGAACCCGAATCGGTTTCATAGGGGAGCCACCTAGGGATTACAGGTTGAGCACGTCCTGGGCCTTCTCCAGCTCCATGAGGAGGTCGGCCATGCAGGCTTCGATGGTGGCGGTATCGATGCCGAACTTCTTGATCCCCTCGCCCTGCAGGCGGGTGGCCAGGCCATCGGCACCGCCGCCGATACCGAGGGTGACGACGATGGCATTGGCCAAGGCGATGGTGGCCGAGAGCGGCCCCTTGTCCAGGGCATCGGCGTCGTGGTGGTGGCGGACGGCGGCGACCATCTCGGGGTCGAATTCCCACCGTTCGAGGATCATGCCGCCGAGTTCGGCGTGGGTCACCCCCAGCACCTTCCTTTCCGCCTCCACGAAGGAGATCCCCTTGACGTCCACCATGACGGTGATCCGCTTCAGTTCGTCGGCCACGAAGGAACTCATGAACCGCTTGCCGATATCGTGCAACAGGGCGGTGGTGAAGGCCACGGAAGGATGGGTCCCCTTGATCCGGGAAGCCAGCTGCCGGGCAACGATGGCGCAGGCCACCGAATGTTTCCAGAGATCACCCTGTTCGAGTTCGTAACCGGCCCCCACCTTGCCCTTGTAGAACTTGGCCGAACTGCTGGTGATGATCACGTCCTTCAACTCGTCCTGACCGAGGACCACCAAGGCCTCCTCCAGGGAGGTGATCTTGCGGTGCAGACCGAACAGGGCCGAGTTGCAGATCTTCAGGATATTGGCGGTGATGGCCGCGTCGTACTGGATGATCTCGGCAAGGTCCGCCGCCTTGACCGACGGGTCGTCCAGCATCGCCAACACCCGATGGGCCACCTTGGGAAAGGGGGGCACCGCCTTTGCCATCAACAAGATTTCTTCCACGCGGCTCATAGCTCGAACTCTCCTCTTCCTGACACCTTCAACATCGTTCGGCCCGTTCCCACCTCCAGGCTCACGGTCCGGTTGACGTTGCCTCCGATGTCCTCCTTGGCGATGGTGATATTGTTCTTGGAAAACATGCGGGTCAGGATCTCATAATTCCGCTTGCCGATGTTAAAGACCCCGGCCGGGTCCATCACCTGGGAACCTCCCACGATCTTGGTCACCAGCCGGCTCTTGTCGGCCCCCAGGGCATAAGCGGCCTTGAAGAGGGCAGGCACCCCGGTGACGGCGAACATGAACGGTCTCTCCTGGGCCTTGGTCTTGTCCGGCCCAGGATCAGGCAGCATATAATGGAGGAGACCGCCGACTTTGGCCTTCGGATCCCAGATCACCACCCCGATACAGGAACCAAGGGAATAGGTGATCAACACATCGGCCGGATTCTTGCTAACCTTCATGTCGGCGATGCCAACAACGATTTTCATGACACACCCTTGCGGTTATTTCCGGAATATCGTGGCCTCCACGAGTTGGAACCGATGCTCGATGCTGGAAATACTCTCCGAATGACCGATGACCAGGTAGCCGCCCGCCACCAGACAGTCGTAGAACTTGTTCACCAGTCGCTGCTGGGTGGGCCGGTCGAAGTAGATCATGACGTTACGGCAGAAGATGATATGCATCTCGTGGCGCCACGGGAAACGGTCCATGAGATTGAACTGTTGGAAGCGGATATGCTCCTGTAAAATAGGCTTCACCTTCACGTATCCGGCCGACCGGCCGACCCCGCGCATGAAGTAGCGCTTGAGGTAGGTCTGGGGCACGGTATTGACCTGCTCGATCGCATATATTCCCCGCCGGGCAATATTGAGCACCCGGGTCGAGATGTCAGTGGCCAGAATCTGGAAGGCGTTTTTTCTTCCCCGGTAGTACTCGTTCAGGACCATGGCCAGGGTATAGGGCTCCTCGCCGGAGGAACAAGCCGACGACCAGACCATGAGAGGCCGCCGACCAGCAGTGACCAGGGGATCGAGTGAGGGCAACAGGCGCTCGGTGAGAGCAGTGAAGTGGGCCTGTTCACGAAAAAACGACGTATAGTTGGTGGAGACGCTGTTGATGAAATGGGTGAACTCCTCGCCGGCCTGATCGCTGGTGATGAGCCGGTAGTATTCTGCAAAGGAGGTCAGGCCGCAGGCCCGCAACCGCTTGCTGAGCCGGGCGGTGAGCAACTCCTTCTTCTCGTCTGACAGGCTGATGCCGGCGGTGCGGTGGATCAGCTCCCGGAACTTGTTGAACAGAGCGTCGTCGAGCATGCAACAGGTCGCAATCCATCTTACTTACATGGCAGCGAACTGCTGCAGCTCTTCACGACTGACCACCCGGTCGACGTCGAGGAGAATCTTTACTTGCCCCTTCACCTTGCCCATCCCGAGAATGTTGGCGCTATCGAGGCCGCTGGTGCCGAAGGCTGGCGGCGGCTCGATATCCTCATCCGGGATGGTGAGCACCTCGGAGACCGAATCGACGATCATCCCCACCTGGACCGTCTCCGTGGCGCTCTGCACCTCGACGACGATGATACAGGTCCGCTCGTCGTACTCCCGGGATTCCAGGCCGAATTTGCTGCGCAGTTCGATGACCGGAATGACCCGACCGCGCAGGTTGATCACCCCCTTGACGTACGGTGGTGTGTGGGGAACGGCGGTAATCTCCATCATGCCGATGATCTCTCGAACTTTGAGAATACCGACCCCGTAGTCCTCATTCCCGAGGGTGAAAGTCAAGTATTTGCCGCCCAATCCCTTCATCCCCTGACTGGTGTCGCTGCGAGTCGCGGTTGCAGTTTCCATGGTTCACCTCCTCGTCGTGGCCGTACGACGCCGGATTGACTTTTTTGCACTG
>CAYRGZ010000187.1:0-4398 GCA_964423785.1 uncultured Desulfobulbia bacterium
CTGCAACTCCATAAAATACTCTGGCCCGACGCCATCCGGGGAAAATGATTACCCTGGATCCGTGAGCGATCGTGCGCACGAATCCAGAATTGATGGAATCGCAAAAACTACGATTCCATCGAGTTCGCGCTTTGTACCCAGTTGAATTATCGTGTCAGGCCTGGACCGACCGGTCATTCGCTGCGCTCACCACCTGCGAGTTTTTACGGCTTCATCAGCATTACATCAACCCGTTGAAAAACGCCGGTAGAGGTGGGCGCACCACGCCTCCTGCCGCCACCACTCTTCCAGGACCAGGCCGAGCCGCCGAGCCCGGTCAGCGATCAGGACCTCCTGACCGGTCAGAAAACCGGCCAAGAGCAACCAACCCTCCTCCGCCAGACGGGCGTTCAAACCATCCAGGCACCGGAGCAGCACCGCGGCCGGCAGGTTGGCCACCACGAGATCGAAGACACCGCGCACCGCATCCGCACCGCCGGCCACCACGGTGACGCCCTCCATCCCGTCGTTGCCCTGCACATTCCGGCGGGCAAGCCGGGCCGCAGCCACATCGATGTCCAGGGCCACTATCCGGTGTGCTCCCAGCCGCCGGGCGATCATGGCCAGAATGCCGGAGCCGCAGCCGACGTCGCAAACCGTGGCAAAAGGCCCCACAGTGGCGACGTATTCCAGCCCCTGCGCCGCCAGCCGGGTGGAAGGATGGCTGCCGCTGCCGAAGGCCGTCCCCCCGGCGAGCCGCAGGCCGAAACGTCCGGCCAGATCATCGTCCGGACGGCCGAGATCCTCGATACGGTCCGCCGCACCGGCCACCAGCCGGGTCTCCACCACCTCGCCGCCGGCCTCGCCCACCCAGGTGTCCAGCGCGACAAGCGCCGCCCCCCAGGAAGCCTGGTCGTCACCAAGCAACACCCACAACTCCTCGATGCCATCCACCGCCACCCGGCGCACGTCCACCACCGCCAGCACCTCGGCAAGGGACCCGGCGGGAGATGGCGGCCGCAGGCGGACCAGCAGACGGGCCGAGGCGGGATCGCCACAGAATTCCGGCAAAACGATCGCTTCGGGGCTAGGTTCTCCCGAAGCGGGCGGCCGCCGCTCCCCGCTCATCATGGCTCCACCGCCTCCATGGCGGCACCGAACACCTCGTCGCGGAAGAAGTCGATCATCGCCTGGCGGCGCCGGACGGTCCTGGTTTGCTCGGGGATGAGGTCGGAGAGGAGAACCTGGCTGGCCGCCATCTTGTACTCGATGTGGACGGCGAACCGGTTGTCGAGGTACCAGGCATAGACGAGGCCGAAGAGCAGCCCCGGCGGGGTGAATCCCTCGTCGCCGTTGACGAGGCGGGTATAGAGGAGGGGGTCGTCGGCGGCGGGCACCATGCGGGCAAGCCGCAGGTAGTGATCGAGCTGCTCGGCGGAGAGCAGGCACTGCCGGTCGGGCCGCAGGCGAAGGCGAAATACCTTGCCAAGGCACCGGCCTTCCTCCATCACCGGCCGTACCTCTTTGACGGCGGCATAATCGCCCAGGAGCGACTGGCCGAGCGCCACCAGGAACCCCACCGTGAACCGCTCCGAGTCCAGTGGCACGTCGGCCCGGATGTTGATGACCCGCCTGTCGGGATCATAGAAGGAAAAAATGTTGTCCCAGTCCTGGCTGCGGCGCCAGGCGGAGACGGCGATCCGCTCGATGCCGTCCACCAACTCGAAGTGGCGCGGCGGGATGTCGGCATGTTCCCAGAGGATATCGAGCAGCCGCTCCCGCAAGTCGCCGTCGAGACCAAGGGCGGCGAGCCGCTCCCGGAAATAGTGGTAGCGACGGCAGGGAGCCGCCGGCGGCGGATAACGACGTGGCGATTCCGTCGCCGGCGGCGACGGTAACCGAGGCGGAGACGTTAGGGGCGACAGATGCTCCCGTGCTGCCCAAATGACGCGCAAACTTTCGGCCAGGCTGGCGGGATCATGCTGGAGAATGCCGTGGCTCTCCAACAGAAAGCGGGAAAACAGCCGCGCTTCCAAGGGTTCGAACCCCATGGCAGTGATCTTCTCCCGGTCGCAGTAGATGGGAATCTTGCCCTCCAGGGCGTAGGCCTGGAGCACTGAACCCGGAATGTTGCGCATCCCGAGGAGAAGGACGAGTTGGAAGAGATCGGACACCCCACCCGGGATGTTCCGGTGATAGGCGCCGATGAGGTCGGAGACGTGGTAGCGCCGGGCCGGATCGTCACTGACCAGATCGGTTTCTCCCTTCTGGGCCCAGATATTGGCGACCAGGACCTTCATCGCCCGACGGTTGGCCCGGATGGCGTCGGCGATCCCCGGCACCTGCAGGACCGGAATGATGGAGGTATAGAGGCTGCCTGGCGCCAGCAGGATGATATCGGCATCGGCGATGGCCGTCAGGACCGCGGACGGCACCTCGGGCTCGGCTGCGAACTCCACCCACACCCGCTCCACTGGACAGTTGCGCTGGGCGCGGCTCGACCGGTGTTCGCCGACCACCTCGACGCCGTTGGCATAGCGGATCCGCAGGCGGGCCGGCGTCGTGGTGCACGGCAGCACCGCGGTGTCGGCGGCGCCGATGAGACCAGCCACGGCGCCGAGCCCCCGCACGATCGCCTGCCGGCAACAGGAAAAATCCTCACCGGTGGCCACGCACTCCCGCAGGGCGGCAGCGACCAACAGCAGATTGCCGAGGCAGTGGTTGCGCTGCAAGAGCGGCCGCAGGACCGGTTCGGTAAACAGCGCGGCCAGCAACCGGTAGATCGGCGCCCGCATCCCCTCGGGCAGGGCCTCGACCCGCACCTCGTCCGCCAGCGCCTCCATGCCGGCTGGCGGCGTGGCGAACCGATGGTTGAACAACCGGTGCAGTACGGTAACCGCCCGCTGCGCTTCGTCCCGGCCGATACCATACCGGCCGGTCAGCCGCTCCTCCTGGATGGAGGAAAGCAGCACGTGACGCAGATCCCCGATACCGATGATGGGCAGATCTTTGAGCAGCTCACCGGTGGAACCGCCATCGTCGGTAACGCAGACCACGGCGGTGGTACGGGGGAAGAGGGCCTTGAGACCGGCAAAAGGCCGCAGGGCCCACTCTTCCTTGCGGGAATCGCCACCGATGAGGTTGGACAGGCCGGTACCGCCGCCGAGGACCACCACCCGGACCTTGTCGGTGGCCACCGCCCGGACCGTCTCCCGAAGGTACTGGAGCCCCGCCAGGAGGGTAACCCCGGCGGGCGGTCCCTCGAGGACGAGGTGGACGAGTTTCTCCACCACCCCCTCGCCCGGCACCAAGTCGAGCAGTTGGATACGGGTCTGCGCTACCCGGCTGAGCAACCCTCCGACGGTTTCGTTCATGACCTTCTTGCGAGCCGGCTTGCGGTCTTCCGCCCCTTCATTACCGGGACGGGTGGGATGCTAGAGCCCGGTGGCCGCCATCTGCCGGCGCACCGCCGCCTCAGATTCCCGCAGCGCCGCCTTTTCCTCCTCGGTGAGCTCGAACTCGACGATCCGCTCCACGCCACCAGCTCCGAGCACCACGGGCACGCCGAGGAAACATCCGCTGATGCCGAACTCACCTTCCAGCCAGGCGGCACAGGGCAATACCCGCTTGGCATCGGTCAGGATGGCTTCGGCCATCTCCACCGCCGCCAAGCCAGGGGTGTAAAAAGCGGAGCCGGTCTTCAGGTGATTGACGATCTCGATGCCACCCTGCTGGGTGCGCCGGACGATGGCGGCCAGCGTCTCGGCGTCCAGCAGTTCGGTCACCGGCACGCCGGCGACGTTGGCCAGCCGCACGAGCGGCAGCATGTTGTCGCCGTGGATGCCCATGACCAGGGCGTTGACATCCTGGGGCGCCACGCCCAAGGCCTCGGCCAAGAAGGTTCGGTACCGGGCCGAATCCAAGACGCCGGCCATGCCTACCACCCGATTCTTGGGAAATCCCGATACCTTGAAGGCGGTGTAGACCATGGCGTCGATGGGATTGGTGACCACGATGAGCACCGCATCCGGGGAGTGGGCGGCCGCCTGCTCGGTACAGGCGCGGACGATCTCGACGTTCTTGGCCAAGAGATCGTCCCGCGACATGCCGGGCTTGCGGGCCAGGCCGGCGGTGATGATCACCACGTCGCTGCCCGCCGTGTCGGCGTAGTCGTTGGTGCCGATCACCCGGTACGGACAGCCGACCACCGGGCCGGCCTGCAGAAGATCGAGCGCCTTGCCCTGGGGAATGCCCTCGACCACGTCGAGGAGGATCACGTCGCCAAGTCGCTTGCTCACCGCCCAGTGGGCGGCGGTGGCGCCGACGTTGCCGGCGCCGATGATGGTGATTTTTTTTCGCACGGTTGTTCTCCTTGCGTTGGAAAGGACTTCACTGGGCATCACAGATGATGGAATCGCA
>CAYRGZ010000188.1:0-4307 GCA_964423785.1 uncultured Desulfobulbia bacterium
GAACTCGATGGAATCGTAGTTTTTACGATTCCATCAATCCGTGACGAAACAGAAAATAACTTGTCTGTTTTTCCTGTCGTTTCAGTACGTTGCAAGAAGAACCCCTTCCGAGGATACACACCCTGTAGATAAGGCCGCCCTTCGGGGCGCCCGTACGCACGCACGAACGCTCACGGATTCAGGGGCGCACCATCATCCGTTACCGGTGCATGCATCCAGGAACCCGGCAAAGAACCGATCGAACTGCCCATTGATATCCGGCGCCAGCCGACGCGCATCCTGTTCGATACCGGCGGGGCTGACACCGCCCCGGGTGACGGTGGCGAACCAGTGCTGATCCTCGCGCAGGAATACCGCCACCTCCTCGACCGCGGCGCAATGGTTGTCGAACTGCACACCGACCACATGCGGTCGGCCTTCCACCGTAAAGGCCTCCACCTCGCACTGTCGGGAGGTGGCGAGGACGTTGAACTCCTTGGGCAGGGGCGGCTGGACGGCCTGGGCATGCCACTTGAACATGGGAAATTCCCGCGGCAGCCGTCGAAAGGCCGGGTGCTGCCGGCCTTCGGTGGTGAGATAGCCCGTGAAAAACCCGGCACACGGTTGGAAATTGTTGTCCACCCGGGCGCCGAGCACATGGGCCAGGAGCTGCAGCCCCAGGCAGAACCCGAGGCACGGCATGTCCAGCGCCAACGCCCGGCGGATCGCCGCCTTCTCGGCCGCCAGGAAGGGGTAGATGTCCTCCTGGTCCACGTTGGGGCTACCGCCCAGAATGATGAGGCCATCGTAACGATGCACAGCCGGAATATCCTGACGCCACACCCGCACGACCTTCAGGGTCACCCCATGGTGAGCGGCGCAGCGCATGAGGCTTTTGCCAGGCTTCTCCCAGGGGGTATGTTGCAAAACGAGGAATCGGCGCGCCATTGCCTCCTCCTTTGCATAGGACAAGCAAACGAGTGGGGCGGGCCGCCGCCGGGCCGCCCGCCCCTCGAATCAGCCGGCTCCTCGCCGATCAGAAGGCGAGACTCACCGATACGCCGCCGTAGAAGTGGGTATCGTCGTTGTCGAGGCTGCCCGCCTCGATGTTGGTCTCGGCCTCCGAGCTGAGGGAGAAGGTGTAGGCGAGCTCCGGGGTCACGGTGAGGTATTCGTTGACCGTGATCGGCAAGCCGACGGTGATGGCGCCGTCGTGGAACGCATCGTAGTTGTTCTCGTCGTCGAGATACCCCACCGAGGCCCCGAGGTCGAGACCGACCTTCTCCGTGAGCGCAAAGGAGTGGGAGATGGCGAAGTTGACGTACCATCCCTGGATGCCGGTGATCTCGTTGTAGTAGGTCAGGGTCGGCGAGAGCAGGGTGTCGTAGGAAAGCGAGACGTACACCTCCTGGGAGTCCTGCGCCCCCTCGAGGCCGTAGTAGATGTACCCGATGCCGTAACCGATCTTACCGTAGGAGCCGTCGTAGGACAGGGTGAGATCGATCTCGTTGAAGTCGCTGGAGCTGGCGTCGGTGTTGATGGCCGGATCCTCGTCGGTATCCAGGTTGCCCCACAGGTTGACTCCGAATCCCTTCCAGGACACGGTCATGGAGGGCTGGAGGACGAGGGAGTCCTTGCTGAAGGAATAGCCGCGCCAGACGTACTCGCTGTAGGCGGCGACGGTGAGGTCGGCCGACGGCTTGTCGTCCGCGGCCAGGGCCGGCGCAGCGGTCAGGGTCCCGGAAAGCAGGGCGGTGGCGATGAGCAGGTCGATGGTCTTTTTCATGATCCTTTCTCCTTGTAATGTTCAGTGGTTGCCGGGTCGAGGCCGGGCGACCGGCCTCGACCCGATTATCGAGGATACAGGTTACTTGGTGACGAAGTCGTTGTAGGCATGGGCGCCGTGCTCGCCGATGTCCACGCCCATGAGTTCTTCCTCCTCGCTGATCCGCAGACCGATGGTCTTCTTGATCAGCGTGAACAGGATGAAGGCGGTACCGAAGGCCCACACGAAGGCGGCGCCGATGCCGATGAGCTGGGTGGTGAGGATCTTGGCGGTCACGCCCTCCATGTTGAAGAGGCCGGCGGCCAGGGTTCCCCAGGCGCCGCAGACGCCGTGCACCGAAACGGCGCCCACCGGATCGTCCACGTGGATACGGTCGAAGAACATGACCGACAGCACCACGATGACGCCGGCGATGAAACCGATGATCACCGCGCTGGTCGGCGAGACGTTGGCGCAGCCGGCAGTGATGCCGACCAGTCCGGCCAGGGCGCCGTTCAGGCTCATGCCGACGTCGGGCTTCTTGAAGATCGCCCACGAAATCAAGAGGGCGCCGAGGACGCCGGCGGCGGCGGCCAGGTTGGTGTTGGTGAAGATCATGGCGATGTCGGTGATGCCGGCGGTGGTGGAGCCGGGGTTGAATCCGAACCAGCCCAGCCAGAGGATGAAGACACCGATGGCGGCCATGGGAATGTTGTGGCCCGGGATCGGCTTCACCCGGCCGTCCTTACCGTATTTGCCCATGCGCGGACCGAGGACGACGGCGCCGGCCAGGGCGGCCCAGCCGCCCACCGAGTGGACCACGGTGGAGCCGGCAAAGTCGATGAAACCGAGTTTCTCCAGCCAGCCGTTGCCGTTCAGCAGGCTGCCCCACGCCCACGACCCGAAGACAGGGTAGATGAAGGCGCAGATGGCCATGCTGTAGAGAAGATAGGCCGAGAACTTGATCCGCTCGGCCACCGCACCGGAAACGATGGTGGCGGCGGTGGCGGCGAAGACGCACTGGAACATCCAGAAGGCCAGGACCCAGGGATCGCCGCCGGGCTTCCAGCCACTCAGGAAGAAATCACTGGTCCCGAACCAGCCAGTGGTGGTGGTTCCGAACATGATGCCGAAACCGACCGCCCAGAAGACGAGACTGCCCATGGAAAAGTCGAGCAGGTTCTTCATCATGATGTTGACGGCACTCTTGGCCCGGGTGAAGCCGGACTCCACCATGGCGAATCCGGCCTGCATGAAGAAAACCAGGGCGGCGGCCACCAAGGTCCAGACATAATCGAGATTGGTCTGTACCCCCTTGATGGCGGCGGCGTTGGCGGCCGCGGTGGGGGCGTCGTCCGCCGCCAGGGCCACGGTCGGCAGGCAGACAAGTAGAAACAGGACAAGTTTTTTCATCGTGCTATCCTCCAAAATCGCATTCAGTTCGGTTAGATTGCCTCCGCATCCCGTTCGCCCGTCCGGATGCGGCAGATGGTCTCGATCGAAGTGACGAAGATCTTGCCGTCACCCACCGTCCCGGTCTTCACCGCTGCCACGATGCCCTCGATGACCTGCTCCACCCGGTCGTCGGCAACGACGATCTCCACTTTCACCTTGGGATTGAAGTCCACCACGTACTCGGCGCCGCGATAGATCTCCGTGTGCCCCTTTTGCCGGCCGAATCCCTTGACCTCGCTCACGGTCATCCCGCTGACGCCGAGCCCCGCCATGGCCTCCTTGAGTTCTTCCAGCTTGAAGGGCTTGATGATCGCCTCGATCTTTTTCATTCCGTCCTCCTTTCAAAAAGGTTGCTGTGAATACCGACAAAAACGATTTGCACGGTGAAAAAGCACGTGGCGTACCATCTTGCCGACCAGACCGTCTTTTTTTGTATTAACTAGTTAAAATTAAAAGATATATATAACTCACTCCCTGCCTCGTCCGCGGCTTTATTTTTTATCTGCCTTACATTTTTGTGGCATGATTACAAAAAAAATATTACGAAAATGGAAAGCTTCATCCCCGATGCCCCCCTCCCTCCCAAACAACCACCCCGCACCATGCCCATCCCGTGCGTCGGGCCGCCCCCCTGGACCCGTAGCGCACGCGCGAGCGCTCATGGATCCCAGGTACCATTACCATCCGCAAAGCCCCTCCCCGGCCACGCCCTGCCCCCATCGCCAGGTCACGCACGACAAAATTGTAACCGTACTGTTCTTGATCCATGCGCCGCTATTTATAGTTTTTTTCTATTTGACTCATAAAATTATTTTTTGTATCAAACCCTCTTCGGATCGAATTTTCCGGCAAAAAAGACGAACTCGTAATAACTCGTAGTCGGCCCAGGTCTACCACGATAAATCAACGAGTTACGACGGTGAACTCGATGAAATCGCATTTTTTGCGATTTCATCAAAAAAGATGAACCCGTAAAAACTCGCAGTCGGTCCAGGCCTGACACGATAATTCAAGGGGCTACACACCGCGAACTCGATGGAATCGCACTTTTTGCGATTTCATCAAAAAAGATGACCTCGTAAAAACTCGCAGGCGGCCCAGGCCTGAC
>CAYRGZ010000189.1:0-4265 GCA_964423785.1 uncultured Desulfobulbia bacterium
TACGAGGTCATCATGTTTTGGCCAACCGATGGTGGAAAAAGCCAGGGATGGCTTTTTCGACGGACTGCTACGAGGAACACGATCATGCCAAAGACACTGTACCCTGAGCAACCGGTCCTGCTGGTCGATGACGAGCCGGCTTGGCTCCACAGTTTCAGCCTCGCCCTGCGGGCCGCCGGCATCACCGGTATCGTCACTTGCGACGATCCGCGCCGGGTGCTCGGCCTCCTGGAAGAACGACCGTTCAGCGCCCTGGTCCTCGATCTGATCATGCCCGGTATCGACGGCCGGGAACTGTTGCAGGAGATCATCGCCACCCGGAGCTGGCTGCCGGTGATCATTCTCACCGCCCTGGACCAGGTGGAAACTGCGGTCGAGTGCATGAAGCTGGGGGCGTACGACTACTATACCAAAGTGACCGAACAGGACCGGCTGATCGCCGGGGTGCGGCGCGCCGTGGAACTGGGTCGGCTCCGCCATGAAAACAGGCTGCTCAAGGAGAGCCTACTCGCCGACGGCCCGAAAAACCGGCAGGCCTTTGCCGCCATCATCACCCACAGCCCCGCCATGCTCAATATATTCCGCTACATCGAGGCCATCGCCGGGACCGGCGAGCCGGTGCTGATCAGCGGCGAGACCGGGGTAGGAAAGGAACTGGTGGCCCGGGCCCTCCATGCGCTGAGCAATCGGCCCGGCGAGATGGTTTGTGTCAATGCCGCCGGTCTCGACGATGTCATGTTCGCCGACACCCTGTTCGGCCATGTCAAGGGCGCCTTTACCGGCGCCCACCAGCCACGCGGCGGCCTGGTGGAAAAGGCGGCGGACGGCACCCTGTTCCTCGACGAGATCGGCGATCTCTCCCCGGCCTCCCAGCTCAAGCTGCTCCGCCTCATCCAGGAACGGGAATACCTGCCGCTCGGCTCGGACATTGCCCGCAAGACCAATACCCGGATCGTGGTCGCCACCCACCACGATCTGAAACAGGCGGTTGCCGCCGGTACCTTTCGCCGGGACCTCTGCTACCGGCTGCTGACCCACCATGTCCATATTCCGCCGCTGCGGGAACGCCGAGAGGACATCGAACCGCTCTTCGTCCATTTCCTGGCCGAGGCGGCCAAATCGCTTGGCAAAAAAATACCAGCCTGGCCGCCGGAGCTGATCACGCTTCTCCAAACCTATTCCTTTCCCGGCAACGTCAGGGAACTGCGCAACCTGGTCTTCGACGCCCTCAGCCGCCACGTCTCCCACACCCTGTCCACCGCCTCCTTCCGGGAACACATCCTCGGAGAAAACCAGGAAGAGCCCCAGCCGCCGGACACCGCCGACACCCCTTTCTCCAGCCTTCTCACCCTCCCCACTCTGAAGGAAGCGGGCAACCTCCTGGTCCTCGAAGCACTGCGCCGCAGCAACGGTAACCAGACCATCGCCGCCGCCATGCTCGGCATCACGCGCCAGGCCCTGGCCTGGCGGTTGAAACCGATGGAAGACAATGGGTAATATGTCCCAAAAGTCATAAACGGCTTCTGCAACGGACAAAACGTAGCGAAATGGATACGAAAAAGCACAAATGGACCTTTCCCGCCCGTTTCAGGCGTCACGCCTTTGGCTGGCGTCCGCAGCCGGCCATGACGCGCATCAAGGAAGCGGTGGCGGAAATCAAGAAAACGGCCCGCAAGGACCCGGTGCTGGGCGCCGAAGGGGCCGTGCTGTTCCTGGAGAAACTATCGCCCGCCCTGGAGCATGTGGACAGCTCGTCGGGCGCCCTCGGCACGGCGGTCAACAAGGCCATCGATACCCTGGTGCCGCTCATCGCCAAGGCACCGGCGGATGACGAGGTGCGCGACGGATGGCTGGAGCGTCTGTGGACCGCGGTGGAGGAAGACGAAATGCCCTACATCGAACTACTCCCCGACTATTGGGGAGAACTGTGTGTGACCCGGGAGCGGGCATCATACTGGGCGGATACATTCATCGACACGGCACGGCGAATCTGGACCCAAGGCGGGCACGCGGTTGAAGGCTACTTCAAGGGTACCTCCGCCTGCCTGAGTGCCTTGTTCAAGGCTGGACGGTACGAGGAACTCCTCGAGCTGCTCGACTGTGCACCGTACAAGCAATGGTACTATCGGCAGTGGGGCGTCAAAGCCCTGGCGGCCCTGGGAAGAAAGGCCGAAGCGATCCGCTATGCGGAGGCGTCTCGTGACGACAACTATGCAAGCCCGGTCGCCATCGCCCAGGCCTGCGAAGAAATCTTGCTGTCAAGTGGCATGGTGGAGGAGGCCTATCGCCGTTATGCCATCGAAGCCAATCGGAAGACGACCTATCTGGCAACCTTCCGGGCCATCGCCAAGAAATACCCGGACAAGTCCGCAAGCGACATCCTCCACGATCTCGTGGCCAGCACCCCGGGGGAGGAAGGCAAGTGGTTCGCGGCCGCGAAATCGGCCGGACTTTACGAGGAGGCCATTGAATTGGCCAACCGCACACCCTGTGATCCCAGGACGCTGACCAGGGCGGCAAAGGAGATGGCTGCGAAAAAGCCGCGTTTCGCCGTCGAGGCCGGCATGGCGGCGCTCCGCTGGCTTGCCGAAGGATACGGGTACGAGATCACCGGCCTGGATGTGCTGACGGCCTACCGACACACCATGGAGGCCGCGCAGAATGCGGGGTGCGGAGCCGAAACCCTCGAGCGTATCCGCAAGCTGGTCACGGCCGGCGGGCAAGGCGCCCGGTTTATCGCCAAAATTCTCCAATTGGAAACCTTGATCAGAGGGTTCCCAGGTCCCGGGCGGTGAAGACCTAGCGGCTCTTTCTGGGGCGGCCGGGTTTGCGCTTCTTCAGGGAGCGGCCGGTCTGGGCCTCGACCCGTGACAGGAAGGCATCGCTACCAAGGGGGCGGCCGGTGCGCTCGTGACGCCGAATCGCCTCTATCTCGTCATCATCCATCCCGGCGGCGAGAAACTCCCGCCAGTTGCCGACCAAGGCCGTGAGCGGGCCAACCTTTACCAGAATATCGTCTTCACCGGCCAGAAACGCCCGGGTGCTGCTCCAGCGATACTCTTCCGGCCTTTCACAGAGCCCGGCCCGCACCGGGTTCAGGGCGATGTACCGCGCGGTTGCCAGCAGGTACCGCTCGTCCATGGGAAAGGAGGCGAAGCGCCCCTGCCACAAGTGCCCCGTCCAGCCCTGCCGGGCGTTGACGTAGCGCGTGTAGCGACGATGCGCCTCCCCTATTCCGCGGCGCAAACCATCCTCGCTCTCCGGCACCGCTATCAGATGGACATGGTTGGGCATCAGACAGTACGACCAGATCTGGACCCGGCAACGGATACACCACTCCGCCATGAGGGTCAGATACTCCTCGTAATCGGCCTCGAAAAAAAAGGTCTCCTGCCGCCGGTTGCCCCGCTGGGTTATGAGATGGGGGATGCCCGGCACCACTACTCGTGCTAGACGTGCCATGCGGACACCATACCCCCCGCGGACAAAGGAGTCAATAAATGAGTATTGTGTCCCCAGAAATCTTCAAACTCTCCGTCCTCAGCACTCAGCCCGACTTCACTTCCACCGTCATGCCCGGCCCTCATCCACCACGCAGACCAGCCCCTTCAGGTACTCGCCTTCCGGGAAGGACAGGGCCACCGGGTGATCGGCCCCCTGGTGGCAGTGGCCGACGATGCGGGCCGTCACCCCGGCGTCCAGGGCGGCGCCGGCGACGATCTTCTGGAACAGGGCGGCATCGACACCGCCGGAACAGGAAAAGGTCACCAGGATACCACCCTGCCGCAACAGCTTGCAGGCTAGCAGGTTGATGTCCTTGTAGCCGCGCGCGGCCCGGGCCGCCTGGGCCGCGGTGGGGGCGAACTTGGGCGGATCGAGGATGACAAGATCAAAGGTGCGGCCCGCGTCCCGCAGCCGACGCAACACCTGGAACACATCACCCCGCTGCCAGGTGACGATGCCGGCATCCAGCGTATTGACCTGCAGGTTTTCCATCGCCCCGGCCAGGGCGGCGTCCGAACTGTCCACGGCCAGTACCGATCGGGCACCGCCGGCCACCGCGTTACAGGTAAAACCGCCCGTGTAGCAGAAGCAATCGAGCACGTCGCGGCCAGCCGCCAACCGCCGCACGAGCAACCGGTTGTCACGCTGGTCGAGGAAGAAACCGGTCTTCTGGCCCTCGGTGAAATCCACCCGGAAAGAAAGGTCATGTTCCCGGATGATCACCGGTGGGCTGACCGCCCGGCCGGCAAGCAGGCCGGCGA
>CAYRGZ010000190.1:0-4253 GCA_964423785.1 uncultured Desulfobulbia bacterium
TGCAGTGGCTGCTCGCCGTGGTGCTGTGTTTTCTTGCCGCCTGCGTTCAGAAGGAGATCCAAGTGCCGGTGGTCACCGCCCCGCCCGTCGTGGCCCCGACCCCGGCTCCAGCGGCACCGGTTACAGAAACCCCGCCGCCGGCAGAAGAGTGCCAGGCCACGGCGCCGGCCGCGCCGGAGGTGGTGACCATGCGGATGGTCCGGTTGCCGGCGCCGAATTTCCTCGCCGACCGGGTCGCCTTTTACGAGCAGGAACTGCAGCGCCTGCAGGAGGAGCCGCCGGTCGTGGATTCCCCCTGCCCGCAACTGGCCGAGCAGGCCCTGGCCGCTTATCGGGAACTTGCCTTCGTCGGCGGTGATTACGCGGTGGAGGACTCCCTGGCCGGGGATCCATGGGCCGGGATGGTCGCCGATATCGCTTACTTGCGGAACGGTTGCGCGGCTGCCGTTTCCCAGAGAGCGGTGGAAAGGGACGACACCCGGATCGTGGCCGGTGAGGATGCCGCCATGGCCGACGGCACGGTGGTCGCCTTCCACGAGATGGGCCGCTGGCAGGACAGTGTCACCGCCTACGAGAACTTGCGGCAGGTCTTTCCCGACTGGCAGCCGTCGTCGGCGTCGCGCAACGCCTACGCCGATGCCCTCGCCAAGCTGGGCCGCGCCCGCGAGGCGGCCGCGGTTCTGGAGGAGATCGCCGCCGAGGTGCAGGATCCAGTCCGGCGATTTGCCCTCCAGCGCCGGGTCGCCGATCTGCTGCTCGCCGCCGGCGACCGTGATGCGGCCAGTGAGCGCTATGAAAACCTGGTGACGATCCTTGCTCCCCTGCGTGCCGTCGATGCCTGGGTCGATTCCCATGCCGCGGTCCTGCGCCGGGCGCCGGCCGGTGATCCGGCCTTGAGCGTCTACCAGCTCGTGCTCTGGGAGTATTTTCTCTTCGACGGTCACCGATTGAGCCGCAAGATGGAACTGGCCCTTGAACAGTTGCAGACCTTCTTCCACGATAGCCCCCTGCGGCAACATGCCGAGCAACTGGTGGACGAGGTGCGGCGCACGATCTACGATCGGGCCCAGGAACGGCTCGCCGCCCTGGCCCTGGCCGTGGATGAACGGGATTTCGGCGGTGCCACCCGCATCGAGGAGGAGATACGGTCGTACCAGCTCACCGTCGAGCAGCAGGCGGAGTTCGACCGGTTGGTGGAAACCCGTCGCGCCCGGCAGGAGGCGGAGCGCCGCCGGCGGGCCGCCGAGGAAGAGGAGCGGCTCGCCGCCGCCTGGCAACGGGCTGAGGGCCTTTTTGAAGAACGCCGGTGGGATGCGGCCATCGAGGCCTACGGGGCGCTTTTGGCCTCGTCCTATGGGGAACGGGCCAAGGCACGGATCGTCCAGGCCGCTGACCGGGCGGCCGGCGAATTGCGCCACCAGGCGGCCACGCTGTTCTTGCGGGCCCGCAAGGGGATCGATCCGGAGAAGAAGCGGCAATTCCTCGAGGAGGCCCTGCAACGGCTCGATACAGCGGCGCGTCGCTATCCCCAGACCTCGCTCATGGCCAAGATCCTCGCCAACCGGGCGGTGATCGAGCGGGAACTCGGCAAACTGGCGGTGCCGAAGAGTGAAGGTGCTTCCCGGGAGGGAAGGATCGAGGCTGAATAACCCCAGCCGTGCGGGACGGCGAAATTGTCCTTGGAACGCTCTTGGGGAAAATGATAAGATATTTCGTGTCGTTCACGCGGAGGAAGTTCGCCGTTCGGCAATGACCTCGGGGGAAGGAGCGGCGGATCGGTCCACCGCCGGCGTGGAGAGAACGCTTGGGGAGACAGCGATGGTTGCGCAGGAAAATGCGATGCAGGCTGAACTCGAACAGATGGCTCTGAAGATCGTCCTGGTGGAGCCGGGCGATCTCGCCACTGTGGGGGAGCTGCTCGAACACCTGGAACGGCTGCTCACCAGTGCCGACATCGGCTCGCGATCCCGCTTGAGGAGCATGGGGGCGGTCCTCTGGCAGGTGCTCGACCAGATCATCCTTACCACTCTCGACGATTCGGTCGACAATTACGGTCACGTCGGCGAGGCCATCGCCGTCATGCAGGAGGTCGCCCGCAGCGACACCGATGCCGACGACCAGCAGGTGGCCGCCTTTTGCGAGGCGGTGCGCAAGACCGGCTTTGCGGTTCCCGATGCCGAGGTGGCCGCCGGTACGGTGCCGATCCCGAAGACGGTGGGCGCCGGCGATACGGTGGTCGGTGAGAGTGGGGAGAGTGGTGGTGCCAAGGAGCAGGAGGAGGCCGCCGAACAAGCCGAGGGAGAGTCTCCTCGGGAGCCAGCCGGGCCGGCCGAGGAGACCTCGCCGCCGGCCCGGGAGCCCGAAGCAGCAGCCGCCGGCGTGCCATCGGATGAGGAGGAGGCCATCGTCCAGGATCCGCAGGAGTTTATGCAAGACCTGGATCTGCTCTCCGGCTTCATCGAGGAGGCGTCGGAGCATCTCGAGACCATCGAGGTCAACGTCCTCGAGTTGGAGAACAGTCCCGACGACCCGGAGATCATCAACAACATCTTCCGCCCCTTCCACACTATTAAGGGGGTGGCCGGGTTCCTCAACCTGAAGGCGATCAACAAGCTCGCCCATGCCACTGAGAACCTGCTTGACGACGTGCGCAACGGGGTGCGGCCCATGGACTCCCAGGTCATCGATGTGGTCCTGAGTGTGGGAGACTACCTGAAGTCGATGATCGACAACCTGCGGGACGTGGTGGCCCAGGGACCTGCGGCGTACAAGAATTACGATATCCGTGAGTATATCCAGCGTATCCGGGCGATCCAGGAGGGCAAGGTAGAATCGGAGGAACCGACGACGTCTCCGCCGGCACCCTCCGCAGTGTCTGCCGCCGTCTCCACGCAGCCCGCCGCCGGCCCGGAAGAGCCGGTTCGTCCTGCCGCCGCTGGGCCGGCGTCGCCGACCGAACCGCCTCCCACCCCGGCGGAGAAACCGGCCGCTCCCGCTCCGGCTGCCTCCAGGAAACCGGTGGCGGGCAAGAAGGTGGACGCCTCCATCAAGGTCAATATCGAAAAGCTCGACGCCCTGGTCAACGCGGTGGGCGAACTCGTCATCATGCAGTCCCTTGTGCAGGAGAATCCCCATATCCGGGCGATCGTCGATCCCAAGCTCACCCGTGATTTCTCCCAGCTCGCCCGCATCACCTCGGAGCTGCAGAAGACGGCCATGTCCATGCGCATGGTGCCCATCCGCCAGACCTTCCAGAAGATGATCCGGTTGGTGCGTGATCTGTCGAAGAAATCCGGCAAGATCGTCAACCTGGTGATGGAAGGCGAGGATACGGAGATCGATCGCAACATGGTGGATTCCATCTACGATCCGCTCGTCCATATGATCCGTAACTCCGTGGACCACGGCGTCCAGCTCCCCGAGGAACGCCAGAGGCTCGGCAAGCCGCCGGCCGGCACCGTGGCGCTCAGGGCCTATCAGAAGGGCGGCAACATGGTGATCGAGATCGAGGACGACGGCAACGGCCTCAATACGGAAAAGATTCGTCAGAAGGCCATCGAACGCGGTCTCATCCAGCCCGACGACAATCTTTCGGAGCACGAACTCAACAACCTGATCTTCGTGCCGGGCTTTTCCACCGCCGACAAGATCACCGACGTCTCCGGCCGTGGTGTCGGCATGGACGTGGTCAAGAAGGCGGTGGAAAAACTGCGCGGCAAGGTGGAGGTGTACAGCGAGCCCGGTAAGGGATCGTTGTTCGTCATCAAGCTGCCGCTGACGCTTGCCATCATCGACGGCATCGTCGTCCGGGTCGGCGGTGAGCGCTATATCATTCCCACCATTGCCATCAAGGAGTCCCTGAAGCCGACCCGCGAGCAGTACCAGACCGTGTGCGAGCGGGGCGAGGCCATCCTGCTGCGCGACCACCTGGTGCCCATCATCCGCCTCTACCAGACCTTTGACATCGAGCCGACCTGTACCGACCCGTGCGAGGCCATCCTGGTGGTGGTGGAACACGAGGGCCAGCAGCGGGCGCTCATGGTGGACGAGCTCCTCGGCAAGCAGGAAGTGGTGATCAAGAGTCTCGGCGGTCTGCTCACCGAGATTCCCGGTGTGGCCGGCGGTACCATTCTCGGCGACGGCCGCGTTGGTCTCATTCTCGATCTGGCCGGCCTGTTCGCCACCGGCGGTTCCCGGGCCACCGGCGGCGACGGAGACGCCGAGGTCGAGATGTTTTGATGGAATCGTAAAAA
>CAYRGZ010000191.1:0-4214 GCA_964423785.1 uncultured Desulfobulbia bacterium
GGCAGGGGCTCGCTGCAGTGCTCACCGAGTTACGCGCCACGCCCTGAATCGAGGTAACTGGTCAGGGGGGTGCTCCTTCGTCTGCCGAAGTCGCAACCTCGCGGACCGGGTATCTGGTTGCAGGGTGCCCCAGATGCAAGGAAGAGGCTCGCGCCGCGTACTGGGAGCTACGCAAGCGGGCCGATGACGCCGCAGATGGGGTGCCCTGTGACCAGATACGAATCGAGATGGGGCCATACTCGCTCACTCCCAGGAATTGACGTCGGCGTCCTCACCCTCGCCGCCGGGCTGGCCGTCGGCCCCGTACGAGAAGATGTCGATCTCGCCGTGCTGGCCCGGGTTCTCGTAATAGTATGGATTACCCCACGGATCGTTGGGCACCGCCTTGGCGAGATAGGGACCGTTCCAGTTTTCCACCCCGGGATTCTGGACCAAGGCATCGAGTCCCTCCTGGGTGGAAGGATACCGGCCGACATCGAGCCGGTAGGAATCGAGGGCGCTCATCAGCATCTCGATCTGGGTCTTGGCGGTCTTCTGCTTGGCCATACCGAGCTTGCCGAACATACGCGGTCCCACCAGGGAGGCCAAGAGACCGAGGATCACCATGACGATCAGCAGTTCGATGAGTGAAAATCCCTTCTGCCGATCCTGCCTACGTTCACTGCTCCGCTTCCGTTGCATCGTCTCTCCTTACGACCCGTTTCCTCTTGTTCAACGATTTTCCGTTCCGTCGTCGCTGATATTTACGCACCGCCCGGTTGTGTTCCCGCAGAGTGGCGGAGAACTCATGGGTGCCGTCGTTGCGGGATACAAAGTAGAGGTACCCGGTCCGCGGCTGCAGCACGCTGGCAATGGCGGCCCGGCCCGGATTGGCGATGGGGCCCGGCGGCAGACCGGCGTACCGGTACGTATTGTACGGCGTATCCGCTTCCAGGTCCCGCCGGGTGAGCGGCCGGCTGAAGGCGCCGAGCCCGTAGATGACGGTGGGATCGGCCTGCAACCGCATGCCGCGCCGCAGCCGTTCGAGAAAGACCCCGGCCACCAGCGGCCGCTCCGCTGCCACGCCGGTCTCCTTTTCGACGATCGAGGCCAAGGTCAACACCGCATGACGATCCATGGCGGGCGGCCGATCGGCAGTGAGCTCGCGCCAGACCCGCTCGCCCTGCCGCACCATGACCGTGATCACCCGCCGGGGATCGCTCCGGCGGGCAAAGCGGTACGTATCGGGAAAGAGATAACCTTCGAGGCTCGGGGCCGCAACCCCCAGGGAACGGCAGAACTCGGCGTCGCGGCACAGCGCCAAAAAGGCATCCCGATCGACGATCCCGGCGGCGGCCAACCAGTCGGCGATCTCTATCATGGTCGATCCCTCGGGGATGGTGATCCGGTGCAGAACCGTGTCCCCCCGAGCAAGAAGCTCCAGCACCTCATACGGGGTGGCGGATGCCGGGATGCGGTATTCGCCGGCCCGGAGGCGGCCCGCCACGCCCATGAGCAGGGCGAGGGCCTCGAACCGCCGATCGTCGGGCACCACGCCCTCAGCGGCCAACAGCCGCCGGATACCACCGACGCTGCTGCCGGGCGCCACCATCACCTGGCGTTCCGCCGTCGGGCCCGGCGTGAAAGCGTATCCCCAAAGGCCGAAAAACCCGAGCACCAACAGGGCGGCAGCCCCGCCGGCCAGGAAGGCAACCGCCGCCACCAGGCGGCCGGCGGCGGCCGGCGCCCGTGGCGTGTCAGAATGCGACATCGAGAACCTGATCCATGTTCTTCACGGCCACGAACCGGATGCGTTCCCGCAACTCCTTGGGAATATCGACGAGATCCTTCTTGTTTTGTTCCGGAATCACCACCGTTTTGATGCCGGCCCGCAGGGCGGTGAGCGCCTTTTCCTTCAGGCCGCCGACAGGCAGCACCCGGCCGCGCAGGGTGATCTCACCGGTCATGGCCACGTCCTGGCGCACCTTCTTCTTGGTCAGGGCCGAGTAGAGGGCGGTGGCGATGGTAACCCCGGCCGACGGTCCGTCCTTGGGAATGGCGCCGGCGGGCACGTGGATGTGGATATCGGTCTCATCGAAGAAATTTTCCGGCAGATCCATGGGATCGAGGCGCGAGCGGCAGTAACTCACCGCCGCCTGGGCCGACTCCTTCATCACCTCGCCCAATTGGCCGGTGAGGGTGATGACTCCCTTGCCCTTCAACAACGCCACCTCGATGTAGAGGATCTCGCCGCCGGCCTCGGTCCAGGCCAGCCCGGTGGCGAGCCCCGGCTGGTCGATGATCTCGGCCTCGGCCTCGGGCAGATACCTGGGCGGCCCAAGATATTTCTCCAGGGTGCGGGGCGAGATGGTGTACGGCCCCCGGCCGCCCTCGGCGATCTTGCGCGCCACCTTGCGGCAGATGGAACCGATTTCCCGCTCCAGGTTGCGCAGGCCGGCCTCGCGGGTGTAGTGGGTGATGACGAGGCGCAGGGTGTCGTCGTCGAACTTGAGGTGCCGTTCGCTGATGCCGTTTTCCTTGATCTGGCGCGGCAACAGATAGCGGCGGGCGATGACCATCTTCTCTTCCAAGGTGTAGCCCGCAAGGCGAATGACCTCCATGCGGTCGAGGAGCGGCGGCGGAATGGTATCGGTCATGTTGGCGGTGGTGATGAACATCACCCGCGACAGATCGAAAGGCAAGTTCAGGTAGTGATCGACGAACTCGACGTTCTGGGCAGGATCCAGGACCTCGAGCAGGGCCGACGAGGGATCGCCGCGATAATCGGCCCCCACCTTGTCGATCTCGTCCATCATGAACACCGGATTGTTGGTGCCGCAGGTCTTGAGCCCCTGGATGATGCGGCCCGGCATGGCGCCGATATAGGTCCGGCGGTGGCCGCGGATCTCGGCCTCGTCCCGCATGCCACCGAGCGACATCCGGTAGAACTTGCGGCCCATGGCCCGGGCGATGGACTGGCCGAGCGAGGTCTTGCCCACCCCGGGCGGACCGACGAAGCACAGGATCGGCCCCTTGGTCTTCTTATTGAGCTGGCGGACGGCAAGGTATTCAAGGATGCGTTCCTTGACCTTCTCGAGGCCGTAATGATCCTCGTCGAGCACCTGTTGGGCGACCTTGAGATCGAGGCGGTCCTTGCTCGACTTCTTCCACGGCACGTCGAGCAGCCAGTCGATGTAGGTCCGGACGATGGTGGCCTCGGAAGCGTCCGGGTGCATCATCTCGAGCCGCCGCAGTTGCTTGAGCCCTTCCTTCTTGACCTCGGGCGGCATGCGGGTTTTTTCGAACCGGGCCCGCAGTTCCTCGATCTCCTGGGTGCGGTCGTCGATGTCACCGAGCTCCTTCTTGAGGGCCTGCAACTGCTCGCGCAGGTAGTACTCCCGCTGGCTGCGGCCCATCTCCTCCTTGGCCTCGGATTCGATCTTGGCCTGCACCGTCGAGACCTCGAGTTCCTTGTTCAGGAACTCGGCCACCTTCTTGAGTCGGGCGACGGGATCGAAGGTCTCGAGGACGAGCTGCGACTCCGAGGTCTTGAGCCGCAGGTTGGAGACGACCAGATCGGCGAGCCGGCCCGGCTCCTCGATGTTGTTGAGGATGACCATGAGATCGGAGGACATGACCCCGCGCAGGGAAAGAATCTTTTCCGTCTGCTCGCGGACGTTGCGCATCAGCGCCTCGATCTCGACGGTGATCTCAGTGACCTCCTCCTCCTCCACCGGCTCGATGGAGCAGACGAAATGGGGATCGGAGGCGAGGATCTCGCGGATGGTCGCCTTGCGGACCGCCTGGACCAGCACCTTGAGCCGGCCGTCGGGAAGCTTCAAGGTGCGCATGATGACGCAAACCATACCGACCCGATAGATGTCGTCCGGCCCCGGCTCATCGTTGGCCGCGTCCTTCTGGGTGACCAAAAACAAGAACTTGTCCTTGGACAGGGCCTCCTGGACGGCGCTCACCGACGCTGGCCGACCGACGAAGAGCGGCACGATCATGTAGTTGAAGATCACTACGTCACGCACCGCCATCGTCGGCAGCACTTCCGGAATCTGGAGACTCTCGACATTTTCCGCCGGCGTCCCGGATTCGTTCATTTCCACCATGATTCCTCCTTCGATCAGGATAACCGGAATCGCAACGAAGTACGACTCCGATACGTTCTTGTCACGTGTAGAGTAGAGCGCTGCCAGCGATGACCCACAACGACTACGCCCCGCCGC
>CAYRGZ010000192.1:0-4166 GCA_964423785.1 uncultured Desulfobulbia bacterium
TCTTTTTTGATGGAATCGTAAAAACTACGATTCCATCGAGTTCGCGGCGTGTAACCCGTTGAATTATCGTGTCAGGCCTGCACCGATTGCGACTTTTTACGAGGCCATCTTTTTTCCGTTCCTGCGATGTCCCATCCCCCATCGGTAACCAACTGGCGTAACTACCGCGACCTGCTGCGCGACAACCGCCGTTATCGCCGCTTCTGGCTCGCCGGCGTCATCAGTCAGCTCGGCAACTGGTTCAACTACATCGCCATCTTCGTCCTACTCACCGGGCTCGGTGGTGGCGGCGGCACGGTAAGCTGGTTTTTGATCGCCAAGTTTCTGCCCACCACCCTCTTCGGCCCGGCGGCGGGCGTCGTCGCCGACCGGTTCAGCCGTAAAACGATTATGATCCTGGCCGATCTCCTCCGGGTGGGGGTGGTGTTCGGCTTTCTCCTCGTCCGCCGGCCGGAACAAATCTGGCTGGTATACGTGCTGGCCGTGATCCAGGAAACCCTGTGGACCTTTTTCGATCCCGCCCGACGCGCCTCAGTGCCCAACCTGGTGAGCACCGAGCAGTTGCCGCTCGCCAACGCCCTGTCCGGTGCCACCTGGTCGGTACTGCTCGCCTTCGGCGCTGCCCTGGGCGGCCTGGTCACCGCGCTGTGGGGCTGGAGAACGGCCATTGTCATCGACGCCGCCACCTTCGCCCTGTCGGCCGTGCTGCTCGCCACCATCGACCTGCCGCAACAGACAAGCCGCCGGCCGGCTGGCCGAGGCGGCTGGCGGCGGCTTACCGGCTACGACGACATCCAGGCCGGCTACCGGTACGTGCGCCAGAACCCGGAAGTGGGCCGCATCATGCTGGTAAAGAGCGGCTGGGCCCTGTCCGGCGGCATCCTGGTGATGCTCACCGTCTTCGGAGAACAGGTCTTCCGTCTGGGCGATCAGGGTGGCGGCAGCGGCCTGTTCTACAGTTTCCGCGGCCTGGGCGCCGCCATCGGCCCCATCGTCGCCTGGCGCATTCTCGGCGACAGCCGGCCGGCCATGTACCGGGGCATCGCGCTGGCCTACTTCATCTCCGCCGGGGCCTATCTCGCCTTCAGCCTCGCCCCAAACATCGCCCTCGCCCTACCGCTGGTCCTCATCGGCCACGTGGGCGGTTCCATCCAGTGGGTGTTTTCCACCACCCTTTTACAACAAACCGTGCCGGACTACGTCCGCGGCCGGGTGCTGGCGGCGGAGATGGCCCTACTCACCCTGGTCCTCTCCCTCTCGACCCTGGTCACCGGCTTGGCCCTCGATGCCGGATTCTCGCCGCGGCCGGTGACCGCCGGCCTGGCCGTCCTTTTCCTCATCCCCGGCACCTTCTGGTTCGTCCATGTTCATCGTGTCGCCAGCAAGACATGATGAAATCGCAAAAAGCACGATCTCATCAACACATAGCAGCCAGCCGGAAACCGACAGCACTCAACTTCTCGTCATTTGCAGCAGTTCTCTGAGCCGGGCCCGGAAGCGATTTCGGTCGAAGGGCTTTACCAGGATGGCATCGGCCCCGGCGGCCCGGACCAGCTCGTGCTGGCCGGGATCGGTCTCCACCGTGGCGACCAGCACCGGCAAGGTCTGCCATCGCGGATCGCGTCGCACCTCGCGCACCAGCTCGAGGCCGGTCATCCGCTCCATGGTGAGTTCGGTGACGAGACAGTGGACCTCGGCATTGCGCCGCAAGAGTTGCAGGGCGGCGAGTCCGTCGGCCGCCGCCATCACTTCCACACCGAGTTCGGCGGCAACGCTCTGGTAGAAGGATCGCATGGCCATCGCATCGTCGGCCACCAGGATCCGTTTGCCGGCAACCGAGACCCCGGCCGGCAACCGTTCCAGGCATTGCCGCGCAGGGGCATCGTCACGGTTGTGCATCACCTTGCGCAGGAGCGCCACTGCTTCCGGATTGTTGGCCTGCCGCACCGCTTCGCACAGGAGCGCCGTCGCAGCCGGATCGGAGGTCACAGAGGCAAACAACCGCGCCGGCCGGGCCGCCACCATGGCCCGCAGGATCCGCTCCGCCTGCTCGTCCTCGACAAGAATACGTCGTTGCAACTCGGCGGCGGCCGCGGGGTCGTCCAGTAATTCGAGCCCGTGCAACACGGCGATGAGGGCGATCTCATCGGGTTCGTCGAGACCATCCACCAGGCCGGCCTTGCTCCGGACCGTACCGAGATTCCCAAGCGCCTGGTAGATGGCGAACTTGAGGACCGGATCCGTCATCGACCGGTCCAAGGCGTCGGCGAGGATGGCGGTGGCTCCCGTTTCCCCGGTCTTGCCAAGGATGCGAGCCGCATACACCTTCTCGTTCAGACTACCGTGATCCAGCAGGTGCTCCAGGGCGGGCAGGGCGACGCTACCCATGGCAACGAGGGTCTCGCCCACCAACCGCCGGACCACTGGATTGGGATGGTGCAGGTTGCGGACCAGCAGAGAAACGACCTCATCCTCCCGAAAATTACTCAGGGCCTGGATGGCGAGCCCAAGCCAGAGATCACAATCGTCGCCAGCCCCCAGTTCTCCCAGCCGCCGCGCCACCCGGTTACAGAGACGCACGCAGACCCGGTCGTTGCCGCTCTGGGCAAGGAGCTGGATGGCCAGCCCGGCGACCGAGGTGTCTGGATGTTCGATGAACGGCAAGAGATCGTCAACCAGGCTGGCGTCGGCGTACGATTCCAAAGCCCGGATGATCTCGGCCACGAGTTCGGTCTCCTTCTCCACCGCCAGCTGGGCCAGCAGGGCCTCGCGGCCGCCGGCCATCGGTTCCTTGGCCAGCCGGCGGATACAAAGACGCCGCACCCGTGGCGACCGGTGGGCGAGTCCGGCCCGTACCGCGGCCGGATCACTGCCCAGCAGATCGAAAAGGGTGTGGTAGAGCATCTCGTCCACCGCCGTATCGCAGACACGCTCGGCATAGAGATCGAGAAGCGGGGGAATCGCCGTCACGTCGCCCTCGGCCCGAATGGTTTCGAGCAGGATTATTTGCTCGATCATGTCGAGCTCTTGGAATCGATCAAGCATGGTTGTCTTCCTGGGGGGTTAGCGATACCGCATCCCGCACTGTACCGAATAGGGACCGGTCAGGTCAACCGGGAACCGTTGCCTCATCCGCAGGCCCATCGTCATCCGTCACGGCCGGCGAACCACTCGGCGACAGCGAGGTAGCGCGCCGCCTCCGCCAGCCGGCCGTGCTTGCGACAGCCGTTACCGTAGATGCGACACTTGCGCACCAGCTCGCGCCTGGCCAGTCGAGCCTGCTCGGGGGACAGGGACGCCGACAAGAGCAGCCGCAGGATGGCCCGGATCCGGAAGCGGTCCATGCCGATCCGGTACCGTTGCGATACCTGATCCGGCCGGCCACCGTCCTTCATGGTCAGGGGCTCGTCCACCAGCAGCACCGGGTAGCGGCAGGTGACCCGCAGCCAGAGATCGTAATCTTCGCAGCAGGGAAAATCCTCGGCGAACAGGCCCACCGCGTCGAAGACCGACCGGTGCAGCACCACGGTGGAGACGCTGATAGCGCAGAGCTGCAGGCAATGGTCGAAGATATCGCCGTGGCGCTTGCGGTGTTTCTTTTTCTGGTTCAGAAGGGAGCCGCGTCGGTACCAGATTTCCTGGGTATGGCAGATGCGGAATTCCGGCCGGGCCACCATGGCGCCGAGCTGGCGGGCCAGTTTGCCCGGCGCGAACCAATCGTCGGAATCGAGGAAGGCGATCCACTCGTGGCTGGCGACCTGGATACCGGCGTTGCGGGCTGCTGCCGGACCGCGATTGGGCTGGCGCACCAGCCGCACCCGGTCGCCGTAGCCGGCGACGAGCGCCGGGGTATCATCGGAGGAGCCGTCGTCCACCACGATACACTCCACCGCCACCCCTTCCTGGTCGAGCACCGAGTCAATGGCCCGCCGGAGAAAGGCGGCCCGGTTGTAGGTCGGAATGACGACGGAGACGCGATCGTAACGCACGTTGAAGGAGGGATGAAGAATTGACGAAATCGTAAAAAATACGATTTCATCGAGTTCGCGCTGTAACCTGTTAAATTATCGTGTCAGGCCTGGACCGACTGCGAGTTTTTACGGGATCATCAAGAATTGATGGAATCGCAAAAAGTGCGATTCCATCGAGTTCACGCTTTGTAACCC
>CAYRGZ010000193.1:0-4127 GCA_964423785.1 uncultured Desulfobulbia bacterium
ATTCAACAAAGGAAAGAAGCGGCACCGGTCAACGCCCGGAGCCGTCAAAACAGTCCCGGGATCTGCAAACCACCGGTCAGGGCGCGCATCTCCGCCTGGGCCAGTTCGCGCGCCTTGGTCATGGCATCGTTCACCGCCGCCACCACCAGGTCCTGGAGCATGGTCTGTTCGTCCGGGTCGATGACCTCCCGGTCGATGCTGATAGACACCAGCCGCATGGTGCCATCAACGGTGGCCTGCACCATACCGCCTCCCACGGTGGAGGTCACCTGCTCGTGCGCCAACCGTTCCTGGATGGCGGTGAGCTTCTCCTGAAACTGGCGGGCCTGCTGCATGATCGCATTGAAATCCATCACATACACCTCTGGCGTTATTGTTCCGGTTATCCCCCCTCCTGTTGCAAGGTGCGAAAGCGGGGACCGGTGCGGATGCTGGCGATCTCGCCACCGAAGACGTCCACCGTCGCCTGCACGAGGGGATCGCGGGCCAGGGCGCGGCGTTCCTCCTGGGCCGCGGCCATGGTCTGGTCGTCGGTGACCACGGTGTCGCCGCCGCGCACCCGGAACTTGACCGCCAGCTCCTGCTGGAAGAAATCCTGCACGTACTCGGCGAGCAGCAGCAGGTTCTCCCGCTCCTGAAGCACCTTGAATTCGGTGGGATCGTCGAAGGTCAAAATCAGATCCCCCGCCTCCTCCCGCGCCCTGGAGGCAAGGCGCAGGATCTGGGCCATCCACTCCTTGCGGCCCTTGACGTAATCGAGAAAATCGTCCCAGTGGTGCCGCACGCTCCGCTTGCCGGCCGGCGGCTTCTCCCGCCCGGTTTGGTCTTGCGGCGGGGTGGCCGGCGGGGGCGATGGGGCCGGCTCCGCCACTTTGGGGGCGGCCGGCACCGGTGTCGGGCGGGCGGCGGGCTCGGAGACGGCGGTCGCAACCGACAGTCGGCTGACCGGCGACCTGGGGGTGCTCGGCGGATCCACGGCCGGCGGCGGCGCATTTGCCAGCAAGGCATCGACCCGCTGGAGCAGGTCGGCCACCGGCGTGATGCGCCGCGCCTCGCAGAGCCGCACAAACAGCATCTCCAGGGAGAAACGCGGCTGCATGGCCCGCATCACCTCCTCGACGCCTCGCAGCAACAACTGGAAAAAATGGTGCAGCCGCTCCGCCTCGCAACCGGCGGCGATCTCCTGGAGGGTAGCCAATTCCTGGTCGGAACAATCGAGGAGCGGCGCCGGCTCCCGGCAGGTCTTCACCACCACCAGGGCGCGGCAGGCATCGAGGAGATCGGTGGCGATCCGCTTGAGGCCGGCACCGGCCCGGCAGGCCCGATCGAGGATCGCGAGACTGTCGCCGAGTTCGCCGGCGAGGAGCGCCCGCAACAGGTCGAGAAACAATTCGTGATCGACGAGGCCGAGAACGTCGGCGACCTCCTGTTCGCCGATGGTCTCACCGCCAAAGGAAAAGACCTGGTCGAGGAGACTCAAGCCGTCCCGGACGCTGCCGGCCGCCTCCCGGGCGATCATCTCCAGGGCGCGGTCGGTCATCCGCACTCCCTCGGCCTCGGCCACCTTGCGGAAAAAGGCGGCCAACTCGGCAAACGGAATCCGCTGCAGCTCGAACCGCTGGCAACGGGAAAGGATGGTGACCGGCACCTTGTGGATCTCGGTGGTGGCGAACATGAAGTAGACGTGGTCCGGCGGTTCCTCCAGGGTCTTCAACAGGGCGTTGAAGGCCTCGGTGGTCAGCATGTGGACCTCGTCGATGATGTAAATCTTGAAGGGAAGCTTGGCGGGCAGGAAGCGGAGGTTTTCCTTGAGATCGCGGATCTCCTGGATGCCGCGGTTGGAGGCGCCGTCGATCTCGTGCAGATCGAGAGCAGTACCGGCGGTGATCTCTCGGCAGGACTCGCAGCGGTTACACGGCGGATCGTCGGCCCGGCAGTTGATCGCCTTGGCCATCAGGCGGGCAAGCGTCGTCTTGCCCACGCCGCGCACGCCGGAAAAGATCATGGCGTGGGCCACCCGGTCACGGGCCAGGGCGTTTTGCAGGGTGCGGACCACGGCCCGCTGTCCGACCACATCCTCGAACCGCTGTGGTCGCCATTTACGGGCTAGAACGAGATAGGACATAAAACCGTGGCAGTGGAGACAGCGTCCGCGGACCTGCACGCGGAAGCAAAAAGAAGGATAGCCAGGCACCCCTGCGGCACACAAAGGTTGTCACTACCGTTGCTTCCTCCCGGACCTGGCGGGGTTCGTGAGCCTTTGTTGCACAGGACCCGGCTATCCAAAACGGAACCTGTTGGCGGAGAGGGAGGGATTCGAACCCTCGGTACGTTTCCGTACACACGATTTCCAGTCGTGCACCTTCGGCCTCTCGGTCACCTCTCCCAAAAGATATGAACTCGGTAACTCGTCGTCCGTCCGCGACTACCTGCAAAGCAAGGCCGCCGGAGGGCCGGCGGCCGGGACGTTGCCGAAGAAGATGGCGGAGAGGGTGGGATTCGAACCCACGGTCCCGGTCTCCCGGAACAGACGATTTCGAGTCGCCCCCGTTATGACCACTTCGGTACCTCTCCGCTCGGAAAAACCTACAAGGCACCGTATCTGCTCTGTCATCGGGGCAGCCGGCCCAGGGCCAAGGTCACCCGTTCGAGGCACGGCCCGATGATCGCCGACTGCGGAAGAACTCCCGCAGCAGAGCACCGCACCGCTCGGCCAGCACGCCGCCGGTCAGGCTGAACGTGTGGTTCAACCGGCCATCGGAGCCGATCCGGTACTGGGAAACCAGGGCCCCGTAGCGGGGATCGGCAGCCCCGTACACCACCCGGCCGACCCGGGCGTGCACCAGGGCGGCGGCGCACATGACGCAAGACTCTAAAGTTACATAGAGGGTCGTTCCTGTCAAGCGATAATTCCCGAGCAGGTGGCCGGCTTGGCGCAGGACGAGGATCTCGGCATGGCCGGTGGGATCGTGCAGTTCGATGCTGCGGTTGCCGTCACTGGCCAGGATGGTGCCGTCGGCCGCGGTCAATACCGCTCCCACCGGCACCTCGCCGCGGTCGGCGGCCGCTACCGCCTCCTGCAGGGCGAGTTCCATGTACGCTTCGTCGGTCACGGCCCCGGATTTTCCGGCTTATGCGCTCTCCTTGGCCTTCTTGCGGGCGTAGTTGGCCGCCTCCCAGCCGGCGACGCATCCCTCGCCCACCGCCTTGGCCATCTGGTAGGGCGGTCCGGCGATGTCGCCGGCGGCATAGACGCCGGGCAAGTTGGTACGCTGCTTCTTGTCGGTGGCAATATGGGTGAAGCTCTCGGTATCGAGCATCACTCCGAGGGTGGTGGCGAGTTCCATGGCACCCTTGGCCCCGAGTTCGATGAACACGCCCTCCACCGCCAGGGTCTCGCCGTTGTCGAGTGCGAGACCGGTGACCGCGTTCTCTCCCTCGATGGCCGTCACCTTGACACCGGTGCGCACCTCGACAGCGCTGTCGGCAAGACGCCGGCGCAAGTTCTCGCCGACCTCGAGGCGATCGACGACCAGATAGACGGTGGCAGCGTAGTTCAAAAGGGTCAGCGCCCCGTCCACCGCGCCGCTGCCGTCGCCGACCACCGCCACCCGGGCGCCCCGGAAAAAGTTGGCGTCGCAATCGACACAGTAGCTCACTCCGCGCCCGAGGAGTTCCTTCTCTCCCGGCACCTTGAGACTGCGTCGGTTGGTACCGGTGGCGAAGATCACCGTCCAGCAAGAGAGCGTCTCGCCACTGGTGATGTCCACCTCGTAATGGTCGTCCACCTGCCGGACGGCTAACACCTCCTCGGGCAACAGCCTGGCCCCGAACCGCTCGGCCTGGCGCATGGCCACGGCCAGCAGCTCCGCCCCTTCGGTGACTCCATCGACGCAGAGATAATTCTCCACGTGCGCCCGATAGATACTACTGGCCTCCGGCCGGCCGAGCACCACCGCCGTCGCCTTCTTGCGCACGGCGTGGACCGCGGCTTGCAGACCGGCCGGGCCGCAACCGATGATCACCACGTCAATCATGAGCATTCCCCCGCTTGCGTTTGTCGAGAACAGCAAACCGAAGTCCTGGATCCGTGACGGAAATTGTGATGGAATCGCAAAAAGTGCGAT
>CAYRGZ010000194.1:0-4060 GCA_964423785.1 uncultured Desulfobulbia bacterium
AACCGGTCACGGGGGTGCTCCTTCGTATGCCGAAGTCGCGACCTTGCGGACCGGGTATCTGGTTACAGGGCGCCCCAGATGCAAGGAAGAGGCACGCGCCGCGTACTGGGAGCTACGCAAGCGTGCCGATGACGCCGCAGATGGGGTGCCCTGTGACCAGATACGTTTCGATTGCGGTGGTCCGGCGTAACCCGGGCCGGGGCTGCTATATTATGATAGCAGACAGGTCGGGGCTTGGGAACCGGTCCGACCGTAGGGCTTGCCAAATCCCGCTCTATATAAAGTATTTGCCCCTGCTTGGCAAGAAGTGTCCGGCCTGCTATTGTTCGGCGGTTTGAGATCAGCCACCACCCGTTTGTTTCCCAGTTGTTGCCCGCTTGCTGCCAGCTCAGGGAAGATCGTTCGATGCACTGTGCTCCCCTACCAGAGGTTGAGGTCCGACGCCTGCTCGTCGCCCTGCGCGGCCATGAACGGTTCGTGTGGCTCGACACCAGCCGGCCGGACCCGGAGAACCGCCGTTCGCTGCTGTTCTGCGAGCCGCGTCACTGGCTGCGTTTTTGTGTCGGCGACGACATAGACGAGTTTTTCGCGGCCCTGGAACGCTACCGCAGTGCCGGATTCTACCTCGCCGGCTGGTTCGCCTACGAGTTCGGCTATCTCCTGGAGCCGGTCCTGGCCGGCCGCCTGCCCGTGGGGCCGGATGCCTGTCTTGCCGAGATCGGCGTTTTCGAGCAACCGTATATGTATTGCCACGATCGGCGCACCTTTCTGCACGACCGGTCCTGGCCCTTGGCCGATACCGACGACGTCGGTGATTACCGGATCGAAGACTGCCGGGTGACGGAATCCCGGGAACGGTACCGGGAAGCCATCGCCGCTATTCACCGGTACATCGCGGCCGGCGATACCTACCAGGTCAACTACACCACCCGCTTGCGTTTCTCTTTCGCCGGCCGGCCCGAGGCCCTCTACTGTGCCCTGCGCGCCGGCCAGAGCGTGGGCTATTCCGCCTGCATCCGTAGCGGCAGCCGGTGGATCCTGTCGTTGTCGCCCGAACTGTTTTTCCGGGTCCGCGATCGCGTCCTCACCGCGCGGCCCATGAAGGGTACCATGCGGCGCGGCCCGACGGCCGAGGCCGATGCCCGGCTCGTCGATTTCTTGCGGTCCGATATCAAGAACCGCAGCGAAAACGTCATGATCGTCGACCTGTTGCGCAACGATCTTGGCCGGATCGCGCTGCCGGCCTCGGTGCGGGTGCCGGCGTTGTTCTCCGTCGAGACCTACGAGACCCTGCACCAGATGACCTCCACCGTCGAGGCGCGCTTGGCCGGAACTCCTCGGCTCGCCGATCTCTTCCGGGCACTCTTTCCTTGTGGTTCGGTGACCGGCGCCCCCAAGATCCGCACCATGGAGATCATCCGCGAGCTGGAACATTCGCCCCGCGGCGTCTATACCGGGGCCATCGGCTGCGTGGCGCCGGACGGCGACATGGTCTTCAACGTGCCGATCCGTACCGTCGTGCTCGACGGCGATCGGGGAGAGATGGGCATCGGCTCCGGTATCGTCATCGATTCCGACGGTGACGAGGAGTGGCGCGAATGCCTGCTGAAGGGGAGATTTCTCACCGAACCGCTGCCGCCCTTTGCCCTCATCGAGACCATGTACTGGGACGAAGAGGGGTATTGGCTGGTGGACTACCACTGGGAGCGCCTGGCGGCCTCGGCCCGTTTTTTCGGGTTTGCCCTGGACGAGGCCGCCCTCGACGGCCGACTGCGGGAGCTGGCGGAGCATTTGCGCCGCGAGGGAGGCGGCCATCGGGTGCGGCTCCTGGTTGCCAAGGACGGGAACATCACCCTGGAGCACCGGCCCTGCCCGCCACCGGCCCGCGATTTCGCCGCCGTCCTGGACCGGCCGCCCACGGAACGGGTGTGCCTCGCCGACCGGTCGGTGGATTCCTCGGATATCTTCCTGTACCACAAGACCAGCCGCCGGCAGCGCTACGACGATGCCTGGCGGGCGGCGCAGGGTGTTGGTTACCTCGACTGCCTGTTCGTCAACGAGCGGGGGGAAATCACCGAGGGGTGTATCAGTACGGTCTTCGTCCGCTTCGGCGATCGGCTGGTGACACCGCCGGTATCTTGCGGCCTGTTGCCCGGTACCTTCCGCCGGTACGTGCTGGAACGGGCCCCGTTGCCGGTGGAGGAGAAGGTCGTGACCCCGGCCGATCTCACCGCCGCCGATCATGTGTACATCGGCAACTCGGTGCGGGGACTCATTCCGGTGACGGTAGAGGAGGGGACTGGACCTCCCTGAGCACCTCGGGCAGCCGGTCGGCCACCTCGCCGGCCAGGTAGCCGTGCGGTTGGTGGCGGTGGATGGCGTCGGCGGCCAGGCCGTGCAGGAAGGCGCCGCAGCAGGCCGCCTGCCACGGGTCGAGATTCTGGGCCAGCAGAGCGCCGATGATACCGGTGAGCACGTCCCCCATGCCGCCGGTCGCCATGCCGGGATTGCCGGTGGGATTGATCGCCGTCCGTCCGTCGGGGGCCGCGATGACCGTCGATGCCCCCTTGAGCAGGAGGACGACCCCGTGCCGGCGGGCGAAATCCCGGGCCACTCCCAGACGGTCTGCCTGGATTTCCCGGGTGGAGAGACCGGTGAGACGGGCCATTTCGCCGGGGTGCGGTGTCAGGACGCGGGGACCGGCCGCCTGGCCGATGGTATCGGTATCCTGACCGAGGATGGTACAGCCGTCGGCATCGACTACTATGGGACGGTCGACATCGCGGTACAGAGCGCGCACCAACGCGGCGGTGTCCGGGCCCGTGCCGAGGCCGGGACCGAGGGCCACGGCCCGCTTACCGTCGAGGGCGTACAGGATGTGGACCAGGCCGCTGTCTTCCAGGTGGCCTTGGCAGGGGGGAATCGGAATGGTCATCGCCTCGGCGAGGGCGGTCTCGAAAATGGTATCGAGATCGGCCGGTACGCACAGGCTGACGAGGCCGGCGCCGGCCCGCAGGGCCCCCCGGGCGACCAGGAGCGCAGCGCCGGTCTTGCCGGTGGAACCGGCCACCACCAGCAGGTGGCCGCAGGTGCCCTTGTGGGCGGCCGCCGGTCGGTGCGGCAGGGCTGTCGCCACCCAGGACCGATCGAGTAGTTCGGTGGGGATATCGGCTTCGTCCACTACCTCCGGGGGGATGCCGATATCGACCACCTCGAGGATCCCGGTATGGTCGCGACCGGGATAGAGGAAATGCCCTGGTTTCGCCAGGCCGAAGGTGACCGTCAGGTCGGCGCGGACCGCGGCACCCAGGATTTGGCCGGTGTCACTGTCGAGGCCGGATGCGATGTCCACCGCCAGGGTCGGCCTGGGGCTGCGGTTGATCGCCTCGACGGCGGCGGCGAAACGGCCGGTGATCGGCCGGGCGAGACCGGTGCCGAACAGGGCGTCCACGATGCAGAAGGAATCGTCGAGGTCGGCGGTGGCCTCGGCGAGGGCCGCTTCGTCGGTGACCGTGACCACGGAAATCGGCAGGCGGCGCACGATGGCCAGGTTGGTGGCCGCATCACCGGTCAGCCGCTCCGGGGCCGCAAGCAGTACCACCCGCGGCCGTGCTCCCCGCTGGTGGAGATGACGGGCGATGACCAGCCCGTCGCCGCCGTTGTTGCCGGGGCCACAGAAGATGGTGATCGTCTGGTCTTGCACCTCGCCGAAGGTGTCGGCCAGGATCCGGACCGCGCCGGCGCCGGCGTTTTCCATCAGCACGATTCCCGGCACCCCGATTTCCTCGATGGTGCGGGCGTCGAGATTCCGCATCTGGTCTGCAGTCGGCAGTCGCATTGCTCGTCCTCCTTGCTTTTCGTCCCTACCATACCTGGACGGACATGGAAAAACCATCTTGATTTCTCCCCGGCCAACCGGTAAATTTTCCGCTTCTGCCCCCGTAGCTCAGCAGGATAGAGCACCAGATTCCTAATCTGGGTGTCACGTGTTCGAATCGCGTCGGGGGCACCATCCCCATCATCCATCACCTCGCCCCTTCCTGGCGAGGTGTTTTGTTTG
>CAYRGZ010000195.1:0-4003 GCA_964423785.1 uncultured Desulfobulbia bacterium
ATTCGGCGGCACGTCCCTGTGCCGCACACAGCCCGTTTTTCAACGGGCTGCTATCGTGTCGTAGGCGTTTCCTTTTCCAAATACCACATTCCGGCCCCAAGATACAGCTCCGATTTTGCTCCCCTTGACAGACGCCCCCACCTGTTTATTGTCAACAACATACTTCCGACCACTCCAATCGATTCCCTGCGGCGTTTCCGCCGCCTCGTCCACACACTTCGTCTTTTTTTGTGCTTCTGTTGAATGTCCCTATCCGGCCCCAGGCCGGCCCGGGATTGCAAACAAAAAAACGGAGGTGGAAACGATGCGCATCGCCCAGGTTGCTCCCTTACATGAAAGCGTACCGCCCAAGCTCTACGGCGGTACCGAACGGGTCGTCAGTTATCTCACCGAAGAACTCTGCGCCATGGGCCACGACGTCACCCTGTACGCCAGTGGCGACTCCGAAACCGCGGCCCGCCTCGAGGCCGCCTGCCCGGCGGCCCTACGCCTCGACCCCAAGGTACGGGATCCTCTCGCCCATCATGTCGTGCTTCTCGACCGGTTGCTGGCCGACGCCGACCAGTACGACATCATCCACTTTCACCTCGACTACCTGCACTTTCCCCTGGCACGCATGCTCACCGTGCCGCATGTCACCACCATGCACGGCCGGCTCGATCTGCCCGATCTCGGACCGCTCTTCAACCGGTTCGACGACATCCCGGTGGTTTCCATCTCCAACGATCAACGGCGACCCCTGCCCCAGGCTGCCTGGCAGGCGACGGTGTACAACGGCCTGCCCCTGGACCTGCATCGCTGCCACCCGGAACCCGGCTCCTATCTCGCCTTTCTCGGTCGCATCTCGCCGGAAAAGGGCATCGAACAGGCCATCACCATCGCCGGCCGCGCCGGCATGGAACTCCGGGTCGCGGCCAAGATCGACGAGGCGGACCGCGCCTACTACGAGGAAGTGGTGAAACCTCTCTTGCGTCAGCCACACGTCACCTTCATCGGCGAAATCGACGAACGGCAAAAAGACGCTTTCTTGGGCCACGCCGCCGCCCTCCTCTTCCCCATCGATTGGCCGGAACCGTTCGGTATGGTGATGATCGAGGCCCTGTCGTGCGGCACGCCGGTGATCGCCTTCCGGCGCGGATCGGTGCCTGAGGTCCTCGAAGACGGCGTGACCGGCTACATCGTCGACGATATCGACGCGGCGGTCCGGGCGGTGGAGCGGCTGCCACTCATCGGCCGGCTCCGCTGTCGCCAGGTCTTCGAACAGCGGTTCAGCTCCCGCCGGATGGCGGAAGGATACCTGCAGGTCTACGAACGGCTCCTGTCCCGGCATCAGCAGCCACGACTGGCAGCGTGAGGCAGGGGTGAACAGCTCGGCGCCACGCCGACCGAGAGCCGAACTTGGAAAATGGACGACGTCATTCGCATCGACGACCAGTGGTACGTGCTGGCCACCTCTTCCCGGGCCGACGACCAGAAGCGGGTCCTGAAGAATCAGGAAACCTTTGCCCTCTTCGACCGCTTCGGCGATATCCAGCACATCGGTATCGGCGAGCAGGGGCTCTACCACCAGGGAACCCGCTTCCTCTCCCACTGGGAACTGATGGTCAACGACCGGCGGCCGCTCCTTCTCAACTCGGCCGTCTCGCGGGACAATACCGCCCTGGCCGTCGATCTCACCACCCCGGATTTGTTTGCCGACGGCCAACTGGTGTTGGCCAAGGGGGTGGTGCACATCTTCCGCTCCATTTTCTTGTGGCAAAACGCCTGTTACCAGCATGTCCGGTTGCAGAACTACGGCCGGCGGGCCGTCCGCCTACGTCTTTCTTTCCTGCACGACGCCGACTACGCCGACATCTTCCAGGTGCGCGGTGTCCAGCGCCGGCAGCACGGCCGCATCTTGTCGCCGGAACGAAAAAACGGCGAACTGGCACTCGTCTATCTCGGGCTCGACGGCGTCACCCGCCGCACTCGCCTCGTCTTCTCGCCGCCACCGACCAGCGGCGACGCCACGAAGACCGGATATGTCGTCGATCTGCCGGCCGCCGGCCGCTACGATATCACTATCACCATCGTCTGCGAAAACGGCCGGCCGGTGCCGGTCCCCACCGACTACCGGCAGGCCCTGTACACGGTGCGTGACCGGCAAGCCAGGGAACGGCTGCGGGCCACGACCATCTTCACGGCCAACGAACAGTTCAACGACTGGTTGGGCCGTTCCGCCGCCGACCTGCGCATGCTGACCACCGACACCGAGCACGGTCCTTACCCCTTCGCCGGCGTGCCCTGGTTCAGCACCCCGTTCGGCCGTGACGGCATCATCACCGCCCTGCAAACCCTGTGGATCACCCCGGACATCGCCAAGGGAGTTCTCGCCTTCCTCGCCCATCACCAAGCCACGGCCGTGGAGCCGGAACGGGACGCCGAGCCCGGCAAGATCCTGCACGAACTCCGGCACGGCGAAATGGCCGCCCTGGACGAGATCCCCTTCCGCCACTACTATGGCAGCGTCGATGCCACGCCGCTCTTCGTCATGCTGGCCGGCGCCTGGCACCAACGCACCGGCGACACCTCTTTCATCCGTCACCTCTGGCCCCACATCGAGCGGGCCCTGGCCTGGATCGACGAATACGGCGACCAGGACGGCGACGGTTTCGTCGAATACCATCGCCAGTCGGCCAACGGCATCGTCCAGCAGGGCTGGAAGGACTCCAACGACTCGGTTTTCCATGCCGATGGCAGCCCGGCCCGCGGGCCCATTGCCCTCTGCGAGGTCCAGGGGTACGTTTACGCCGCCAAGCTGGCCGCCGCCGAGATGGCCGACCGGCTCGGCAAAGCCGACCTGGCCCGCCGCCTGCAACGCGAGGCCGAAAACCTGCGGCAGCGGTTCAACGAGTATTTCTGGTCCGAGGAACTCGGCACCTTCGCCCTGGCCCTGGACGGCGACAAACGGCCATGCTTGGTGCGCACTTCCAATGCCGGCCATGCCCTGTTCACCGGTATCGCCCTGCAACAGTATGCGGAACGCTGTGCCCGCACCCTGCTGGCGCCGGCATCCTTCTCCGGCTGGGGGATCCGCACCGTGGCCGAGGGCGAGCCCCGCTACAACCCGATGAGTTATCACAACGGCTCCATCTGGCCGCACGACAACGCCCTCATCGCACTGGGACTGGCGCGGTACGGCCTGGCGGACCAACTCCTGCGCCTGATCACCGGCCTGTTCAACGCCAGCATCTTCATGGATCTGCACCGGCTGCCCGAACTCTTCTGCGGATTTCCCCGCCAACCGGACCAAGGACCGACCCTCTATCCGGTGGCCTGCTCCCCGCAGGCCTGGGCGGCGGGCGCCGTCTTCATGCTGCTGCAGGCCTGTCTCGGGATACATTTTTCACCGGACAAACCACAGATTTCCTTCATCCACCCGGTGCTGCCCGACTACCTCGACTTCTTGCGCATCACCAACCTGCGGGTGGGCGACGGCGTGGTGGACCTCGCCTTACGGCGTCATCCCCATGACGTGGGCATCAGCGTGCTGCGCAAGGAGGGAGATATCGAAGTCGCGGTGGTGGTCTGAAAAAAACGGGAAGCCTCGCTCGATGAGCGATGACCCGGAAACGGCCACGCCATCCTCCTTGCATTTTTTCTTGACAGCTGAGCGGAGATTCTCTTTAATGAAACTCATGGAAAAGAAGTAGGAAGTCCGGGGCCGGAAAACGGACCGGCTGGAGTGTTCATCAGAATACCAAACAGGGGGAAGTGATGAAAAAAACGATTGCATTCTGCATTGCGGCGGCCTTGCTGACCTTCAACGCCCCGCTGACGGCTTGGGGCCAGGTAGAAAGTGGCGGTGCGGCCGCCGGGGCCGGGGCCGGAGGTGGAGCCGCGGGCGGAGCGGCAGCCGGTAGCGGGGCTGCGGCCGGCGGGGCTGCGGGAGCAGGCGGCGCGGCCGCCGGAGGCGCCGCGGCTGGAGGCGCCGCCGGTGCTGCGGCAGGAGGCGCGGCGGCCG
>CAYRGZ010000196.1:0-3968 GCA_964423785.1 uncultured Desulfobulbia bacterium
TGGCGTGTAACCCGTTGAATTATCGTGTCAGGCCTGGACCGACTGCGAGTTTTTACGGCTTCATCATAATTGATGGAATCGTAAAAAGTACGATTCCATCGAGATCACGCTTTGTAACTCGTTGAATTACCGTGTCAGACCTGCACCGACTGCGAGTTTTTACGGCTTCATCATAATTTATCAATCTTCTTCTAACAGCATAGCCCATTTTCCTGGTGGGCGTCCACTTATCTCAAGTCGAAAAAGCCGTACCTGACTTTTTCGACCATCGGTCGGCAGAGACCAGTTCCTGCCGACCTCAACCGGCGGAATTCGGCGGCACGTCCTTGTGCCCACCCAGCCCGTTTGCAACAGGTTGCTTGCGGTGAAAACAGGTTCCGTCGCGTCACTCCTTCCTCCCCCGCGACGGCGGCGGGGCCCCGGCTTCTCCACCGGGCGCCCCGCTATTTTTTTGCTTGCCAATCTTTTGTCTTGCGGTTTAGGCTTAAACCAAACTACCTCAACCAGTCCGCCTTCCGGTGCAGATTATCTATCGCCTGGGCCCTGTTCTCGCCATCTTCCTGTTCTTGGTCATTGCCGCCGCCTGTTCGGACGAGCCCCGGCAGGGCCACACCCCGGTCCAGGATGTTCCCAATCCCAACCGTCCCCGCGTTCTGTACGTCAATTCCTATCACCGGGGCTATGCCTGGAGCGACGGAATAGTCTGCGGCATCTACCGGGTCTTCGGGATCATCCCCGGAACGAACGGCTTCGACGACTCCCAGGCCATAGTACGGTTCCGCCAGGTCGATCTCGACACGAAACGCCACCCGGAAGAACGCTTCAAGCGCCTCGCCGCCCGCCGCGCCAAAGAGGTCATCGACCAGTGGCAACCGGATCTCGTCATCGTCTCCGACGACAACGCCGTCAAATACCTGGTGGTCCCCTATCTCAAGGGTACCAATCTGCCGGTGGTCTTCTGCGGCGTCAACTGGGACGCCTCCCCTTACGGGCTTCCCTGCTCCAACATCACCGGCATGATCGAGATTTCCCTCGAGGACGAGGTGGTTGCCCGACTGCGGCCGTACGCCCGCGGCGACCGCATCGGCTTCATCGGCCCTGACGTTCTCACCACCCGCAAGGAGGCGGCCAACGTCAAACGATTCCTCGGTCTCGATCTCATTCCCTACTATGCGAAAGACGCCGAAGACTTCCTGCGCGGCTTCGACCTGTTGCAGGAACGCTGCGATATCCTGCTGATCAACACCGACGGCGGTCTCTACCGGGACCGGCTGGACACCATCATTCCCCACGTCCAACAGAAGGCCCGCATTCCCACCGGCGCCATGTCCAACTACATGAAAGACTACGCTCTGCTCACCATCGGTAAGGTGCCAGAAGAACAGGGAGAATGGGCGGCGACCACGGCGTTGGCCATCCTCCGAGGCATCCCTCCCGCCGCCATTCCCCTGGCCCGCAACACCCGGATGCAGATTTTCTGCAACATGCAGATGGCAAAACGACTCGGCATCGTCTTCCCCTTGGACCTCATCGAAGAAGCCTTCTTCGTCCAGGAGACCCCATGACCCTGCGTACCCGATTGCTGCTTCCGGCCGCCGGCATCCTCCTGGCCGCCATGCTGGCAATCCTGCTGGCCACCACGCGGGAGATCGTCCAGGTCATAGATCACACCGAAACCGATCTCTACCGGGGCAAACTGACGACGGTGGTCAACCTGCTGGCCCAGCGCGAACGACGTCTGGCGGCCACCGGCATGCGCACCGTCTACGAGGAAAGCTTCCGGCAATCCACCCTGGCCACCCTGTGTTCCACCTATTTTCAAAAGGATCACAGCGACTTTCCCTTCATCCTCGCCCCGGACGGCCACATCCTTCTCTATCCGACCGGTTTTCCCACCCTGCGGGAAATCGTCACCCTTACCCACCGTAAAGACGGAGAAACGGTCCTGACCACGGCGGACGGCCAGCGGGTCTGGGTCGCTTACACCCATTTCCATCCCTGGCAATGGACCGTGGGCTGGGCCGTGCCCGAGACCAGCAAGTACGCGCCGGTCAAGCAACTGCAACAACGCATCATGATGATCCTCGCCATCGCCTTCGTCCTGGTCTCGGGACTGCTCGCCTACCTGGTACGCCGGGCCACCCGGCCGGTGGTGGAGCTGACCGCTGCGGCCCAGGCCATGGCGGAGGGCGATCTCGACAGCACGATACCCACCGGCGGCCGGGACGAGGTCGGCGTCCTCGCCTGGGCACTGGATACCATGCGCCGACGGCTGCGGGAGAAGATCGACCAGCTTTCCGCCAGTGAGAAGAACTACCGGGAACTGGTGCAGAGCGCCAACGCCATCGTTCTGCACTGGGACAAGGAGGGGCGGATCCTGTTCATGAACGACTACGGTCTGCACCTGTTTGGATTTTCGCATTCCGAGCTGGTCGGCCGGCTCATGGTCGGCACCATCGTCCCAGAGCACGACAGCAGAGGTGCTGATCTCGGCCGGATGATCGACGACATCATCCGTCAACCGGATCGGTATCGCATGAACGAAAACGAAAACATCACCAAAGACGGCCGCCGGCTCATCATCCAGTGGAGCAACCGAGCAATCACCGACGAGGACGGCAACGTCGTCGGACTGCTCAGCATCGGTGCCGACATCACGGAACGCAAGCGCCTCGAAGCTGAACTGCGCCAAGCGCAGAAACTCGAGGCCATCGGCACCCTGGCCGGTGGTATCGCCCACGACTTCAACAACATCCTGACGGCCATCTTCGGCTTCACCGAGCTCGCCCAGATGGAGGCCAAGGACAACCCGAACCTCCGCAAGCGACTGGACCAACTGCTCACCGCAGCCACTCGGGCCCGAGACCTGGTCCGCCAGATCCTCACCTTCAGCCGCCGGAGCGAGCACCAGAAGATGCCGTTACAGATCTCCCTGCTCATCAAGGAATCCTTGAAACTGCTCCGGGCAAGCCTGCCAGCCACCATCGACATCCGTACCAATATCGCCAGCGACGAACAGACGCTCGCCGACCCGACTCAGATTCACCAAATGATCATGAACCTGGCCACCAACGCCTTCCACGCCATGGAAGAGAAAGGCGGTGTACTCGGCATCTCCCTCACCGCCACCACCATCGATGCGGCGACGGCCCACGCCATCAACACCGACCTCGCCCCAGGACGCTACCTGCGTCTCGAGGTCAGTGACACCGGCTGCGGCATGGACCCGGCCACCATGGAAAAAATATTCGAACCGTACTTCACCACCAAGGAACAGGGCAAGGGAACCGGTCTGGGACTCGCAGTGGTGCACGGGATCGTCAAAAGTCACGGCGGTGCCATCCAGGTGACGAGCCAGCCCGGCTTCGGCAGCGTCTTCACCATTCTGTTGCCGATAGCCCCCGTAGAAACGTCTGATCCGGCCGCCGCTGCACCTGCTGCCACCCTACCCCACCAGACAGGGACGGCTCGCATCATGGTGGTGGACGACGAAGAGACCATCCGTTTTCTGGCCGAGGAATTCCTCACTCGGGCCGGCCACCGGGTGACGAGTTTTGCGACGCCGACCGCGGCCCTGCAGGAATTCTCCCGCCAACCCGCAAGGTGGGACCTGGTGGTCACCGATCTCACCATGCCGGAAGGCACCGGTCTGGATCTCGCCGCCCGCCTGCGGGTAATCCGGCCGGAGTTGCCGGTCATCCTCTGCAGCGGCTATAACGAGGTCGTAGGGGAAGAGCAGCTGGCGGCGGCCGGCATCGCGCATTGTCTGCGAAAGCCACTCCTGCAAAAGGAACTACTGGACGCCGTGGTCAAGGTGCTCGGTGAAGGGCACGCTTGAACCGCCAACATTCTCGTGCGTAGTACGGTCGACAAAAAAAACCGCTGGCCGACCAGCCAGCGGTTTTTTTTGTCGCAGCAACCTGGGTTCTTTCTCGCGGACGTCAAAACTGATGAAGCCGTAAAAACTC
>CAYRGZ010000197.1:0-3918 GCA_964423785.1 uncultured Desulfobulbia bacterium
CGAACTCGATGGAGGTGGTGAGCGCAGCGAATGACCGATCGTACTTTTTACGATTCCATCAAAACCGGTAACGCAGACCGACACTCACCAGGTGGGCACCGCCGTGGTCAAAGGTGCCATTGGGACCAAAAGGGTTAGAGGCGCTCCGATTGCTCACGGTGCGGCTTTCCTTGTCGTCAAACAGGTAGGATATTGCAAAAGATAACCGGTCGCTGAAGCGGTAGGCGGCGCCGAGCGAGTAGATCACCGCGTCGGAATCGGGCAGCTCGAACCCCAGGGTCGCATCGGGCACCGGCGTCTCGTCCCAGGCGATACCGGCCATCACCGTCCAGAGGTCACTCAACCGGTGGGTAACGCTGACCCGGAAGGCGTCGGCATCCTCCCAGTTCTTGGGGAGGGGATTGTCGAAGCCGGCCAAGGCGGCGTTGATGGTCGTAAGAGCAACACTGTAGTTGAAATCGAGCTGGTCATAGGCCGACCAGAAGGTCCGGTCCCAGGTGACTTCTACTGTGGTCTTGCCCCACGTATAGGAGCCGGACACGGTGAGCACATCAGGGGTCGCCAGCGTCACTTCCGCATGACCGTTGTACACGGGTACCCCCAGAAATATCTGGGCATCGCCCTCCAGGTCGAGATCCACCTGGGAACGGTAGGTGAGCGCCAAGGCCAGGTTGTCGGTGGCCCGGAAGGAGAGGGCCGCGTTCCAGCCGATCTCGGTGCTGTCGCCCTCGAGATCGCGGCGCAGGGTGACCGGCCCCGGCAGGGTAGCGTGGCTGCGCACCTCGCCCTCGGCGTAGATGAGCCGCACGCCGGCGCCCACCGCCAGGCGGTCACTGATCTGGTAGGAAACGGTGGGGTTGGCCTCGTAGATCTTCAAGGTGAAATCTTCCGCCGTGCTCCGAGGGAAGGGGTCGTCCCAACGCTTCGACAAGCCGAAGGGGTAGACAAGAGAAAAGCCGCAACGCAGCCTGCCGTGGGCCGGCGACACGAGATGGACGTTGGACAGCAGGAACTGCTCATCCTTGGACGAGCCATTGTTGGCGGCCGTCGTCGCATCGGTATACGATATGGAGGACAGGTTGATGTTGAGGAAACTCACCTCGGTGTGCCAGCCGGCCGGCAGCCAGCTCATGGCGGCCGGGTTGTAGTAGCTGGCGTCCGCCCCGTCGGGCATAGCTCCATAGGCGTTGGCCCGAGCGACACTGTTGATCGACTGCTCCGGCACCCGAAAGGCGGCCCCCCAGGCGGCACTGGCGGCCAACACCGCCGCCATCCCCACCACGGCTACCACACGCTTCTGCATCGTTTTCCTCCTTTTTTCCGATCCGATTTCCAACTGAGTCCCCACGGGACTTTCCTGTCGTCACCTTCTACCGAAAACGGCACCGAAAGGCAACCTCATCCATCGTTCACCTTATCATCCCGCAGGAATTCGTTCAGGCTAACAGCGGCGTTCTTCAGGGCGCAGAGTTCGCCGCACATGGAACACCCCTTGTCGGACAGAGACTTGCGCGATTCGAGGATGCGGCGGGCGTCGTCGGGAAAAAGCAGGTTGTCGAACTGGCGTGCCCAGCGAAAATCGCGCCGATCCTTGGAACACTGCTTGTCGGCCAGGTCGGCCCGCCCTTTCAGCTTGACCACGTCACCGATGTGGGCGGCGAGCCGCGCTGCCTTGACGCCGATCTCGACATCTTCCTCGTTGGGCAAGGCCAGGTGTTCGGCCGGGGTGATGTAACAAATGAGGTCGGCGCCGTACATGGAGGAATGGGCGGCGCCGATGGCGGCGGTGATGTGGTCCCAACCGGCACCGATATCGCACGGCAAGGGGCCGAGCATGTAGTACGGCGCATCGCCCGACATCTTTTTCTGCAAAACGATGTTGGCCTCGATCTCGTCCAGGGGAACATGGCCCGGCCCCTCGACCATGGTCTGGCACCCCCGCCGCCGGCCGCGCTCGGCCAGCTCGCAGTTGAGGACCAGTTCGGCCATCTGGGCCCGGTCGAGGGAATCGTGGATGGCACCGGCCCGGATGCCGTTGCCGAGGGACAGAACGGTATCATACTTCTTCAAGATGTCGCAGACCCGCTCGAACTGTTCGAAGAGCGGATTCTCCCGCTTGTTCTTGAGCATCCACTGGATCATCAGGGTACCGCCCTTGGAGCACAGACCGCCGTACCGGTAGCCCTGGTGTTCCATCCGCTCCAGGGTGAACATGTTGATCCCGCAGTGGATGGCCATGAAGGCGATGCCGTCGGCGCACTGCTGCTCGATGAGATCGAAGAGATACTCGGGGTCGAGACGGGCCGGGTCCTTATACTTGCGGATGGTCTCGCAGAAGGCTTGATAGAGGGGCACGTTGCCCACCGGCAAGGATACCTCAGCCAACACCGCCCGACGGACGGCGTCGAGATCGCCGGCCGCCGACAGTTCCATCAGGGTATCGGCACCGGTGGCCTCGGCGACGCGCGCCTTGCGTTTTTCGTGTTCGATGTCGCAGACATCACTGGATGTACCGATGGAGGCGTTGACCTTGGTGGACAACCCCTTGCCGATGCCGACCACCTTGCGGTCGTTGAACCGGCCCTGGAGGATGACGATCTGGCCGGCGGCCACCCGCTGCCGGACCAGTTCGGCGTCGAGGCCTTCCCGAGCCGCGACTTCCTCCATGGCCGGCGTTATCCGCCCCTGTTGCGCCGCTACGAGTTGATTGGTTTCCATGTCGATCTCCTTTTTGATGAAATCGCAACAAATGATGATCTCGTAAAAAATCGCAGCCGGACCAGGCCTGACACGATAATTCAAATGGTTACAAAGCGCGAACTCGATGAAATCGTATTTTTTACGATTTCATCAAAAAATGATGAACCCGCAAAAACTCGCAGTCGGCCCAGGTCTGACACGATAATTCAACGGGTTACACACCGTGAACTCGATGAAATCGCACTTTTTGCGATTTCATCAAAAAATGCGAAATAACAAATTCACACAAAAGAACCGGCCGCCATCACCAAGGCGACCACGGCCTCGGCCAGCTCGCAGGCGGCCCCCAGGGTATCGCCGGTGGCCCCGCCGATGGCCCGGCGGCAGTACCAGGCAAGGAGTAGCGTGACAACGAGGGCGGCGCCGACGGCCACAAGGCCGTGCAGGGCGCCGCTGCCAGCACCGACCACCAGTAGGCCGAGCAGACCGGCGGTCAGCGCGATGCGCGGCGATTTTTGCCGGTAAAAGACCGCCGCGCATCCCTCGTCCCGGGCGTAGGGCAACAGATTCATCATCAGCAAAATGGCCACCCGGCCGGTCACCGGCATGCACAGGGCTGTGGCCGCCATCCGGGAGGTTGGCATGCCGGCCAGGGCCACCACCTTGACACCCAGGACGAAGAACAGGGCGAGCATCCCCATGACCCCAATGTGGCTGTCCCGCATGATGGCGAGCATCCGCTCGCGGCTCCGGGCGCTGCCCAGGCCGTCGGCGGTATCCGCCAACCCGTCGAGATGAAAGCCGCCGGTACAGACGGCCACGAGCGCCACGGTTAAAAGAGCGGTAAGCGCCGGTGGAAAGACATCGCCCAAAAGAAAGACGCCGCTGGCGGCCACGCCGCCAAGCAGCAGCCCCACCACCGGGTAGAAAAAGACACTCGCCGCCAAGTCCTCCTCATCGATGCGACCACCGGCCGGCACCACGGTGAGGAAGGAGAGCGCGGCTCGAAACCGCCGCCACAGGATATGCATCGTTTACCGCTCCATAGCAGTCCGTCGAAAACGCCCTCCTGGCTTTTTCGGCCATCGGTCGGCCAAAACAGAGTTTCTGCCAACCTCACGAATTCCTTGGCTCCTTTTCGGGTATTCCTCCGGCACGGCCCGGTTCGGCCCGCGCCCCCGGAGCCTTCGGCACGGCAGCCGGCTGGGGAAAACACAA
>CAYRGZ010000198.1:0-3918 GCA_964423785.1 uncultured Desulfobulbia bacterium
GCTGACAACCCATTTTCAACGGCTGCCAACGCAACGGAGTGCAATGAACTGCATCGTTCTTGCGCCCGGATCAGTCCTCGCAGCCGCAAGCCTCGGCCTCCATACGGCACTCGGGGCACAAGACATCCTCGCCCACCGCGGTGAGCTCAGCGGCGGGCAGCAGGCGGCCGCAACCGGTGCATTGCTCCACGGCCGCGGCTGACGCGGCCGTGGATTCCTCCTTGCCACGCCGGTGCCGTTTCTCTTCTTGTCCTTGTCGGGGGGGCGCAACCATGCTCATTGCCGCCGGGAAATGAAGGCATCCTTGTAGCCGAGCGCGACAAGACGCACCACCGCCTTTTGGGCTCCGGCCAGATCCGGATACTCGCCGGCCACGACTATATAGGGAAACGCTTTCCGGTCATCATAAAGACAGTAGGCGGAAAAGCCGCGCTCGCGCAGCCGGCGGACCAAGGCCAGGGCCCGCTGGCGCTGCCCGAAGGCGCCGGCATAGACGCGGCGCTTGGTGGAATCGGAGGAGGTGCGAACGAGATCGTCGTCGGCCACCGCCCGGTCTGGTGGGGCAACCTCCTGTTCCCGCCAGCGCTCGGGATCGAAGGTTGAGATACGCTGGACGAGCAGGACCTGCTCAGGGGTCTCCACCAGGACCGGCGGGGCAAAGGGGGTGAGGGAAACCACCGCGGCCCGCACCGCCGGATCGAGTTCGGCGGCCGTAAACGATCCGGCATAGCCGCCGTTGACCACCGGACCCGCCACCTCGGGCCGGCCGCCGGCAAACTCAAAAAGTATCTCCCCGGCCTCGATCGCCGCAAGAAGCTGCCGACCGGCCTCCACCGATTGCACCGGCAGCATGCGCAGGACGATGGAATCGGCGGACGACACCGCGCCCTCCCCGGCCGCCGACGGTGTGGCCGAAGCCGGCAACCGCTCGCGCAACCAGTCCACCGGCACCCCGAGCCGCGCCGCCCGCCCAAGGGCCCGGGCTGCCATCCGCGGCCGGCCGGTCTCGAGGTACAAGCGACCGAGATACCAGTACGCCTCGCCGAGGCCGGGATTCCGCTCCAGAGCGGTAGCCAATTCGGTCTCAGCGGCCGAGAAATCATCGGCGGCAAGGAGCAGGGCCCCGAGTTCCATATGGAAAAGACTTTCCTGGGGGGCGAGACGCACCGCTTCCCGCATCGCGGTTACAGATTCGTCGAGAAGACGCAAATCGTAATAGGCTAGGGCCAGATTGCGGTGCACCCCCGGATCGTCGGGCCGCAGGGCGACGGCGGCACGAAAATGGCCCACTGCCTGGCGCAGGTTGCCCTGGTCAAGGGCTGCGGCGGCCTGTTCGACCGGATCGACGGCGGCCGGTTCGCTGCCGGCCGTGCCGGAAACCGGGGCCAGAACCAACAGAAACATCGCCCAGATCAGCGACCACCGGGTTCCCATCCCCTTGCCTCCAAATCGGCCAGGATCCAGTCCACCGCCCCGCCCAGGTCGTCGGCCACGAAATCCGGCCGACAGGGATGGCTGGGCCCGATGTAGGCGAGTTCGCCCCGACCGTAGCCGGTGAGGACGAGCACCGTCCGGGCGCCCACCGCGGCGCCGGTGGCCAGATCGCCGTACCGGTCGCCCACCACGTACGACCGCGCAAGATCGATACCGTGCTCCCGAGCCGCGATCTGGAGCAAGCCCGGCCGCGGCTTGCGGCAATCACAGCGGCTCCGGTACCGTTCCTCCTTGGCCTCAGGATGGTGCGGACAGACGTAGATGTCGTCGATATGGGCACCGTCGGCGGCCAGCAGCCGATGCATCTCTGCGTGCACCTGGTCGAGAAGCTCGGAGGGGAAGTAGCCTCGGGCCAGCCCCGATTGGTTGGTGACCACGATCACCGGCAACCGCCGTTCGTTCAGCCGCCGGATCGCCGTACCGACGCCGGGCAGCAGGTGGAAACGGCTCAGATGGTTGATGTAGCCCATCTGCTCGTTGATGGTGCCGTCCCGGTCGAGAAAGACCGCCGGCCGCCCCTCAGCCATCGCTCTTCTCTCCCTTTTCGTTTTCATCGCCCAGCACGTCAGCGAGCAGGGCGGCGAACTCCTCGCCCTCGAGGCTCTCCTTCTCCAGCAGCCGGGCGGCCACCCGGTGCAAGAGTTCCTCATGGGCCTGCAGGGTTTCCCGGGTGGCGGCCATGCGTTCGGCCAGGATGCGACGCACCTCCTCATCGATGAGCCGGGCGGTTTCCTCGCTGATTTCCCGTGATCGGACCATGCCCGGTTGCAGGTATTGATCCTGGGGCTCGGAATAGGTGGCATGGCCGAGTTTTTCGTTCATGCCGTACATGGTCACCATGGAACGGGCGATGTCGGTGGCCCGCTGCAGATCGTTCTGGGCGCCGGTGGTCACGTCCCCGAACACCAGCTCCTCCGCCGCCCGGCCGCCGAGCAGCACGTCGATCTTTTCCAACAGCTCGGTGCGCGAAAGCAGAAAACGATCCTCGGTGGGCAATTGCAGGGTATAGCCCAGGGCGCCGATGCCTCGCGGCACGATGGAGATCCGGTGGACGGCCTCGGCGGTCGGTCGCAGGGCCGCCACCAGGGCATGGCCGGTCTCGTGGTAGGTGACGATCTTCTTCTCCGTTTCGTTCAGCACCCGGTTCTTCTTTTCGAGCCCGGCGACGATCCGGTCGATGGCCGCCTCGAAATCTGCCATCTCCACCGCCTCCTTGCCCCGTCGGATGGCGAGCAAGGTTGCCTCGTTGACGAGGTTGGCGAGATCGGCGCCGGTAAATCCCGACGTCCGGCGGGCGATGACATCGAGATCCACGCCGGGAGCCAAGGTGACCTTGCGAGTATGCACGTCGAGAATCGCCCGGCGGCCGATGAGATCGGGCCGATCGACCAGGATCTGCCGATCGAACCGTCCCGGTCGCAGGAGAGCCGGATCGAGAATCTCCGGCCGGTTGGTGGCCGCCAGGATCACCACCCCCTTGTTGGCCTCAAAGCCGTCCATCTCGGCCAGCAGCTGGTTGAGGGTCTGCTCCCGCTCGTCGTGGCCGCCGGCCATGCCGATGCCGCGGGCCTTGCCGAGGGAGTCGAGTTCGTCGATGAAGATGATGCAGGGCGCGGCCTTGTTGGCCTGTTCGAAGAGGTCGCGCACCCGGGCGGCGCCGAGCCCCACGAACATCTCGATGAAATCGGAACCCGAGATGGAGAAGAAGTGCACGCCTGCCTCGCCGGCCACCGCCTTGGCGAGCATGGTCTTGCCGGTGCCGGGCGGGCCGACCAGCAGGATGCCCTTGGGGATCCGGGCCCCCATGCGCTGGAATTTCTCCGGATGTTTCAAAAATTCGATCACCTCCCGCAGTTCGACCTTGGCCTCATCTTGGCCGGCCACGTCGTCGAAGGAGACCCCGATATCCTCCTGGGCGATGATCTTGGCCTTGTGGCGGCCGATGGTCATGATGCCGGGACCACCCTGACCGAGCCGACGCATGGCCAGCGCCCAGATGCCGACGAAGATCAGGGCGGGCATCACCCAGGAAATGAGCACCTTGAGGAAGGTGGCGTCGTTCTCGGCGATGATCTCGGCATTGTTCTTTTCGAGAAAGGCGACCAGGCCGGGGTCATCGACCCGCGGCGTCCGGTAGATGCGGGAGGGAAACATCGGTTCGGCCCGGTCCTCGGGGGGCTTTTCGAAGCCGCGGAGCTGGTTGGCAGAGATCACCACCGAAGTGATCGTGCCGTCGCTCACCAGGCGCTTGAACTGTGAATAGGAGACATTTTTGACCTGCGGCGCCAGCCATACCTGGATGAGCCAGAGAATGGCCAAGGCCAAGGCCAGATAGGAAAGCGAAAACGAATGCTTCTTGTCCATGCTTCTTCCTCCCGTCGGCACGGCCAGGGGTGTCGGGGCAACTGCACCGGTCTGCTTACC
>CAYRGZ010000199.1:0-3842 GCA_964423785.1 uncultured Desulfobulbia bacterium
AGGTGGACCAGCCGGGCCGGGCGCTCGAACAGATCAAGGCCCGTGGCTACCACGAGAAGTACCTGGGCCGGGACCGGGAGGTGTACCTGGTCGGCATCTCCTTCGACTCCGAAGAAAAGAACATCCACGAGTTTGTCTGGGAGCGGGCGGAATGAACCGGCTTGACTTTGCCTGCAAAAACATCAAGTATAGAGAAAAAGAACCAGCCACACCCTCACCAGCGACAGCGTAGCGACCAGCCATGGAAATCAGCGTCAGCCTCATGCGCCAGTTGGACACGGTGGAACCCGGCCTGCGGCAGGTGCTTTACGCCATTCTCGAGGAGATCGAACGGCAAAGCAAGGAACGGGTCACCAAGGACGACTTCCGGGAGCTTCGCCAGATCGTCGGGGAACTCGCCGAGGCCCAGAAACGCACTGAGGCCAGGATCGAAGAGCTCGCCGAGGCCCAGAAACGCACTGAGGCCAGGGTCGAAGAGCTCGCCGAGGCCCAGAAACGCACTGAAAAAGAGCTCCAGGCCCTGGCCAGGAGCCACAAGCAGCTACAGAAACAGGTCGGCGGCCTGGCCAACGCGGTCGGGTACGGGATCGAAGACCGGCTCATGCCGTTCATTCCCGCCTTCGCGCGCAAGGAATTCGGCATCGAGATACTCCGGGTGGACCGGCAAAACGTCGAGTACGACGGCGGCGGCGGCCACGACGAGGTGAATATCCTCGCCGTGGGGCGCGACGAGGCGGGCCGGCCTACGTGATCGGCGAATGCAAGTCACAGCCCGGCAAGAAGGACGCCGACCGGTTCGCGGCCATGCTGCAACGCCTGTCCGACGTTCTCGACGGCTCCATCCATGCCCTGCTCATCGGCTACGTCTTCGCGCCGGCGGTCGAGCGGTACGTGCGCAACACCCACCCCCATATCCGCCTCGTCAAGACCTACGAACTCCAGCGGATCGCCGGCGAGGCCGCCTGGTGATACCTCGCCGGGTTCGCGCGGGATCGTGCAAACTGAAAAAGCAAGGTGCAATTTCGCCACCGACGACCCCAGGGGCTTCCTGGCAGGGTTCCCCGACGGCGCGGTCCTGGACGAGATCCAGCGCGCCCCGGAACTCGCCTCCTACCTCCAGGAAATCGTTGACAAGGACGGCCGCGACGGACTCTTCATCCTGACCGGCAGCCAGCAGTTTGCGGTCATCGACACCGTCAACCAGACCCTCGCCGGCAGGACGGCCCTGCTGCGGCTCCTGCCGTTCAGCATCGAGGAGATCGCCTCCCGTTTCCCCGTCCCCAGCCTCCACCGCCTGCTCTACCAGAGATTCTACCCCCGGCCCTGGCTATTGACACATGCCGGTGATCACCTTGACCACTGGGGTGTGGATGTAGGGGGCGATCCCCTATCCAATATTTTTCGTCTGTGCAGGAACCTTTTTGAGATATCACGAAAAGTTTCGTGCATAGCAAAAACTGTCCGCATTTCCCCGCCATGTCAAGGGGAGCCGTCCGCACGCGGCCGATCAGCCGCCTGACTTGGAGATACTTTTTTTGGCTCCTCGACGTTCCGTTCGGGCCTCATGATGATGCCTACGGAATATAGAGGACAAGGCCTTCATCCTGGAGACAGTAGCGGGAAGCTGGTAGCGGAGGACCATCACGGATTCACGAGCCGCTTTTGCGCTCTTTATCGACCCGTTGCACCGCCACATCGATGGCGTTCCACAAACCGCGCAGAATGCGGACGTCACGGGTCGATAGCCCGGCACGGCCGAAGAGCCGGCGATAGGTGCGCATGATATGGTCCGGATTCTGGGGGTTGAGATAACCGATGCGGAGCAACACCGCCTGCATGTGGGCGTACATGGCCTCACATTCCGATGCCGGAGCCGGTTGCTCCGATCCGGGGCCGGGGCTGACAGGCGGGCGCCGGTCCTTGGCGATCTCGTAGAGGCAGACGGTTACCGCCTGGGCGAGGTTCATGGACGGGAGATCCGGATCGGTGGGAATGGTGAGGAAGCGATGGCATTGCTGCAGTTCGGCATTGGTAAGCCCGTTGTCCTCGCGACCGAACACCAGGGCCGTCCTTCCCTGGATGCCGGCAAGCAGGCGTGGCAAATCTGCGGGCAGGCAGCAGTCTTGCCGGTACTTACCGAACCGCCGGGTGGTGCCGACGACCAGGTGACAATCGGCGATGGCCTGGGCAAGGGTGGGAAAGAGCCGCGCCTGCTCCAGCAGATCCTGGGAACGTACCGCCATGTGCCGGGCGGAAAGGGCGCGGTGATTGCAAGCCGGTCGCACCAGCCGCAGATCATCACAGCCGAAGTTGCGCATCACCCGGCAGATGGAGCCGATATTACGCGGCCCTTGGGGCTCGACCAAGACGACGGCCACCCGGCCGTCTTCCCGTGTATCCGTGCTTGACATACGCCTGCTTTGATGAAATCGTAAAAATGCGACTTCTTGGACAGCATCCCGCAATCCACACCAAGGTGACCGCCATGCCCGACAGCGTTGCCCTGTTCATCCCCTACCCCTTTCGCATCGGCGACAAGATCCGTATCACCGACGGTCCCCGCCAGGGCGACTGGCGGGTGGTGGACCTCTCCGCCGGCAAGATGACCCTGGAATGCCCGGTATCGGGCCGCCGCTTCACCTGGGACCAGTTCTGCTACTTCGTAGAAGAACGCCAAGACGAACCCTGGCCCCGGCCATGAAGGACGAACGGGGATGAAGCGCTATTCCACAACCGTCGTCATCGGCTGCCTCGCCACGGCGCTCCTCACCGGTTGCAGCAAACACCAGCCACCGCCGATCGGCCCCGTCCCGCCGGCAGCCGTCCCGAGCACCGTCGGTGAACCGGTTTCGGTCACCGCCGATCGCCGGTCCGCCGCCACCAACCGCTCCGGCCCGGCGCTGCCGGTCTTCACCACCGCCCACTTCGTCGGCTCGGGCCGCTGCGCCAACTGCCACGACCTGCTCGTCGATGGCGCAGGGAACGACATCTCCATCGCCGGCCACTGGCGGTCCACCATGATGGCCAACGCCGCCAAGGACCCGTTCTGGCAGGCCAAAACGGCCTCGGAAAGCCATCGCAACAGCCACATCGCGGCCATGCTCCAGCAGAAATGCGCCGCCTGTCACATGCCCATGGCCCTCGTCGAGACCGAAGAAAAGGGCCTCGACGACAAAACTCCCATCGTCTTCGGCGCCGGTTTCCTGGATCAAGACAACCCGTTACACGAGGCGGCCATGGACGGGATTTCCTGTTCCTTCTGTCATCAGATCGCAGAGACCAATCTCGGCAGCCCGGAAAGTTTCAGCGGCAAGTATCGGATCGACACCGCGACGCCGCCACCCCGGCGCCCGATCTACGGGCCGTACCAGGAACCGCTCACCGCTCCCATGACCAAGGCGGTGGGCTATATCCCCGCCTACGGGCCCCAGATCGATAGCGCCGTCTTGTGTGCCACCTGTCACACCATCTACACTCCTTTCCTGGACGACGACGGCGCCGTGGCCGGGAGCTTTCCCGAGCAGACCCCGTACCTGGAGTGGCTCCACTCCGCATTCTCGCCAAAGGACACATCCCGGCGCAACGGCGACGAGACGACTGACGACGGATCATTCCGTTCATGCCAGGACTGCCACATGCCCCATGCCGGCACCGGCGTCATCATCGCCCGGTGGGCACCGGCAAAAACCAAGACCAGGGACCACTTCTCCCAGCATCACTTCGTCGGTGGCAACGTCCATCTCCTGGAGATCATGCGGGACAACCCGGCAACGGTTGCCGCAACCGCCTCGGAGGCCCAGTTCGACGCCACCATCGCCCGGACCCTGCACCAGTTACAATCC
>CAYRGZ010000200.1:0-3718 GCA_964423785.1 uncultured Desulfobulbia bacterium
ACGCCGGGCAGGCCGTTCCTCATTTTTCCGCCAGCCAGCCCTGCAGGGCGTTGACGATCTTTCTTGCCTGCTCTACACTGGAGATGTTGAACTTGCCCTGGGGAATATACTCTCCATCCCGCTTGCGGTAGCGGCGGATGACAAAACGGTCCGGGCCGTACTCCTCCTTGCGCCGGTCCCATTGCCGGTACCGGAAGATGATCGTGGCCCACGCTCCCTTGGAGAGCACCACCTTGTCCAACTCCTTGACCACGAGAATGCCGTCCTCTTCGTAGTTCACCGTCAACGACTCGATATCGGATGCCATCGTTCCTCCTCGCTTGGTTTTTACCGATTTATCCTCCGCCATGCCCAGCCACGACCCTTCCACCTTCCTGCGCGCCATCCACGTCGATGCGGCGGTGCGCGACGAGCCCTACACCCGGGAAATCCTCAAGCGGGCCACCTCGATGGGGGTCCAGGTGGTGAGCGCAGCGAATGACCGGGTGGTGGCGGCCCGCGACTTGCCGCATGGCGCGGTGGACCCCGCCGCCATCACGGCCGGCAAACGCCACCTCTACCTCACCGTCAACCGCGGCCGGTTCCTCAAACCGTGTCCGGCGACCCGCGAATACAACTGCTGCGGGTACCACGTCCTCAACATCGGCGCCAACTGTCCGATGGACTGCTCGTACTGCATCCTGCAGGCCTATCTGAACAATCCCTGGCTCGCCTTCTACGTCAACATCGACGACCTGTTCGCCGAACTGCACCATGTCGACACCGCCGGCGTGCTGCGCATCGGCACGGGTGAATTCACCGACAGCCTGGCCCTCGAACGGCTGACCAGACTCAATGAGCGGCTGGTGGCGTTCTTCGCCGATCAGTCACGCATGGTTCTGGAACTCAAGAGTAAAGCGACGGTAATCGATGATCTAGCGGGACTCGAGCATCGGGGCCGGACCATCGTCGCCTGGTCCCTCAACAGCCCGGCGGTAATGGCTCGTCAGGAACTACGCACCGCCTCCCTCGACCAGCGGTTGGCGGCAGCGGCACGCTGTGCGGACCTGGGCTACCCACTCGCCTTCCACTTCGACCCCATCGTCTTCCACCCGGACTGGCGCGAGGGGTACGGGCACACCATCGACCGGCTCTTTGCCACGGTGCCGGCCGACCAGATCGTCTGGATCAGCCTGGGGGCGCTCCGTTTCCTGCCGGCCCTCGGCCCCATCGCCCGCCGCCGCTTCCCCAACTCAGCCATCTTCGACGAAGAATTCATCGACGGACTCGACGGCAAGAAACGGTACTTCCGCAGCCTGCGCCGTGATCTCTATCGCTATGTGGTCGACCGGCTGCAGCAGTATGCCGATCCACGCACCTGTCTCTACTTCTGCATGGAGAGTGACGAACTGTGGCGGGAGGTCTTCGGCTTCACCCCGGCCCAGCGGGGCGGACTTGCCCAGATGCTGGACGAGGCGGCGGCCCGGTTCTGCGGCGTCGGTCCCCTCAAATAACGTAGTAGGGTTCCTCGGTCTCCGGGAGCCGGGAGGTGCCGGTCACCTCGATACGAAACTGGAGGTCCTGGCCGACGAACACCGACGACCAGCGGGTAATGCGGATCCAGCCGGCCCGTTTCTCACCGCGCCGCCGGCGCTCGCCCCGGCGGCGGTCGTAACCCAGCCGATCGAGAACATCGAGATCGAGCACCTGACGCCGGTCCTCACCGGTACGCCGGTCGAAGCCGGAACGCTTGAACATCCGCCGGGGAGTCCGTTTTTCTTCCATGGCCATCCTCTCCTGCCTCCTTTCTTCCCGATCCGTTGCAAGTCCGCCCAGTCCTTCTCACCGGTCCTGTACCGGCTCCACGTGGACGGTGACATCCACCGAGCCTGGATAACGATCCCGAATGGCGTCCTTGACCCGGTGGGCGATGGCGTGTCCCTCCCGGACCGACATGGCGCCGTCCACCTCGATATCGATATCCATGATGAGATCGAGACCGCTCTTACGGATCCGACACTTCTCTACCCTCTCCACGCCCGGCACCGTTTCCGCCAGGCCGATGATATCGCCCGCCACGGCCGCATCCACCGAGGCATCCATGATTTCGTCCAGGGCCGGTTTCAGCAGCCGGATGCCGTTACCCAAAATGACCAGGCAGGCGATGAGGGCGGCCCATTCGTCGGCGGTCTCGTACCCCTCGCCGCCGATCAAGGCGATACTGATACCGACGGCCGCCGCCAGTGAAGTGATGGCATCGGAACGGTGGTGCCAGGCATCGCCCTTCAGGGCGGAGCTGCCGAGCCGGTCGCCCGTGCGGTACAGGTACCGGAACATCCCCTCTTTGACCGCGATCACGGCCAAGAGCGCCGGCAGGGTGAACCACTCGGGGGACTCAGTGCGGGGGGCGCGGATCTCGACGATACTCTGGCTGGCAATGAGGACGGCAGCGGCCACCAGGAAGAAGGCCACCAACAGGGCGGCCAGGGATTCGGCCTTGCCGTGGCCGTAGGGATGATCGTAGTCCGCCGGCCGGGAGGAGATACGCAACCCACCGTAGACCACGAGGGAGGAGAGGACATCGGTGAACGACTCGATGCCGTCGGCGACCAGGGCGTACGAATTGCCCACCACTCCCACCGTCATCTTGAACAGGGCGAGGACGGTATTGAAGGCGGTGGAGATGCCCGATGCCTGCAGTCCGTCGGCGATCCGGCAGACGGTATTGGACGATTCGCTCTCCGACGCCATGCCCACTCCGAGGAAGGTCAGCGGCGGCCACCCCGCTTCTTGTTATTTCTTCTCGGTTTGCAGCCGGGCGAGTTCACGCTCGATGGCCTGCTTGAACCCATCGATGGAACGGTTCTTCAACCGGCGGCCGTTGATGAACAGAGTCGGTGTGCCGCGAACGTTGTTGCGGGCCGCTTCCTGCATGTCCCGATTGATGATGTTGCGGACGGCGGGGGCCTTCTTGTCACGCTCGAACCGCTCCATGTCGAGGCCGACCTTGCGGGCGATCTCCTCGATCTTCTCGTCGTTCAACCGGTTGTAGTTGGCGAACAGCTCGTCGTGGAACTCCCAGAACTTCCCCTGTTGCTTGGCGGCCATGGCGGCGAGGGCGGCGTTCATGGCAAACTTGTGGATGCGAATGAGGGGCAAGTTTTTGAAGACGAGTTTCACCTTGCCGGGATACATCTCCAGGACGCGTTTCAGCGTCGGTTGTAGCCGGTTACAGTACGGGCACTGGAAATCGCTGTACTCGACGATGACCACCGGCGCGTCGGCAGCCCCTTTGAAAGGCGAGCCGGTGATGTCCACCTGGGCGGTGTAGTTGATTTCGATCACGTCCACCGCCTTGCCGTCGCGGGTGGTAAGATAGAGTTTACCGCCGTCCGGCGCCACTTCCATGGCCACGTAGCCCTTCCCCACCGTGGCCGTGTCCTGAAGCTTGCCGCCCCGGTCATAGATGGACAGAGTACCATCGGCGCCAAGCACGTAGAAATGGCGGCCGTCGGCGGAGACGGCCGTATCGACGATAGCTTCCTTGCCGACCAGTTGCTGGACCTTTTCCAGTTCCACCGCGGCCATCGCCGCGCTCCCACAGACCATGGTCATCACCAACACACCAACCAGGCAAAGCAATCGTCGCATAAATATCCTCCCTTTTGATTGTCGTCGAGCCGGCAAACGACTATTCATCGGCACTTCCAAACAACGAAAGCATCCTTAACAATTGATG
>CAYRGZ010000201.1:0-3711 GCA_964423785.1 uncultured Desulfobulbia bacterium
GGGTTACAAACCGTGAACTCGATGGAGGTGGTGAGCGCAGCGAATGACCGATCGCACGTTTTGCGATTCCATCAAAACGAAAAGGACGGCTTTGCGGCCGTCCTTTTCGTTCCGTGTGCGGAGACCGACCGGGTCAGTCGATCAGCACGCGGGGATCGTCCTGGCTCGCCCGGGCCCGCACCTCGCCGATGAGATAGGCCTTCTCGCCCAGGGCGGAGAGCTGCTGCATGACGTCTTCGGTGAGCTTGTCGTCCACCACCAGCACCATGCCGATGCCGCAATTGAAGGTACGGCACATCTCGGCATCGCTGATCTGACCCTTGTCGCGCAGGAAATGGAAGATGGGTGGCGCCTCCCAGGAACCCTTGCCGATCACCGCCTGGCACCCCTGGGGCAGGACGCGCGGGATGTTGTCCACGAAGCCGCCGCCGGTGATGTGCACGATGCCGCTGATCTTGAAATGCTTGAGTACGTTCAGCACAGTCTCGGAGTAGATGCGGGTCGGCCGCAACAACTCCTCGCCCAGGGTGCAGCCCAGTTCCTCGACGTAGTCGTCTACCGTCAGGCCGAGTTCCTCGAAACAGATCTTGCGAACCAGGGAGTAGCCGTTACTGTGGATACCCGAGGCGGCCAGGCCGATGAGCTTGTCGCCCACCTTGATCTCGGACCCATCGATGAGCTTGGCGCGCGAGGCGATGCCGACCACGAACCCGGCGACGTCGTAGTCGCCCGGCGCGTACATGCCCGGCATCTCGGCGGTCTCGCCGCCGATGAGCGAACAGTTGGCGATGCGACACCCCTCGGCGATACCGGAAACCACGGCGGTGGCCACATCGACGTCCAGACGGCCGACGGCGAAGTAATCGAGGAAGAACAATGGGGTGGCGCCGCAGACCACGATGTCGTTGACGCACATGGCCACCAGGTCGATACCGATGGTATCGTGCTTGTTGCAGAGGCCGGCCACCTTCAGCTTGGTGCCGACGCCGTCGGTGGAGGCGACCAGGACCGGATCGGGGAACCGGTCGTCTCCAATGGCGAACAGGCCGCCGAAACCGCCGATGTCGGTGAGCACTCCCCGCCGGAAGGTGGAGGCGACCATGGGCTTGATGATATCGACGAATCGGTTCGCCTTGTCGATATCGACGCCGGATTCGGAATAACGGGATGAAGACGCTTCTTGTTCTTTCACGGTAAATTCAGTAACAACCAGGATAATCAGGATAATGGGTGACACACGAAAAGAGATGCACCCGTAAAAACTCGCAGTCGGTCCAGGCCTGACACGATAATTCAAATGGTTACGAAGCGAGAACTCGATGGAATCGCACTTTTTGCGATTCCAACAAAAGAGAGCCGCCTCGTGAGAGCGGCCTCAACGTGAGTCGATTCTGTCAGCCCCTTTCATCCGGACGGGAGGAAGCAACCGAATCGCATCGGGCGCCCACCGCCTGTCCGGAGGCCGCATGATACCGCATTCCGCCGACCAAGACAAGAAAATCTCGCGAAAGCCCCCAAGCACCATGATGACCAGCAAGACGACAAAAAAAATCCTCGCTGCCGATATCGGCGGCACCAAGGCGCTGCTGGCTCTCTTCGAAACCGGTCCGGAGGGCTGTTTACGCCTTTGCACCAAACAGCGCTATTCTTCGCAGGACGCCCCCTCCCTCGCCGCCCTCGTCGAACGATTCCTGGCCGATTGCGGGGTCGCCGCCGTTGACGCCGCCGGCTTCGGGTTCGCCGGGCCGGTCATCGAGGGTCGCGCCCACGGTGTCCACCTGCCCTGGCCGGCCAGCGAGGAAGAGCTGCGTCGGGTCCTCGGCATCGGGGCCATAGCCCTGCTCAACGATCTCGCCGCCGTCGGCCATGGTCTTGCCGTTCTCACCCCGGCCATGACCGTCACCCTGAAGGAAGGAACAGCGGAAGCAGGCGGCGTGCGGGCGGTGATCGCAGCCGGCACCGGGCTTGGCATGACCATGGTGGCGTCGGTCGGCGACCGATGCACCGTCTTCGCTTCCGAGGGCGGCCACCGGGATTTCGCGCCCCGCGACGCAACCGAATACGCCCTCTACGAATATCTACACCGACGGTACGGCCACACCAGCATCGAACGGGTGCTGTCCGGGCCGGGCCTCATCGACCTCTACCGCTTCCTGCTCGAACAGCACGATCGGCCGGAACCGGAGTGGCTGGCCGATTGTCTTGCAAGAACCGATGCCGGCGCCATCAGCCGGCGGGGCCTGGCGGGCAGTGATCCGATCTGCCGAACCGCGCTCGAGCGGTTCGTCTCCATCTACGGAGCCGAGGCCGGCAACGTGGCCCTGCAGTATGTCGCCACGGGTGGGGTATATCTGGCCGGCGGCATCGCGCCGCAGATTCTGGATGTGCTCACTACCCCGATCTTTCGCGATGCCTTCCTCGCCAAGGGCCGCATAAGCTCCCTGCTGGAGAGGATCCCGGTGTTCTGCATCACCGATCCCGATGTGCCTCTCCATGGTGCGGCCCGTTGCGCCCTCGACCGGATGCGGATTGCGACCTAACAGGTTTTCGAGTATGGTATTAAATTTTGGCTGCAATCCGTCACGACGAAATCGTCACAACCCCATCCGTCAACGGAACCGATTATCTCTTTTCATAAAAAGGAGCCCGATATGTTCTACAGCGACGCCTGTCTCAAGTACGTGGACGAGGTCCACCACTGTCCCCACTGCGGCGAGCGGCTTTCCTGCTGCCATACGCCCCCCTTCCACGTCGGCGACGGCCTCGGCTGGGGCACCGAAGTCCTCTTCGTCTGTCTCAATGACGACTGTCCCCTGTTCGTGAACAGCTGGAAGCAGTTCGAAGAGATGTACGGCCACTCCGCCTCCTGCCGTTACATCCTCGTGCCCGGCGAAAAGAAGGGCTCGGCCATGATGGTGGCGAGCAAGGAGGCGTTCACCGGCTGCATCGTCGATCCCGAGGCCTTCAAGGCGGCCAACGAACGGTACGCCCGCGAGAAGGAGGCGGTGGCCCAGCTCGATACCTGCGTCGAGGAAAACAACCTCGAGCCGGTACTCACCCTGATCCTCGACGAGAGCGCCAAGGTGGAGCACCGCAAGCGGGCCATCTCCCTGCTGGTGGCGCTGAACGATCTGGCTTGCGTCGATCCGATCCGCAACCACAGCTTTCACAACACCGAGATCGAGCAGTTGGTGAACATCGAGATCGACCGGCTGCTGCACCAGAATTACGTCAAGGAATGCCCGCACTGCATGGAACTCGTCAAGGCGACGGCCAAGCTCTGCAAGCACTGTGGTCGGGAATTCTGACACCGGTTTTTCCTTGCCAAACCGGCATCGATCGAGTATAGAAGACCACACTTCGTGGTGAGCGTGGCTCAGTTGGTTAGAGCACCGGGTTGTGGCCCCGGAGGTCGTGGGTTCGACTCCCATCGCTCACCCCACGAAAAATCAGGGGGGTTAGGCTTCAATGGCCTAACCCCCCTTTGTTTTTTGACAACAACGGTATGCGGCGTGCAACAACGAAAAAAGGGGTTACGAACCTCGTTCGTAACCCCTTTTAGCTTTTTCTGGTAGCGGGGGGAGGATTTGAACCTCCGACCTTTGGGTTATGAGCCCAACGAGCTACCGGACTGCTCCACCCCGCGTCACGTTGGTTGTACTATTACCCTTTTTCCCTTCCCTGTCAAGGGGATATTCGGAATTTGTAGCC
>CAYRGZ010000202.1:0-3696 GCA_964423785.1 uncultured Desulfobulbia bacterium
GGTTTGTAACCCATTGAGTTATCGTGTCAGACCTGGACTGACAGCGAATTGTTACGGGATTGTCAGAATTCAATGGAGTGATGCCTGAATACCACATCAATCGTTTTTTGTGAAAAAAAAGTTGCGGTGCAACGTGGCATGGGTTCTGGCCGCCCCGCGGATGGATGGCAAGATTCTGGTGATTCCAAGAGAGAGAAAGCAGGGGGTGGGAGCGTGGTCGCCGAACGGTGGATGGAACCGAAATTCCGGCGGCATGGGCACGGTTTTTTGTTGACAAACGCCAGTCGGGAAGATATTGTCCCACACTGAATGGTTATTCAATTTTATGTTGGGTGTACACATGATGTGGTGGTTGCCTGCGGTCCGGCGTGCAGCCGCCGGCTCTTTTCGGGTGCTGATGCGGAACATGATTCCGAGGTTGGCAGCCTGAAGAGTTGCTCATTGTGTAACCCGTCGATTGTTGTGTCAGGCAGGTAGCGCCTGCGATTTGTCACGGGCTCATCAACTTTCAAAACCGTTAAGGAGGTACAGAATGCCAAAGCATGACACCCCCCTGTTGGATCAGCTGGAGAGCGGGCCCTGGCCGAGTTTCGTGTCGGACCTGAAGCGCCAGGCTGAGAAGAACGAGCAGTGCTGGGACATTCTCGGCCAGCTCGAGCTGTCCTACAAGGACAAGATCACGCACTGGAAGCACGGCGGTATCGTCGGTGTTTTCGGTTACGGCGGTGGTATCGTTGGCCGCTACTCCGACCGGCCCGACCTGTTCCCCGGCGTCGAGCACTTCCACACCGTCCGTGTCAACCAGCCGTCCAGTAAGTTCTACTCCACCGAGATCCTGCGTAAACTCTGCGATCTGTGGGAGAAGCGCGGTTCTGGTATGACCAACATGCACGGCTCCACCGGTGACCTGGTTCTCCTGGGTACCCGGACCGAGGAACTGGAGCCCCTGTTCTACGACCTGACCCACGACCTCAACATGGACCTGGGCGGCTCGGGCGGTAACCTGCGGACCCCCTCCTGCTGCCTCGGCAAGGCCCGTTGCGAGTGGGCGTGCTATGACACCCAGGCCGCCTGCCACAACATCACCAACACCTATCAGGACGAGTTGCACCGGCCGGCCTTCCCCTACAAGTTCAAGATCAAGTTCTCCGGCTGCCCCAACGACTGCGTCGCCGCCATCGCCCGGTCCGACTTCGCCGTCATCGGCAACTGGCGCGACAACATCCGCATCGACCAGGATGCGGTCAAGAAGTACATCGCCGGCGAGTATCCGCCCAACGCCGGTGCCCACTCCGGCCGCGACTGGGGCCCCTTCGACATCCAGAAGGAAGTCATCGACCTCTGCCCCACCGGCTGCATGTGGATGGAGGGTGATGAGCTCAAGATCGACGATTCCGAGTGCACCCGCTGCATGCACTGCATCAACGTCATGCCGCGTGCCCTGCGGCCCGGCAAGGAAGGCGGCGCCACCATCTGCATCGGCGCCAAGGCCCCGATCCTCGACGGCGCCCAGCTCGGCACCATGGTCGTGCCGTTCGTCAAGATGGATCCGGAAAACGAGTTCGAGGAACTCAAGGAGTACGTCGAGAAGTGCTGGGATTGGTGGATGGAGGAAGGCAAGAACCGTGAGCGTATCGGTGAGTCCATCCAGCGTATCGGCCTGCCCACCTTCCTGAAGATTCTCGAGGTTGAGCCGATTCCGCAGCATGTCAAGGAGCCGCGGTCCAACCCGTACGTCTTCTGGAGTGCTGACGAGGTTCCCGGTGGCTTCGAGCGGGATGTCAAGGAATTCCGCAAGAAGTTTGGCCTGGATTAATGACCGCGGGACGTCGAACTGCGTCTGATCGCACCTGAATCCACTATAGCATCAAGGAGGTTTTACGATGGGATACGATCCTGAAAACCCGATGAAGGATAGAATCACCGATATTGGTCCCCCTCATTACGAGCAGTTCTTCCCGCCGGTCATCAAGAAGAACTACGGCAAGTGGCTCTACCACGAGATCCTGCAGCCCGGTGTTCTGAAGCACGTCAGCGAGACCGGCGACGAAGTCTACACCGTGCGGGTCGGCTGCGCCCGGTTCATCTCGGTGTCCCTGATCCGTGACTATTGCGACATCGCCGACAAGCATTGTGACGGGTATTTCCGCTGGACGACCCGGAACAACGTCGAGTTCATGGTCGATTCCTACGACAAGCTGCAGCCGCTCCTCGACGATCTGGCCGCCCATGGCCAGATGCCGGTCGGCGGTACCGGCGCCGGCGTCACCAACATCGTCCACACCCAGGGCTGGGTCCACTGTCACACCCCGGCCACCGACGCTTCCGGCCCGGTGAAGGCGGTCATGGACGAGCTGTTCGACTACTTCACCTCCATGACCCTGCCGGCTCAGGTCCGTATCGCCCTGGCCTGCTGCCTCAACATGTGCGGCGCCGTGCACTGCTCCGACATCGCCATGCTCGGTATTCACCGCAAGCCGCCGATGATCGATCACGACATCATCTCCGGTGTCTGCGAGATTCCGCTGGCCATCGCCGCCTGTCCGCTCGGTGCGGTCAAGCCGACCAAGGCCACCACCTCGGACGGCAAGGAGATCAAGTCGGTGACCGTCAACGAGGACCGGTGTATGTTCTGCGGCAACTGCTACACCATGTGTCCGGCCATGCCGCTGGCCGACCCCGAGGGTGACGGCATCGCCATCCTCGTCGGTGGCAAGATCTCCAACTCGCGGAGCGCGCCCAAGTTCTCCAAGCTGGTGATCCCGTTCCTGCCGAACAATCCGCCGCGTTGGCCCGAGGTGGTCGATGCCATCAAGAACATCCTCGAGGCCTATGCCAAGGATGCCCGGAAGTACGAGCGGCTTGGCGAGTGGGCCGAGCGGATCGGCTGGGAGAAGTTCTTCGAGAAGTGCAACATTCCGTTCACCGCGAAGAGCATCGATGACTACCGTCTGGCCTACGACACCTGGCGGACCACCACCCAGTTCAAGTACACGAGCCACATCAAGTAAACCATCCACCAGGGAGAATCATCATGGCTGATAAAGAAGAACTGAAGGCCAAAATCCTGGAGCTCTGCCAGACGTCCTCCAAGCCGCAGCTCTATCTCAAGGACATGCAGAAGAAGATTGCGGACGCAAAGCCCCGTGAGATCAAGAATGCGGCCAATGAGCTGGTCCGGGAGGGCAAGCTCAAGTACTGGTCCAGCGGCTCGTCCACCATGTACGCCGCCACGGACCGTGTTCAGGACGAGGAGAAGGAGTAATCTCCCAGGTTCCGACAATCCCTGACGCAAAAAAGGGGATCACCCGCAAGGGCGATCCCCTTTTTTTGTTCCCGTGAAGTCGTGGTGAGCGTTGGCAGCCCGTTGAAAAACGGGCTGTGTGCGGCACATGGACGTGCCGCCGAATTCCGCTAGGAAAAGTTGACGATTCGCTCACATTTCGTCACGGATTCAAGGCCTCCGTGAGGCGGGATCTGCGTATCAGGTCATAGGGCACCCCACCTGCGGCGTCATCGGCACGCTTGCGTAGCTCCAAGTACGCGGCGCGTACCTCTTCCTTGCATCTGAGGTACCCTGTAACCTGATACCCGGTCTGCAAGGTCGCGACTTCGGCATACAGAGGCAACCCCGTGACCACTTGTGCGCCAGGCGAAGCTCTGGCGATCCTGGTGGCTGAGATGCCACCCGTGGTA
>CAYRGZ010000203.1:0-3683 GCA_964423785.1 uncultured Desulfobulbia bacterium
TGGAGGAGGCGGGAGAGGCGAGCCAGGGTGGCGAGATAGGGGACCCCGGGATCCTCGGGCGCCAGGAGGACGAAAAAGAGATGCACCGCCCGGTTGTCCACCGCGTCGAAGGAGATCCCCCGCGGGCTGCGGCCGAAAAAGACGACGATCTCCTCGAGATTCGGCACCTTGGCATGCGGGATGGCGATGCCGCCGCCGATCCCGGTGGTGCCCAGCTGCTCACGGGCGAGCAGGGCGTCGAGCACGGTATCGGCCGCCACCCCCAGGTCGGCGGCCGCGGCCCGGGCGAATTCAGCCAGAACGTCCCTCTTGCTCTCCGCCTCGAGAGCGGCGATGATGCGGTGGCGGGCCACGAGTTCCATTTTTCGTACAAGCCTTGCGGTCACGTTCCCCAAAACCGGCAACGCCAGGGACGTCCGGCGGATTGCGGGGCCGGTGACACGGTTTCTATGAAAGCCGCACGGCGGCCGCCGGGGGGTACGGCGATTTTCATGCTTTGTTGTGCCCGCCGTTGCGGGCATGGCCGTTACTGCAGCTTGGGTTTCTTGCGCAGCTTGGAGGGAAGGATTCCCATCTGTTCCCGGTACTTGGCCACCGTCCGCCGGGCGAGCTTGATGTTCTCACGGTTGAAGATGGCGGCGATGGCGCTGTCGCTCAAGGGTTTGGCCGGGTCCTCCTCCTGGATGATTCGGCGGATGCGCTCCTTGATGCTGAGCGACGACAGGGCCTCGCCGCCGTCCCGGCGCTCGATGGCCGAGTTGAAGAAAAATTTCAACTCGAAGGTCCCTTGCGGGGTATGGACGTACTTGTTGCTGGTCACCCGGCTGATGGTGGACTCGTGCATGCCGATGTCCTCGGCGATGTCGCGCAGCACCAGGGGGCGCAGGTGGGCGATGCCGTGCTCGAAAAAAGGCTTTTGAAACTTGACGATGGACTCCACCACCCGATAGATGGTCCGCTGCCGCTGGTGGATGGACTTGATCAGCCACTGGGCCGACCGCAGTTTCTCGGTGATGTACTCCCGGGTGGAGGCATCGGCCTGGTCCCGCTCCTGGAGGATCTTACGGTAATAGGCGCTGATCCGCAGCCGAGGCAAACCGTCTTCGTTGAGCAGGATGACGTACTCGTCGTCCACTTTGTGGACGTAGACGTCGGGAACGATGTAATGCGGTTCCTCGTCGGAATACTGGCGGCCCGGATGGGGATCGAGACCGGTGATCACCTCGATGGCCGCCTGGACGTCACGCCGCGATGCCTTGGTCGCCCGGACGATGGCCGTATAGTTCCTGCGTTCGAGGAGATGGAGATGGTCACGAACGATGGTGGCGGCAAGCGAATCACCCAACCCCAGTCGTTCCAGCTGCAAAAGCAGACATTCCTGGACATCCCGCGCCCCGATGCCGGCGGGGTCCATCTCCTGGACCACCCGGACGAGGCGGCCGGCCGTCTCCTCGCTGCAACCGGTAGAGGCCGCAATTTCCGCCACATCCACATCGAGGAAGCCGTCCTTGTTGAGGTTGCCGATGATGAACTCACCGATCTCCTTCTCCTCGTCGCTCAGGTCGGAAAGGCTGAGCTGCCACTGGAGATGAGAAGCGAGGTCGGGCTTACGGGTGAGAATATTGAGCCGGGAGGGGAACTCGGAATCGTCCCCCGGCCGGGTGGAGGGCAGATATTCGTACTCGTTGGCGTAATCGGCCCAATCGATCTCCTGCATGGTGGACTCGGCGCCGCCCTCCTCCATGGAGACCGCCGGGGTCGTCTCCGGGTCCCGCTCCTGCTCACCCTCGTCGCCGGCACCGGGGATGTCCTCCTCGGGCGCCTCCTCCAGGACCGGATTCTGCTCCATCTCCTGCTGCAGCGTCTCGGCCAATTCGAGGCGCGACAGCTGCAGCAGCTTGATGGCCTGCTGCAGCTGCGGCGTCATCACCAGCTGCTGGGTGAGCTTGATCTGTTGTCGGAGTTCCAGGGCCATGTATCGTTCAGATGGACGTTGTGTAACCGATCACGGGGTGCCTCGGCAGATGCCGAAAGTCGTAGTCGTATCGGATGATGCTGGGTACGCGGCCACAGGGTGCCCCAGATGCCAGGAAGAGGCCCGCGCCGCGTACTGGGAGCTACGCAAGCGGGCCGATGACGCCGCAGATGGGGTGCCCTGTGACCGCGTACGACGTTGTCGCCAAGCCGCCGGCAAGCGCCGGCCGAGAACCTCTCTCAGTATAGCAAGCCGCGCGCCCCTTCGCCAACTACATCGTGAATTTTTCGCCCAGGTAGAACCGCCGCACCCGCGGATCGGCGACGATGGTCTCGGGATCACCGTCGGCGAGAATCCGTCCCTGGTTGACGATGTAGGCATGATCGCAGACGGTGAGGGTCTCGCGGACGTTGTGGTCGGAAATGAGTATCCCGAGCCCCTGCTTGCGCAGATCGGCGATGATCTCCTGCAAGTCGGCCACGGCCAGCGGGTCGATGCCGGCAAAAGGCTCGTCGAGCAGGATGAAGCGGGGCTCGAGGGCCAGGGTACGCATGATCTCCACCCGGCGGCGCTCGCCGCCAGACAGGGAGCGGCCGAGACTGCCGGCCAGGTGTTCTATCCTGAAGTCGGCGAGCAATCGGGCGATCCGCTCGCGGATGGTCCGTTTCGGCAGCCCCAAGGGTTCAAGAACGATGCGGACATTTTCCTCGACGGTGAGCGACCGAAAAACCGACGGATCCTGGGCCAGGTAGGCGATGCCGCGCCGGGCCCGGTGGTGGATGGGAAGATCGGTGATATCCTCGCCGTTCAGGAGCACCCGGCCGCCGTCGGGCCGGATGAAGCCGGCGATGGCGTAGAACGAGGTGGTCTTGCCGGCGCCGTTGGGCCCCAACATGCCAACCACGGTGCCGGTGACTACCTCAAGGCTCACCCCGTCCACTACCTTGCGGCCGCGGTAGACCTTGACGAGATCCCGGGCTTCGAGCCGCGCCGCTTTACTCATGGCGTGGCGCCTCCGCCGGCTCCGGCTTCCCGTCTTCTTCCGTCTGCCGTCTACTTTTTTCCTCTGGATAAAAAAAGGCCTTCACCCGCTCGCTGCTGCCCTTATCCTTTTCCACCACCGTGCGGCCCTCGTCGAGGTAGAGCTCGATTCGCTGGCCGCTGACCATGTTGCCGCCCTGCCAGGCCCGGGCGTCACCGGTCAGGATGGCGAGCCGGCGGCCGGAAAAATATTCGAGGGCATTTCCCGAGGCGGTCCAGTCCTTCTTGGCGACGGTGACGTGCCCTCGGGCCACCAGGCGGTCGATGGCCTGGTCTTCGGCCGCGTCTCCCTCGTCTTTCATCTTGTAGAAGACCTGCATGTCATCTGCCTGGATGCGCAGGTCACCCTGGCGGGCGATGACATTGCCGGAAAAATACACGGTGCGGGCCTTCTGGTCGGTCTCCATGCGGTCAGCCTCGATGCGCACAGCATCACGCTGTTCGGCGGCAACGGCGTAACGGCCGGCCAACGCCGGCCAGCAACACAACAGAACTCCAAGCCATACTACGAATGTTCTTGCGGCCATTGCTGCCTCCTCCCCCGGCCAGGACGCCGGCTTGCGGTTTACGGTTGACGGTCGGCAAGGGACGGTTTACGGTTGGGGCAAATCTACTCCACCAACCGTAAACCGTAAACCGTAAACCGCAAGCCTCTCATGGATTGATG
>CAYRGZ010000204.1:0-3674 GCA_964423785.1 uncultured Desulfobulbia bacterium
AAATGAACGTGTTCCACCGTGACCGCCCGTTTTTCCTTTTGCACGAGTTGTAATGGGCAGGGATGTTCCTTGCCGTCGCAGGGAGAGGTGCGCTGGTGCGCCAAGGAATAGCAGGTGAGAGCGGACGGGTCACGGCCCTGGAGGGCCGCCTCGTTGGCCATGAGGATCTTGTAGGTGCGGGCGTCGAAAACATAGAGGGGCTCGGTCAGAGATTCGATGATGGTTCTGGTGAATTCATGCCGCTGCCTGATGTCCTTCTCCATTTCCAGGTGCCGGCTGATATGGTTGCGAATCCGGCCTGCTCCTGCGCCGATGCCGAGCAGTCCTGCTACCCAGATGACCAGGTGGGTGATAACGATGATCGTGTCGGTACGGTGTTCCTGCACGATATACGGTGTCATGGGCAGGCGGAAGGACATGGCACCGCGGATGTCTCCCTCCTTGTAACCCTGGATGGCATGGCATTTGAGACACGGCCTCTCGGTTAAGAGAGGCCGCATGAAACGCAGATACGGCTGACCGCCTTCTTCAACGAAGGCGCTGGCATCCTCAACCTTGCCATCTTCCATGTGCAGCAGCCCCTCCTTTTCCCAGGCATCGGGGGCATTGATGGAATTGAGGGGCCGGAGGCTGGTGAGGTGGCCGTTGACGCCGGAGAGCTCGGAAAAGGTGGCCATCGTTTGCCGGAGCATGTAAGCCGGGTTCATCAGGGTGAGCTTCTTTCCCGACGGGGTGACGATATCCCGTTCCGGAACATGGGAAAGATAAGGATTGGGAGGACTCTCCCTGGAGGCCGGCACATAAACGCCGCCGTGACGCGCTCCCCAATGGCGGAAGGCCAGGTCCTTGTTAGCGTAGGCTTCCGCCACCCACAGGGCGGTCTGCCTCGTCTGACGCTGTGACATTTCGATGTTCCACCATAGGGAGGCTGCGACGAGAACGCACCAACCTACGACGACCAAAGTAATGGTCCGGTTGAAAACGGTATATATTGCGTCATTGTGTCTGGAACTCATCATGAACGTTTTTGCGCTGTAGCTTCTAGGAAATCATCAGGATTCAAGCGGAGATCGGCTGATCTACCGGGGCGGCATTTGCAACAACTTACGACGATGCGGGCTGACGGCAAACACAAGACGAGACCAGCAACGACGCAAACAGACTCCCTCCGGCTATCGGGTTATCGGTTCAGAAACCGGCTGGAAAGCGGGGTTGACGAAATGATAAAGTAGATGGTTCCCTTCTCTTCCTTGCCAGAGTCCTCCTGGTTGGACAGACCGACAATCTCCATATCGCTCTGGAACTTGACCGTGGCGAGCACCTCGATCTTGCCGTCCTTGCGGGCCTCGTTGAACCGCTCCTCGGAAATCTTGCCGGTATCGTCATAGGCCCAATAGACCATCCGGTCGTGGGCCATGGTGGTCGGTTCGCCGAACCGATCCATCAACAGGGCGATCATCCGCCGGAGTTGCCGGCGATCGGCCTCGTCGCGACGCTGGTACATGGCCAGGACGCGATGTGAATCCTGGTCGGCCACCACCACGAGATCATCGGCCCGGAACTTGATGGTGCCCGGAAACGCGTCGTCGACCTGATTGTCTTGCGCCGTTTTCCACTGCGCCGTGGTCAGTTCCCGTCCCAGAACGTACCCATGCATCCCGAGTTCCAGCGCCGCCACGCGCTCGGCGACCGTTTTTTCCTGGCCAGCCCCGGCAATGGCGGGCCGGCCCGCCATTGCGACGGCCAACAGTGCCCACACGATCACTCCCAGGGACCAGCCCGTCCCCCTCGAAAACCGTTTTGCATTCATAACGCTCCCCTTTCGGAAATCTTCGCAACATGGCGCAAAAAGCCCGGACCGCCGAGCGGCCCGGGCTATACTTCTCACCCCGTCGATGAAGGGCGCGGCAACCCCGTCATTGCTTGTACCGCTCAGCCTGTTCCTCCTTGATCGCCTTCAAGACGTCGGAGGCAAAGCCCTTCTGGTACCATTGGTGTTCGGGCCGCGACAGGATATCGTCCACCGCCTTCTTGTACTTGTCGAGCATGCCGTGCTCTTCGGCAAGACGCATCAGCTCGGGGATGAACTTGAAGTAGAAGACCTCGGCCACGTCGTACATACCGTGCCAGTGAGTGTAGTCCGGACCGCTCATGGCGGCGCCGTGCCGGGCGCGACGCCCCTGATGATGCCAGAGCTCCCACCAGTACCAGCCAAGATCTGTGTGGAAGGTGGAACCGTGCACCAGGCCATCCTTTTTGGCCATGCCGTACAGCTTCTTGGCCGGTTTGGCGAACTTCTCGTTATAGGTGACCACCAGGGCGTCAAACTGCTTGTAGAAGTTCTCCACCTTCTGCTTGCCGTGGCACTGCTTGCAGACCTGCATCATGTTATTGCGCCGGTCCTCCCAGGTGATGACCTCGACCGCCATCTTTTCCACCGGCACCTTCTTCCACTTGCCGTTGACCAGCTTGAACTCCTTGTACTTGATACTCTGGCCCGGCTGCGGCGGAATCTCGCCCGGAATATCGGTGACCGTTCCGTCGGCGAAGACCACCCGGTTCAGCTTGACCGAAATTTTGGGCCGCAGGGTCCAGGAGATGCGGTCGCCGACGTTATGGGTATTCGGAGCGACCGAGCCGTCGGACTTGACGTAGGAGCCCATGTGACAGGTGGCGCAGGTGGGGGCGGTATAGTAGTCCTTGCCCAGGATCCAGGAACCGCTCTTGTAGATGTTCATGGAGTTCATCCCCGGCGTCCGGGCCGCCGCATAGTAGGCGATACCATGCTTGGATTCCTGGTAGATCTCGATCTGCGGATGGTCGGGGCCGAGATGGCACTTGCCGCAGTTCTCGGGCTGGCGGGCCACCGACGCCCGGAAGGAATGCTTGGAGTGGCAGGCGTTACAGGACCCCTTGGTCCCGTCAGGATTGAGACGGCCGATACCGGAGTTGGGATAGGTCATGGGATCGAACATCACCGCCTTGGCCTCGTTCTTGAGTGGTTTGCCATCCTTGTCTTTGAGGACCGTGATGATGGATCCGTGACACTGCCAGCAGCCGTTGGCCGCATCGGCCTTGTCTTCCATGGAACAGATCACCTCGCCGAGGACGTTGTCGAGCGAGGCCATGATCTGGCCGGCGGTGGCGTGGTGGGAGTTCTGCATCTCCTTGGTTTCCCGTTCGTGGCAGTAGCCACAGTCCCGGGGCGACTGGATGGTCTTGATAAAGGCCCCTTCATGCTCATAACCGAGAGGATCGCCCTTGAGGGCCGCGTGGCAGTTGTAACAACCAACCTGGCCGTCGCGGGCCGCGGCATGGGGGGAATGTTTCCACTGCTGCACGAGGGAGTTGTTTTCCTTCAGATGGCAGTTGATACACTTGACGTTGATTTCCTTGACCTTTGGGTCCTGCGTGTTCATCGACTGCTTAGTGGTGGCAAGGGCGGGAGTTGCGACCAGGCCCGCCAAGGCCGATACCAGTAACGCTGTTTTCCATTGCTTTCGCATAATGACCTCCTTCTCTCTTTGCGAAGACACGATACCTCGAGACGCTTGAAGCACTTTTCCAGCAACCACTCCTCTTCTCACAAGATTCCCTTCACCTCCTTTCCTACCCAGTTGACGGTTTTACCCACACGTAGCCATCAAAACTCGGTTCATCCGGTCGAGGAGGAT
>CAYRGZ010000205.1:0-3670 GCA_964423785.1 uncultured Desulfobulbia bacterium
GCGGCCGTGGCCGGCATCGCCGCCGTCGCCGCCTCCACCGACGACACCACGACGGCGCACGCGCACAGTCATTAATAAGCGCTTCCGCGCCCCTCATTACAATGGCATTTCAAAACGCCGCCCGGCCGGGCGGCGTTTTGTCCTATTGCACCACACCATGCCCCTCACAGACACCATCTTCGTCACCGGCGGCGCGGGGTTCATCGGCTCGGCTGTCGTGCGCCATCTTGTCGCCCATACCGAAAGCCGGGTGGTGAACATCGACAAGCTCACCTATGCCGGCAATCTCGACAGCGTGGCGCCGGTAGCCTCAAGCGATCGGTACCATTTCGAACAGGTCGACATCTGCGACGGCCCGACCATAACCGCCCTCTTTCAGCGCTACCGGCCGCGGGCCATTCTCCACCTGGCCGCAGAATCGCACGTCGACCGGTCCATCGACGGACCGGCCGCCTTTATCCAGACCAACGTCGTCGGCACCGCCACCTTGCTGGAGGCGGCCCGCGACTACTGGCAAACGTTGACCGATACCGACCGAAATCGCTTCCGGTTTCTGCACGTCTCCACCGACGAAGTATTCGGTTCCCTTGGCCCTGAAGGCCTCTTCACCGAGGAAACTCCCTACCGACCCAACTCGCCCTACTCGGCTTCCAAGGCGGCCGCCGACCACCTGGTGCGGGCCTGGCATCACACATACGGCCTGCCGATCCTGCTCACCAACTGCTCCAACAACTACGGGCCGTACCAGTTTCCGGAAAAGCTCATCCCCCTCATGATCACGAACGCCTTGGAGGGCCGGCCTCTGCCTGTGTACGGTCGCGGGAACAACGTCCGCGACTGGCTCTACGTGGACGACCACGTCCAGGCGCTCTTGACCGTGCTCGAGCACGGCCGGCCGGGCGAAACGTACAACGTCGGCGGTCACAACGAAAAGACCAACCTGGAAGTGGTCACCACCCTCTGCGCCATCCTCGACGAGCTGGCCCCGGCGCCGGACGGACGGCCGTACGACCGGCTGATCACCTTCGTGGCCGACCGGCCGGGCCATGACCTACGCTACGCCATCGACGCCTCCAAAATCGAACGCGAGCTGGACTGGCGCCCCCAGGAAAGCTTTACCAGCGGCATCCGCAAGACGGTCCAGTGGTACCTGGACAACCGTTGGTGGTGGGAGAAACTGCGCAACGAACGCTACGACGGCGAACGACTCGGCAAACCGACGACGACAGCCTGACCACCACCGATCATTCTCTCCCTTTCTGCCATGACCACCGACACGACGAGCATACATCGCAAGGGCATCATCCTGGCCGGCGGCTCGGGCACCCGGCTGCATCCGGTGACGCTTGCCGTCTCCAAGCAGCTCATGCCGGTCTACGACAAGCCGATGATCTACTACCCCCTCACTACCCTGATGCTGGCCGGCATCCGCGATATCCTCGTCATCTCCACCCCGCACGACACGCCGCTGTTCGAGAAACTGCTCGGCGACGGCCGCCAATGGGGCATAACCCTGACCTACGCGGTCCAACCATCGCCGGACGGGCTGGCCCAGGCCTTCCTCATCGGCGAATCGTTCATCGGCGCCGATCCGTGCGCCCTCATCCTCGGCGACAACATCTTCCACGGCCACGGGCTCTCCCGCCAACTGCAGCGCATCGCTGCTCACCCCCACGGCGCCACCGTTTTCGCCTACGCGGTCAAGGATCCCGAACGGTACGGCGTGGTGGAGTTCGACGAGTCCGGCCGCGCCATCAGCCTGGAGGAGAAGCCGGCCCGCCCCCGATCCCGCTTTGCAGTCACCGGCCTCTACTTCTACGACAACCAGGTGGTGGAGATCGCCAAGAACATCCGGCCGTCGGCCCGCGGCGAGCTGGAGATCACCGACGTGAACCTCGCGTACCTACGCCGCGGCGAACTGCGGGTCGAGATCATGGGTCGGGGCATGGCCTGGCTCGACACCGGTACCCACGAATCGCTCCTGGAGGCGGCCCTCTATATCCAGACCCTGGAACGCCGCCAGGCGCTCAAGATCGCCTGCCCAGAGGAGGTGGCCTGGCGGCTCGGTTGGATCAGTGACGACGATCTCGAACGGCAGGCCGCCTCCCTGGCCAAAAACGGCTACGGCCAGTACCTCCTGGGCCTACTCGCCACGGGACCGGTGAGGGGTGAGGGGTGAGGAGGGAGTCCATGAAGGTCATCCCCACCAACCTCCCCGGCGTGGTGGTCATCGAGCCCCAGGTGTTCGGAGACCAGCGCGGCTTCTTCCTGGAGACCTACCAGGCGGAGCGCTACCGGGCCGCCGGCATCACCGCCACCTTCGTGCAGGACAACCACTCTCGCTCGCGGCGCGGCGTCCTGCGCGGCCTGCACTTCCAACTCCGCCACCCCCAGGGCAAACTGGTCCAGGTGATGCGGGGGGAGGTCTTCGACGTGGCGGTGGACATTCGGCGCGGCTCCCCCACCTTCGGCCACTGGTTCGGCACCGTGCTCTCGGACGAAAACCACCGCCAACTCTATATTCCGCCCGGCTTCGCGCACGGATTCTGCGTGCTTTCCGAGGTGGCGGACTTCACCTACAAATGCACGGATTACTATCACCCGGAGGACGAAGGCGGCGTCTTCTGGCAGGATCCGGCCATCGGGATCGACTGGCCGGTTGCCGAACCGCTTCTGTCGGATAGGGACAAGAACCAACCGATGTTGGCCGCCATCCCGCCGGAGCGGCTGCCCCGGTACGAGGAGGGGTGATGGCGATGGCGGCCGGGAACGCATCACCGCCGGTACTGGTCACCGGCGCCTCCGGCCAGGTGGGGCGGGAACTCGTCCGGCGGCACGAACGATACGGCCTTGCCGTGGTCGGCTTCGACCACGCCGGACTCGACATCACCGACCCGGCGGCGGTGGCGGCGGCCATCGACGAGGTCCAGCCGGTCTGCGTGGTGAACGGGGCCGCCTACACGGCGGTGGACCGGGCGGAAGAGGAAGCGGACAAGGCCTTTGCGGTCAACGCCGCCGGCCCCGAGAACCTGGCCCGCGCCTGCCGGCGGCACGGGATTCCGCTGCTGCACATCTCCACGGACTACGTCTTCGACGGCAGCAAGCGAACCCCCTACCGGGAGGACGACCCGGTGGCACCGCTGGGGGTGTACGGCCGGAGCAAGGAGGAAGGGGAACGACGGCTGCGGGCGATCACCAACCGGCACTGCATCATCCGGACGAGTTGGGTGTTCGCGGCCCACGGCCACAACTTCGTCACCACCATGCTGCGACTCGGAAGCGAGCGACCGCGCTTGCGCATCGTCGACGACCAGCACGGCGGCCCGACCCCGGCGGCGGCCATCGCCGACATGCTCCTTACGCTTGCGGCCCGTTGTGCCGCCGGCGAGGAACCGCCCTGGGGTACCTATCACTTCTCCGGCGCACCATCAGTCACCTGGTTCGGCTTCGCCCAGGAAATCTTTGCCCAGGCAGCCGCCATCCTCGGCCGGCCGGCCCCGGTCCTCGAACCCATCACCACCGCCGACTACCCGACCCCGGCCCGCCGGCCGGCCTGGTCAGTCCTCGACTGCAGCAAGATAGAAAAGGTCCTTGGCATCCAACCGCCGGACTGGCGGCAGGGGCTCGCTGCAGTGCTCACCGAGTTACGCGCCACGCCCTGAATCGAGGT
>CAYRGZ010000206.1:0-3659 GCA_964423785.1 uncultured Desulfobulbia bacterium
ACATCCGGTCGCCGAAGATGTGGCGGAGGATGCCGTTGAACGTGGTGCCGGCGGTTTTGGGGATGTGGACGAAAATGAGGATATCTCCATCGTGCTGGAACTCGGGTTCCGGCGCCAGGGTACCGCGGATACGGGTGTGGAGCGCCATGTGTGCGCGGCGTATCCAGCGGAGGATGTCGAGGAAGCGGGAAGTCATCAATGATCTATTTTGATATTTCGGCAGCCGTGCAGAAACGTGCCGGCCTCGGACGATACGCGGAAAGTCTGGCCAGGGAACTGGTTCCCCTGGCCGGGGACCGACTTGCCCTCTTCTGCCACGATAGCCCGCCCATCACCCTACCCGCCGGCCTGGATGGTGTACCCCTCCGTCACGTACCGGTGGGGTTCCGGCGCTGGGTGGTCTTCGTTTTGCTGGCTCATCTGACCGGTGTGAGCCTGGATCGGCTTCTTCCCGGCGGCCGTCTTTATCACGCCACCGAACACCTGCTCTTGCCGTTGCGCCGTATCCCCACGGTCATGACCGTGCACGACCTCTTTTTTCGGGAGGCAGCCTACCATAAATGGACCAACCGATTCTACCTGAAGATGGCGATGCGGCTCTTTTGCCGGCGGGTTTCCCACTGTATTGCCGTTTCCCAGTATACGGGGGACGCCCTCATGGAGATCTATCGCATTCCGCGGCACAGGATCACCGTAGTCGCCGAGGCCGCTGCCCCGCATTTCCTTCCCCAGGATGACGATCGCATCCAGGAGGTGCGGCGGCGCTACGGCCTGCCGAGCCGCTATATTCTCTTCGTCGGTACCATCGAGCCGCGTAAGAACCTGCCCAGTTTACTCCAGGCCTTCGAGAGATGCCATGGGCAAGGCCTGACCGACGGGCTTGTGATCGTCGGCCGGCGCGGCTGGATGAGTGACTCCTTTTTCCATGCCCTTGAACGATCGCCGGCCCGGCAGGCCGTGCTTTTCCCCGGCCGCGTGGCGGACGAAGACCTGCCTCCCCTCTACAGCGGCGCCCAGGTGTTCGTGTACCCCAGCTTTGCCGAGGGCTTCGGCCTGCCGGTGCTGGAAGCGATGTCGTGCGCTACGCCCGTGGTCTGTTCCAATACCACCAGCCTGCCGGAGGTGGCTGGCGATGCGGCCCTTCTCGTGGACCCTGCTGATACCGGGGCCCTGACCGATGCCGTTGGCCGGTTGCTGCGGCAGCCGGAGCTGGCCGCCCTGCTGCGTCGCCGGGGACGCGAACGGGCCCGGTGCTTTTCCTGGCACCGGGCGGCCCGGGAGACCCTGGAGGTGTACGAATCGGTGTTGCGCTCAGGAGGGAAAGAGGATTCGCCATGACTTCAGCTACCCGGACTTCTCGCTCTGCGCCCTGCGGTAGCACTCGATGGTTTGCCGTACCGTTTTGTCCCAACTGAACTGGGCCGCGCGACGAAGCGCCCGTTTTCCAAGCTGGCTTCGGAAGCCTTCGTCCTGGTAGAGGCGGTGCATGGCCTCCGCCAGCCCGTCGATATCGTCTGGGTCCACCAGGATTCCGGCGTCACCCACCACTTCTGGCAGCGATGAGGTGGAGGACGCGATCACCGGCACGCCGCACGCCATGGCCTCCAGCACCGGCAGGCCGAACCCCTCGTATCGGGACGGGTAGACGAATGCCAGTGCCCCGCTGTAGAGGGCCGGCAGGTCGGTATCGTCCACGTAGCCGGTGAAGATGATTCTCTGCCGCACCGCCTCTGATTGCCTGGCAGCCGCAAGGATCTCCTCGTACTGCCAGCCCAGGGGACCGGCCAGGACGAGGTGCATGTCGTCGATTTTTTCCTGCTCCACCAGGGCGAGGAAGGCCCGGGTGGTCGCTGTGACGTTTTTGCGTGGCTCCAGGGTGCCCAGGCCGAGAACGTAGGGAACGTCATCGGGAATACCGTAACGCTGGCGGACCGCCCGCAGCCTGGTGTCGTCCTGGCAGGGAGCGAAACGGGGAGCGGCCGCCAGGTGCGCGACCAGTATTCGCTCCGGCGCAAGGTCTGGCCGGTACTCCAGGAGATCCCGGCGGGTGGATTCCGAGACGCAGAGCACCCAGTCTTTCGGGGTGAGCGCGGCCAGGGTCGTTGTCAGTGCCCTGGTGTTCTTGCCGGAGAAATATTCTGGAAACTTGATGGGAATGAGGTCGTGTACGGTGAGCACGAACCGGCAGCGCCCCCCCGCCTGCCGGGCATGGTCGGGAAAAGGGTGAAAGGGTGAGTGGTAGATGTCGGCCATGGCTATGCGTTCGCTGGCAAGCAGGAGGTCGGGAAAGAAGCGGCTCGCAACGGCCGTGGACAGCCGGTTGACACCGGTGAGCAGATCTTGCCATCTCCTGGGGAGCGAGCCGTCCGTGCTGCGGGCCCTGCCGTTTTCGATGATGCAGGTGAATATCGCGTCCAGGAAGCGCGGCACCAGGGGGAGGGGGGAGGCGCTTTCCCGCGAGCCGGCCGCGGTGCCGAATTCTTCTCCCTGCTGGCGCAGCCATCGCCGGGCCTGGAGTCGATGCAGCAGGGTGGCCGGCGCGCAGAAGGAGACCGTGATATCGGGTGCGGTCAGGAGACCGCGGGCCAGGTTTTCGACCACCTGGTATACACCGGTTCGGGCCTGGGGAGAGATCATGCCGAATCCCAGGACCGAGATGTCGAAGAGCACTTGGATCACGGGCTGTGCTCCTCGTCCGGGGCCAGGGCCTGCTCGCTGGTCGTTTGCGGGGCGGGAGGCAGGCAATCGACACCGCAGAGTTCGGTCTCGATGGCGTCGAAGAGTTGCTTCACCTGGGCGAGAAAGGCTTGTCTGTTGAATCGGTGGCTGCGTTCGTAGGCATTCACCGCCATGGTCCGGCGGAGGCCGTCGTCACGAATCAGCCGCAGCGTCTTGTCCCGCAGCTCGGTCAGGGAGGAGAAAAGAAAACCCTGCACACCGTCTTCCACGATCTCTCGCTGGCCGCCGCCGTTGATCACCACCGGCACGCAGTAGTTCTGCATGGCCTCCACCGTGGTCATGCCGAAGTGCTCCACCCGTTCGGGGCGTGTTTCGTCGAGTCCGCAGGCGTGCCAGAAAATGGCGGCCCGGCGATAGAGGTCGCGTATCTCCTCCCACCCCTTGTTGACATGGATCTCGATGGGACAGCCGGCCGCTTCGGCCGCGTCCCGCACGGCCGCGAGATAGCTGTTGTCCGGGATGCTGCCGCCGGCCAGCACCAGCCGCCAGTCCGCGGCGTCGGAAGGGGCTTGGCGTATGAGATCGGCAAAGGCCTGGATGAGTTCGAGCTGTTTCTTGGACCCGGCGGGCTCGAACCGGGAGACGGAAAGAATGATTTTTTCCTTGGCGTCCGGAGAGGCGTCGGGATGGTACATCTCCACCGGAGGATAGAGGAGATGGGTGGGGCGGAGGCCCCATCGTTTTTTGGTCCATGAGATCGTGTACTGGCTGTTGGCCACCAGGTAGTCGTACTTGTCCACCTGGAAGAAGTGGTCCTTGTCGATGTGGGGGAAGTGGCAGACGAATACCGAGCACAAGGCGAGCGGGTTCACCTTGCTCAGCATGTTGGCGTTGATGAAAATATCGTAGTTGAGCGATTCCAGCCCGATGATATCAAAGGCGTTCAGGCGGCGGAACGTTACCCTGCCCTCGTCGATCAG
>CAYRGZ010000207.1:0-3651 GCA_964423785.1 uncultured Desulfobulbia bacterium
GCGCCAGATTGTCGCTGATCAGTACCTTTTTCATCGTGTGCAAATCCAGGTTTGATGGAATCGTAAAAAATACGATTCCATCAGGTTCATGGTGTGTAACTCGTTGAATTATCGTGTCAGGCCTGGGCCGACTGCGAGTTTTTACGGGTCCATCCGGTTTGGCGGAATCGCAAAAAGTGCGCTTCCATCGAGTTCGCGTTTTGTAACTCGTTGAATTATCGTGTCAGACCTGCACCGACAGAGACTTGTTACGAGGCTGTCAGGTTTGACGGGCTCGTAAGAAGTCACGATTCCGTCGGTTCACGGTCGGTAGCCAAAGCTGTCGTTGACAGCGACGGAGTATTATGCCATCACGACCGTTTGTCAAGCGTTCATTGCCCTCCCCCCTCGGCCGGCCGATCGCTAAACAAAAAGCTGAAATCCGCCGGGCCGTCGTCTTCGTCCAGGGCGCCGTACGGATTGTCGGTCGTGGCGGCCGCCGGCGGCCGCCACGACCGGAGCCGCTCGGCCACCAGCCGCTCCGGCCCCCGTGGTGAACACAGATAGGGCAGGATGGAACGCTCGAAACCATCGATCATCTCCTGGCGCAGCTCCGCCACCTCGCCCTCGTCCACGAAGTGGCGCTCACGCACGATGAGCCGCTCCCATACCGGCAAATCGTCCGTGGCCGCCCGCGCCGGGTCGAGCCGTTCCAGGCAGCTCCGGGCCACGTCGTCGGCCAACCGGATCCGAAAGACGAGCCGCACGTACCAGCGGTCGCCGGCCAGCCGGCGGGATTCGTCGGTGATCGTCACCGTGATGCCGTTGTTCAGACGCCGGCTACCGAGATCTTTCGCACCATCATCCATTGGTTTTCCTCACTATTACGCTCGTCCGCCACGAGGCTTGCCATGCCCCGCCGGAACAGCTATTATGACGGAACAACCGATCAATTCAGGACGCGCATTTTGCCATCGAGAGGCTCATGACCATAACAGTATTCGACACCAAGACCAACGACAAAGTCCCCCTCCAGCCCCTGGAGCCGGGCCACGTCAAGATCTACGTCTGCGGCATCACCGCCTACGATTACTGCCACATCGGTCACGCCCGTTCGGCCCTGGTCTTCGACATGATCGTCCGCTACCTGCGGCACCGGGGCTACCGGGTGACCTATGTCCGCAACTTCACGGACATCGACGACAAGATCATCAACCGGGCCCGGGAGCAGGGCACCACCTGCGAGGAACTGGCCGAACGTTTCATCCGCGCCTTCCACGAAGACATGGACCGGCTCGGGGTGCTTCCCGCCGACATGGAACCGCGCGCCACCGACCACATCCCCGAGATCATCGACATGGTCCAGACCCTCATCGATCGGGGGTACGCCTACCAGGCAGGCAACGATGTATATTATTCGGTGGAAAAATTCAAGGACTACGGCGCGCTGTCCCGCCGCTCTTTAGAAGATATGCAGGCCGGCGCCCGGGTGGCGGTCAACGAGCTGAAGCGCAACCCGCTCGACTTCGTGCTCTGGAAAGGCAGCAAACCCGGCGAGCCCACCTGGGACAGCCCCTGGGGACCGGGCCGGCCGGGCTGGCACATCGAGTGCTCGGCCATGAGCCGCAAGCTGCTCGGCGACAGCTTCGACATCCACGGCGGCGGCAAGGACCTCATCTTTCCGCACCACGAAAACGAAATCGCCCAGAGCGTCGGGGCCACCGGCGCCTCCTTCGTCCAGGTCTGGATCCACCACGGGTTCGTGACCATCAAGGACGAAAAGATGTCGAAGTCGCTCGGCAACTTCCTGACCATCCGCGACGTGCTCGATCACTACGAGCCCGAGGTGCTGCGCTACTTCGTCTTCACCACCCATTACCGCAAGCCGCTCGACTTCAGTGAAACGGCGATGCAGGACGCGGAACACGGCCTCGAACGGCTCTACCAGTGCGTCGCCGCCATCGACGCCCTGCCGAAGGGCAAGGCCGGCCGTCCCTCCGCCATCCCCGACGCCGACCGGGAGCACCTGGCCGCCCTGGAAGACCGGTTCCACGCGGCGATGGACAACGACTTCAATACCGCCCAGGGGCTCGGGGTGCTCTTCGATGCCATGAAGACCATGAACCGGGTGCGCCAAAACCTCGGCCGCAAGGTGAGTAGCGACGACGTCGGCTTTTTGCGCGACCGGGCCCGCAAACTCACGGAGCTCGCCAATATCCTCGGCCTGCTCACCGAGGAACCGGCCGCCTACCTGGCCCGCCGGAGGGAAAAACATCTCGCCGCCCTGGATATCACCGTGGCCGAGATCGAGGAGAAGATCGCCCAGCGGGCCGCGGCCCGCAAGGAGCGGGACTGGGCCCGGGCCGACGCCATCCGGGACGAACTCCTGGCCCGGGGCATCGAACTCAAGGACGGTCCCGAAGGCACGAGCTGGGAGATCGCCAGGTAGCGTCCCATAGTTCCCATGCCCAGATGCAATGGGGACAACGAAATACGAAAGCCCTGCGGGCCGAAGGCGTTGCCAAGGACTTTCATAATCAAACGCAACCGGGAGGTGCGTCATGGAACGCCAAGCCGCCGTTGCCGGTCATTTCTACCCCGCCGACGAGGCCAGCCTGCGCCGGGAACTGGCCCGCTGCATCCCCCCGACCACGGGAGAAGGAAAACGGGCGGTTGCGGTCATCTCGCCCCATGCCGGCTACATCTATTCCGGTGCTGTGGCCGGCGAAACCCTGGCAGCGGTGCGCATCCCGGAAACCGTGCTGATCATGGGGCCCAGCCACCACGGCCGGGGCGCTCCGGCGGCTCTGATGACCGAGGGCTCCTGGCGGCTGCCGCTGGGCACCGTGTCCATCGATACCGACTTCGCCCGCTCGCTGCTCACCCAAACCTCGCTTCTCACCGATGACAGCGAGGCGCACCGGTTCGAACACTCCCTCGAGGTCCAGGTTCCCTTCCTCATGTACCGCAACCCCGGTGTCAGGATCGTCCCCTTGCTTCTCGGCTCCCTGTCCCTCGCCGACTGCGAGACCATCGGCACGGCCATCGCCGCGGCCATCAAATCCCACGGATCCGACGTGCTCATCGTGGCCAGCTCGGACATGAGCCACTACGAATCCCGGGCCAACGCCACGGCCAAGGACCGACTGGCCATCGACCGCATCCTGGCTATCGATCCCGAGGGACTCTACCAGACGGTACTCTCCAACCGGATCACCATGTGCGGATTCATCCCAGCGACCATCGCCCTCTTCGCCGCCCGCGGGCTCGGGGCCAAAGAGGCCGAACTGATACGCTACACCGACTCCGGCGACACCTCCGGCGATACCACCCAGGTGGTGGGCTACGCCGGCCTCGTCATCGGTTGACCCCACATTTTGATGAAATCGCAAAAAGTGCGATTTCATCGAGTTCACGCTTCGTGATTTGGTTGAATTACCGTGTCAGACCTAGACCGACTGCGACTTTTTGCGGGTCCGGTACATTTTCCTTGACATCCCGGACGCTGGTTTCTATTGTTATGGCGTCCACGCGCTGGGGGATCGTCTAATGGCAGGACAGCAGACTCTGACTCTGCTTATCGGGGTTCGAATCCCTGTCCCCCAGCCATTTCCTCCTTTCCGCCATCCTCCCTACCGTCTCTCGTAACGCCGCCTCGTGGGCGGCGTTTTT
>CAYRGZ010000208.1:0-3628 GCA_964423785.1 uncultured Desulfobulbia bacterium
GAGTTACAAAGCGTGAACTCGATGGAGGTGGTGAGCGCAGCGAATGACCGATCGCACGTTTTGCGATCCCATCAAAACGTCCGATCGCGACCATCGCGGGCCGGTACGCTCTCTCTTCGATTGTAGGGATGAATGATGCCGGCGTCAACAATCCGTGTTCAAAATAAGATAATCTCGTAAAAAGTCGTTGTCGGCCCAGGTCTGGCACGATAATTCAACGGGTTACAAAACGTGAACTCGATGGAAGCGCGCTCGCGCGATTCCATCAAAATAAAGACAGCTGCTGGGCGCGTCTTTTTGCCGGTCGGCGGCGGGTGGTCGTGTGCTCTACCGATCCGGCCGGCAGTTCGGCCAGGAACCGCGATGGAGCGAGTGTCCGGACCGTGCCGTGGATGGTGCGCCGCTCGGCGCTCGACAAAAAGAGGCAACGCTCGGCCCGGGTGAGGGCGACGTAGAAGAGACGCCGCTCTTCTTCGATATCGCACGGCTCCCGATCGAGATACGGAAAGAGCCCTTCTTCGAGGCCGAGCACGAAGACGGCGGCAAACTCAAGCCCCTTGGCGGCGTGGATGGTCATGACAGCGACCCCTTCCAGGCGGGGATCGTGTTCCACGGCCTCGTAGTTGCGTTTGAGATACCCGGCAAAGCCGGCCAGGTCGGTACCGAAGGGGGCGGCGAGTTGCGTCAACCGGCGACTGTCTTCCTCCGCGATGCCGCAGTCGTGGGCGAGTTTTGTGACAATTTCTTCTACGGGTCGACCGGCCAGTTGCTCGCGTAGGTCATCGAGTTCTGCAAAGGCGTCCTCGAGGGTGGTGCGGGCCGGTGCGGCCAGCCGGTCGAGCAGGTGCACCACGGCGGTGCCGGGGTTGTCGAGCACGAGTTGTTCGAGGTGTCGTCGGGTTGCCGCGCCGATGCCGTCCACCGTGGTGCACAACCGGATGGCTTCCGCTGCTGAGGCGATGTCCGCCATCGCCAGGAGCCGGTAGTAGAGGGGGGCGAGGGCGGCGGTGGCCCAGAAGGGGCGGTCGCCGACCACCTGGACCGGGATGCCGCGCTCCCGCAGGGCCGCGATCACCGGTTCCGCCTGGGCCCGCAGGCGGCAGAGCACGGCGATGTCGCCAAATCCGAGTTCGGTTTCGAAGCGGTTGGCCCGGCCGGAGTCGATGGAGAAATGACTGATGCCGCCGGCAAGGCCCTCGATGCGTTCCACGATCCCTTGCGCCTCGGCCCGGGCGGACGGTGTCCGGTGATACTCCAGGTGGGCGGCCGGATGGCGGACCGCCACCGGTTGCTGGGAGGCACGCTGTCGGTTGTGGGCGATGACCGCGCCGGCGGCCGCAAGGATTGGAGGAGCCGATCGGTAATTGTCAGTCAGGGTGAGCTGTTCCACCGGCTGGCCGGCGATGGTGCGGCGGCCGAAATCGAAGAAGTGCTCGAGATCGGCGCCACGGAAACCGTAGATCGCCTGGTCGGGATCGCCGATGGCAAAGACGGATGCATGCTCGGCGAGCAACAGCACGAGTTCGTACTGGCTACGGTTGAGATCCTGAAATTCATCGACGAAGAGATGGCGGACGGCGCTGTTGACCGCGGCGGCCAGACTGGCGTTGCAGCGGCAGTGTTGCACGAAACGGGGGACCACCCCGTCGAGATCGACGAGACCGCGCCGGGCGAGTTCATCGAGATAGCGCTGCACCACGGCGGTGGGTTGGGGATCACGGCCGGCCCCCCACTCGTCGTAGTAGCGGTGCAGGTCCTCTTCGAAGGAAGCCCGGTCGATGGCAAGGCCGCCGGCCGCAAGATGTTGGAGGATGAGGGTGCGTTCCTCCGGTCCAGCCACGGTTGCCTCCTCCGTCTTGCGGAACCAGTCGAGGCAGAAGCGGTGGAAGGTGCCGACGAAGACCGTTTCGGCGCCGGGCACTCCCGCTTCGCTGAGCCGCTGGCGCACCTCGTCCGCCGCCTTGTTGGTGAAGGTGATGACCACGGTGGCGGCGGCCACCGTGGGGTCATCGGTGAGGAGCCGTGCGATACGTTGTACCAGGGTGTAGGTCTTGCCGGTGCCCGGGCCGGCGGTCACCAGGATGTACCGGTGTGGGCTGGTGATCGCCTGCAACTGGGCCGGGTTGCTTTGTTGCGTACCGGGAGACGACTCGGCGGCGGCTTGCGTGCCCTTGTCCGGCGAGCGGCGCGCCTGTCTTTCCTTGCCAGGTCGGCCGGCGCCGGTCTCCTCCACACGCGCCCGTTTTGGTGGCGCCGGCGGCGGACCGAACAGGCTTTGCTGACCGCGCAGCCGATCCAGCTCGCCGGCGGCGAATAAGTGGATCTCTCCGAAGACGCCGTCGTACCCCGGCCGCTTGTGGACGGCGCCCCGCCGCATCCGGTCCACCGCCTCGCCGAGGAGCGGCAGGGCCGCATCGAGGTCCTCCTTTGCTGCTCGCAACAGGATGTTGAATTCCGACCCGAAGGCGGCGATCAGCCGGCTGTACTGTTGGGTCACCGCCTTGGTGGCCGGGCCGCGGCCCAGAAGTTCGCCGATGATCTCCGGCAGCGGGATCAAGCTGTGGTAACCGGGATCTCCGTCGGGGAAGACCGGTTCCGTGCGGTCGGCCAGCTCCAGCACCCGGTGGTGGACCCCGATGGTGAGCGGCCGGTTGCATACCGGACAGCGGCCGCCGAGCCGCCGGCTCTCCGCTGGATCCAGGCAGAGATCGCACTTGCGGTGGCCGTCGTAATGGTACTTGCCCTCCTCGGGGTAGAATTCGATGGTGCCGGCAAAGCCGCGGGTCGGGTCCTGGAGGGCGCGCCGCATGGCGAAGAAATCGAAATCCGTCTCGAACAGGTTGGCCTCGCGGCCGAGCTTGGCCGGCGAGTGGCAGTCGGAGTTGGAGATGAGGGTGAAACGGTCGAGGGCCGAGACCAGCCGGTTCATGGCTGGATCGGACGACAGGCCGGTTTCGAAGCAGAAGACGTGCGGGGTCAGATCTCCGAAGCAGTCCTCGATACTATCGAAGCCGGACTTGGCGCCAAAAAGGGAGAACCACGGCGTCCAGACGTGCGCCGGCACCAGGAAGCCGTCCGGATTGGTTTCGAGGACGATTTCGAGCAGGTCCCGGGCGTCGAGACCGAGGATGGGCCGGCCGTCGGACTCGATGTTGCCGATGGCGGCCAACCGGCCGCAGAGCCGGTCCACCGCCGCCAGATCCGGGGCGAAGATCACGTTGTGGATCTTGCGGACCCGGCCGTCTTTCTTGTAGATACTCGATATTTCCGTGGTCAGGACGAAGCGGACTGGGATCGGTTCGCAGCGGGTCGCAAGCGGCAGGGGAGGATCGTCGCCCCGCAGGCGAAAGAACCCCGGTTCTGCCTCCACCAGTTCCTCTCCGAGCCGTTTGCGCCAGGCGGGATGGGTGAAGTCGCCGGTGCCCACCAGATGGATACCCTTGATCCGGGCCCAGCCGGCCAGCCCGGCCGGCGTGCTTTCCTTGCTGGTGGCCCGGGAGTGAGGGGAGTGGACGTGGAAGTCGGCAATGTATTGCATGGCACGATGACTCCTGGTAGGGTGGAGAGCTGCTAGCGATGCGAAGCGTGATCATACCCCAACCGGCGGCCGCCGGGAAGGGACTTCCCT
>CAYRGZ010000209.1:0-3598 GCA_964423785.1 uncultured Desulfobulbia bacterium
GTTTTGGCCAACCGTGGTCGAAAAAGCCAGGGATGGCTTTTTCGACGGACTGATAGGGGACACGAGAGACAGTCCTGTAGCTGGTACATCTGAACGGTACAAAGGAAACGACGATACATGGAAACGACGATCACGGACACACCACGCTACCCCACCGTTGCCATAGAAGAGGAGCTACGTAAATCCTACCTCGATTACGCCATGAGCGTCATCGTCGGCCGGGCCCTGCCCGACGTGCGCGACGGACTCAAACCGGTCCACCGGCGCACCCTGTTCGCCATGCGCGAACTGAACAACTTCTACAACCGACCGTACCTGAAATCAGCCCGTATCGTCGGTGACGTCATCGGTAAGTACCACCCGCACGGCGATTCGGCCGCCTACGATACCCTGGTGCGCATGGCTCAGGATTTCTCCATGCGCTATCCCCTGGTGGACGGCCAGGGCAACTTCGGCTCCATCGATGGCGATTCGCCGGCGGCCATGCGGTACACCGAGGCCCGCATGACCAAGCTGGTGCAGGAGGTCATCGCCGATCTCGACAAGGAGACGGTGGACTTCGTCCCCAACTATGACAACTCCTTGCGCGAGCCCCTGGTCTTTCCCACCAAGATACCGAACCTGCTCATCAACGGTTCCTCCGGTATCGCCGTGGGTATGGCCACCAATATTCCGCCCCATAACCTCACCGAGGTGATGAACGCCCTCATCGCCCTCATCGACGATCCCAACCTGACGGTGAGCGAGCTGATGGAGCACCTACCCGGGCCGGATTTTCCCACCGGCGCCCGCATCTGCGGCCGGGCCGGCATCCGGGAGGCCTACGAGACCGGCCGCGGCACCATCGTGGTCCGCGCCCGCAGCGAGATCGAGCAGGTGGAGAAAACCGGCCGCGAGCGCATCGTCATCACCGAGATTCCCTTTCAACAGAACAAGGCGACCCTGGTCGAGCGTATCGCGCTGTTGGTCAAGGAAAAGAAGATCGAGTCCATCTCCGAGGTGCGGGACGAATCGGACCGGCACGGCATGCGCATCGTGCTCGAACTGAAAAAGGGCGAGATAGCCGACGTGGTACTCAACCGGCTCTACAAGATGACGCCACTTGAAAAAAGTTTCGGCATCATCTTTCTGGCCATCGTCAACAACAAGCCGGAAATCCTCAATCTCAAGCAAATCCTCGAGCATTTCCTGCTGCACCGCAAGACGGTGGTCTATCGCCGTACAGCCTTCGATCTCAAGAAGGCACAGGAGAGAGCCCATATCCTCGAAGGGTTGCGCATCGCCATCCAGAACCTCGACGCGGTGGTGGAAACCATCAAGAAGGCCGCCAATCCGCAAGAAGCCAAGGAACGGCTCATGGCCGACTACGGGCTCAGCGAAATCCAGGCCCAGGCGATTCTCGACATGCGCTTGCAACGGCTCACCGGCCTCGAACGGGAAAAGATCCTGCGCGAGTACGAAGAGCTGATGGAAAAGATCGCCTGGTACGAGCGGGTGCTGGCCGATGAATCTCTGGTCATGCAGATCATCCGCGACGAGTTCGTCGAGATCCGGGACCAGTACGGCGACGAACGCCGGACGACCATTGAGGAAGCGGCGGACGAGATCCTGCCAGAAGATCTCATCGCCGAAGAGGAGATGGTGGTCACCATCACCAACGACGGGTTCATCAAGCGAAATCCCGTGGTCTTCTACCGGGCCCAGCGCCGCGGCGGCAAGGGTATCAGCGGCATGAGCACCACGGCGGAAGACTTCGTCCGCAACCTGTATCTCGCCTCGACCCACGATACCTTCCTCTTCTTCACCAACCAGGGCAAGGTCTTCTGGCGCAAGGTGTACGAGATTCCCCAGGCGGGCCGCGTGGCTCGCGGCAAGGCCATCGTCAACTTCCTCGAACTCGGCGAAGGTGAAAAGGTGGCCGCCATCCTGCCGGTCCGCGATTTTTCCGTACCCGAGGGGCAGCAATGTTACATTATGACGGTGACCAAAAAAGGCATCGTCAAGAAAACGGTGTTGCAGGAATTCGCCCGGCCGCTGCGTAAAGGAAAGAAGGCTCTTACTATTCGGGAGGGCGACGAGATCATCTCCGCCGTGCTCACCAACGGCGAGAACGATATCCTGCTCGTGTCCCGCAACGGCATGGCGGTGCGGTTCAAGGAGACGGACGTGCGTCCCATGGGCCGGATCGCGGCCGGCGTCCGCGGCATCAATCTGGCGGCGGACGACGAGGTGGTGGGCGTGCTGGTCATCCAGGACGACGATTCGATCCTGACGGTGACCGAGAACGGCTACGGCAAGCGCAGTCCATTGGAGGAATATCCGGTCCGTCACCGGGGCGGCAAGGGAGTGATCGCCATCCGAACCACCGACCGCAACGGCAAGGTGGTGGGCGCCGCTCAGGTGCGGGATGAGAACGAGTTGATGCTGATCACCAACGGCGGCAAGATCATCCGCATGAAGGTTGCAGATCTGCGGATCATCGGCCGCAACACCCAAGGGGTACGGCTCATCAATCTCAATCCGGGCGAAAAGGTGGTGGATATGGACATCCTGGACGAAGAGGACCAGGATGACATGGAAGAGCCATGAAGTTCGGTAAGACGGCGGTGATCGGGGCCGGCAGTTGGGGAACGGCGCTCGCCGTCCTGCTGGCCGAAAAGGGATGTGCCGTATCGTTGTGGGCCCATCGGCCCGAACATGCCGAGCGGCTGCAGCGCGAGCGGGAAAACGTCGTCTACCTGCCGGGCATTCCGCTACCGGAGAATCTCGTCATCAGTGCCGATATCGATGCGGTGCTCCGGGACGCCAGCGTGGTGGTCATGGTGGTGCCCTCGCACGCCTACCGGGAGGTTTTCCAGCAGGTGGCGCCGCGCATCGACCCGGCGACGATCGTCGTCTCCGCCGCCAAGGGAATCGAAAACGAGACCCTACTCACCATGACCGGCGTGATGCGCGATGTAGCGCCGGATATCTCCTTTCCCCTCGCCGTGCTCTCTGGGCCGAGCTTTGCCCGCGAGGTGGCCGAGGGCAAGCCGACGGCGGTGACCGTGGCGGCCGCCGAGACAGCGGTCGCCACCCGGGTGCAGGACCTGTTTTTCACCGAACGGTTCCGGGTCTATACCAGCACCGATGTGGTGGGGGTGGAGATCGGCGGCCCGCTCAAGAACGTGGTCGCCATCGCCGCCGGCATCGCCGACGGCCTGGGATTCGGCACCAACGCCCGGGCCGCCCTCATCACGAGGGGCCTGGCCGAGATCACCCGCCTGGCGGTGAAGCTGGGCGCCAATCCCCTCACCATGGCCGGCCTGGCCGGTCTCGGCGATCTGGTACTTACCTGCACCGGCGACCTGTCTCGTAACCGGGCGGTGGGCCTGAAACTCGGCCGCGGCATGACGCTGGCCGACATCCAGGCCGAGATGCAGATGGTTGCCGAAGGAATCCGGACCACCCGGTCGGCCTACCACCTGGCCCGCCGGCACGGAGTGGAAATGCCTATCCTCGAACAGGTGTACGCCGTCCTCTACGAGGGCAAGACCTGCCGCCAGGCGGTTACCGATCTGCTGGGTCGGAACCAGAAGGAAGAGATCGTTTTTTAGGC
>CAYRGZ010000210.1:0-3562 GCA_964423785.1 uncultured Desulfobulbia bacterium
GGGATGGGCCTGGATGCCTCACCGAAATCGACTCATGGCACGGACGAAGATAATACGGCCGGATGCCGAGGCGATGATGGCGCGACCGCGCCTGTTCTCTCTCCTCGATGCATACGACGGCCGCCCCATGCTCTACATCTGTGGTCCGCCGGGCTCTGGCAAGACGTCGTTGATGAGCAGCTATACCGCTGCCCGCAGACTTTGCACCCTCTGGTACGAGATCGATGAGGGCGACAGCGATCCGGCCGCCTTTTTCCATTATCTGAAACTGGCCGCCCATCATGCCATGGGCAGGAAGATCACGGGCCTGCCCAGCTTCGATTCCGGAAACTCGGCCACCATCCCTGAATTCGGCCGCCGTTTTTTCACCGCCCTCTTTCCACGGCTGCCCCTCCCGGCGGTCATCGTCTTCGACAACTGCCAGGAGATTGTCGATGATGCCCCCTTCCACGAACTCCTGGTCCAGTCGCTCCCCCTGATGCCCCCGGGCCTCCGCATCGCCGTGGTGAGTCGAGACGAACCGCCGCCCGCCTATGCCCGCCTGCGCGCCAATCGCCTACTGGGCATGATCGGCGGGGACGAACTCCGCCTCACCAAGGAGGAAGGCGAAACGCTCGTTCGCCTATTGGGACGCGACGTTCCGGACTTAGAGGCGATAGCCGGCCTCTACCGCCGGACCGCTGGCTGGATCGTCGGCTTTCAGCTTCTCCTGGAACGATGGGATGGAAACGGTCCCTTCTTTTCTCCGGGGAGATGCGGTTCCAAAAGGATCTTCAGTCACTTTGCCACAGAAGAACTCCACAGTTATTTCCACAACGAGATCTTGAGCCGTTGTGATTCGCAAACGCGGACCTTTCTTCTCCGGACTGCCCTGTTGCCATTGATGACCACGGAAGTAGCTGCTCGGGTGAGCGGCATGCCCTCTGCCGATCGTCTGCTCGACGCCCTTCGCCGACGCAATTGCTTCGTCACCATAAGCCCAGAAGATGCGTCCTCGTATCAGTATCACCCTCTTTTCCGCTGCTTCCTGGTACACGAAGCCAGAAAAGAATACGACCAAGAGGAATGGCGTTGCCGTTTGCAAGACACTGCCGTCCTGTTGAGAGAAACCGGCCAGGACGAGGAAGCTGCCGTCCTGCTGGCCGAGGCGAAGGATTGGCAGGGGCTCTCCCATCTTCTTCACCGTCTGGCCCCGGTGTTCGCGGACCAGGGCAGATACCGCATCCTGTCCGAATTGCTGGACCAACTTCCCCCCGATGCCCTGCAGGCGGAACCAGGCTTACTCTTCTGGCAAGGAATCATGGTCATGAGCCGAAAACCAGCCGCCGGCCGGATCATCCTGGAACGGGCTTTCGCCGCCTTCAAGGAACATAATGATGCAGGGGGCCTTTTTCTGACCTGGTCGGCGATCATCGATTCCTTTTTGTACGAACGTGACGGACTGCGGGGATGCGATCCCTGGCTGGCCGAGTTTTACGTTCTGCTTGGCCGCTATGGGGCCATTCCAGCAGAGGTCGAATCGCGGGTGGTCACGAGCCTTGTCAGCGTCCTCGTGTGGCGGTGTCCCTTGCCAGCCAAGTTGACCCCCTGGCTCGAACGGGCCGAGCAACTCGTACTCACCGGCGCCGCCGATCCCACCCAATCGCCCCTGCTGTGCTGCCACCTAGCGGTCTACCATAGCTGGATCGGCAGCCGGGGCAAGGCCGGTCTGGACCTGGATTTGCTGGACTCCTACAGCGGCACCGACCTCCCCCCCATGGTAGCGGTCATTGTCCATGCCATCAGGGCGTTCCGCTGGGTTTTCTGCAGCTTCGACGAGAGCATGGCCGCGGTGGAAAAGGGACTGGAGATCAGCCGTGACAACGGATTGCACGTATTCGACCTTTTCCTGCTTGCCAACGGATTTTACTGCGCCCATGCCACCGGCAACCGCAAACGGGCCATCGACTTCCTCGCCGCCATTGGGCAAATGCTCCCTTCTCTGGGAATCGGTGACCGGGCCCATTACCACTGTCTTCACGCCATGAAATCGGCCGGGGAAGAAAGCTGGCAAGTCGCCCTCGCCCACGCCCGCACCTGCCTGCAGTTGGCCGAACAGGCGGGGCTCTACTTTCCGATTGCCGTCGCCCATGTCGCTCTGCTCCAGATTTGCACCGCCTTGGGCGAATACACCGAGGCGGAGGAACATCTTGCCGTGGTCCTGGAAAGAGGCCGAACCATGGGCAGCCTCTTTCTCGAATTCGAGGGTCTGCTCTATGGAGCTCAACTCTATTTGGAACAGAACCAGGACGAGCAAGGACTCCAGTACCTGGAAGCGGCGATGCGACTTGGCCGGAAACAGGATTTTTTCCACGTTCCCTGGTGGGTGCCACGTTCAGTGGCTCGCCTCTGTTGCCGCGCCCTGGAGGCAGGTATAGAACCAGAGTACGTTCAGGAATTCGTCCGTCGGCGCGGTCTCTCCCTGGAAACTCCGCCGGTGGAGATCCAGGCCTGGCCCTGGGCGGTGAAGATCTATACCCTGGGTCGTTTTCAACTCGTAACAAACGGTCGTCCGGTCACTTTTCGCGGCAAGGCGCAACAAAAGCCCCTCTTGCTCCTGAAGGCGCTCATTTCCTTTGGAGGCCGTGGAGTAAAGGAAGGACTCATTGGCGACGCTCTCTGGCCCGACGTGGACGGCGATATGCAACATCAAACCCTGACCACTACCTTGCACCGATTACGTCGGTTACTCGGATACCGCGAGGTGATCACCGTCCAGGACGGTCAGTTGACCCTGAATCCCACCCTCTGCTGGGTCGATATCTGGGCCTTTGAACGGCTGCTTGGACGCGCAGAGAAGCGGAATCCCGACGACACACTGGGACAAAGGGCGATGGCCGAGGCCACTGCCCTCTATCAGGGGGAATTTCTCCCGGAACTCGAGGACGAGTCCTGGACGATTCATACTCGGGAACGGCTCAGAAGCAGGTTTTTGCGTCTTGTGGAGCAGAGGGGAACCGCCTTCGAAAAATATCACGAGTTCGAAGAAGCGATTCTTCTCTATCGAAAAGGACTGGAGGTCGATCCCCTCGTGGAGCAATTCTACCAGCGACTCATGATCTGCTACAAAGCCCAAGGTCGGACGGGGGAGGCCGTGGCTGTCTTTCAGCGCTGTAAAAAAATTCTGGGCTGCATGCTCGGCATTGAGCCCTCGATCGAGACAAAACGGATATTGAAACGCACCCAGCCTGTTGTTCAACGGGCTGTTAAAACGACGAATCCTCCTTCCCCGCACAGCCGACAGACCCGCTCGCCGTAGGGCACCAGGCAGCGGACCAGACAGCTACCCACTGAAATCCCGGAAGCACCTTTTTTTGGTAATCCTCACTCAAAGTACAACTCGTAAAAAGTCGCTGTCGGCCCAGGTCTGACACGATAATTCAAGAGGTTACAAGACGCGAACTCGATGGAGGTGGTGAGCGCAGCGAATGACCGATCGTACTTTTTACGATTTCATCAATCAAATCAGACCAAAATTTTCTCGATTTCCGCTGCCGGTGTGATCTTCAACATGTTGTTAGCG
>CAYRGZ010000211.1:0-3507 GCA_964423785.1 uncultured Desulfobulbia bacterium
GGGAGGCGCAACATGTCCGACGAGCGATTGCACATCGACTATCCTTGCCGCTGGCTCTACAAGGTGATCACCACCGACGAACATGGCGACCGGCAGCGGATCCAGTCCATGCTCCAGGATTGCGGCTGCCGGATCACACCGTCTCATCGGAGTCGGACCGGTAAGTATAGCAGTCTCGACGTGGAGATCGAGGTGCGGGACGAGGTGCACCGCAATACCGTCTATCTCCTGCTGCGGGAGCTTGCGACGGTGAAGGTGGTGCTATGAAACGGGATCGTCACGAAGAATCCGGAGGGAACCGATGCTGATCACCACGACTCCCACGGTGGAAGGGCGGCGTATCACGGCGTATCTCGGGGTCGTCGCCGGCGAGGCGGTGATGGGCGCCAACATCTTCCGGGACCTGTTCGCCGGTATCCGCGATATCGTCGGCGGCCGGTCCGGGGCCTACGAAAAGGAACTGCGCCGTGCCCGGGAGATCGCCTTCGAGGAACTCGCCGCCAAGGCGCAAGCCCTCGGCGCCAACGCGGTGGTGGGCGTCGATATCGACTACGAGGTCCTCGGCGAGAAGAACGGCATGCTGATGGTGAGCGTCAGCGGCACCGCCGTTCGGCTCGAATAGCACGGGCTGATAGGGCACGGGGCCGGCCCCGCGCCCATCCGGTCAGTCCTTGACCTCGAAGCCGATGGCAGCGATGGCCTGCTTGATGGTTTCCCGGTCTGCTTCACCGGAGTAGGTGGCCTCTTTCTTGTCGAGGTCGACACTCACGTCGCTGATACCGTCGATCTCCTGCAGGGCCTTGGTCACCGAGGCCACGCAGTGCTGGCAACGCATTCCTTCGATCTTCACCGTCGGCATGGGAAGCCTCCTTTCCTCTTGTTTGGGTGAACTGTTCGATCCATCGTTGGTTCCGCTTTTACGGCCCGTTACGCGGCCGACTATACCGCAAAGCGGTCTTTTCATCAAATCATCCCAGGTTGTTTGACGAGATCATGGCACGACGAAAAGCGCGGGTCGCCATTCGGGGCATGCACTGCGCCGCCTGTTCGGCCCGCATCGAAAAGGTTCTTGGCGCCACCCCCGGCGTGGAATCCGCCGCCGTCAATCTGGCGGCCGAGACCCTGGATGTGGCGTGGGACGACGAACGACTTTCCCTCGACGATATCGGCGCCAAAATCGCCGGCCTTGGCTTTGAAATGGTGGTGCCGGAGCGCACGGTCACCGTGGAGCTCGCCATCGGCAACATGACCTGCGCCTCGTGTGCCGCCCGCATCGAGAAAGTGGTGGGCGCCATGGATGGTGTCCGGTCGATGACCGTGAATCTTGCCGCCGAGAGCGGTCGGGTGACTTTCGATCCCGAGGTGGTCAACCTGCGCACCATCCGCGACGCTATCACCCGCCTCGGTTTCACCGCCCGGCCGGTGACCGGAGGCCGGCAGCGCTATTCCGAGCAGCAGCAGGCCGCCGCCGTCCGCCTGGCCACCATGCGGCGCCGGCTGGTTCCCGCCCTGGTATTCGCTGGCCTCCTTTTGCTGCTTTCCATGGGCGAGATGCTGGGTCTGCCGTTGCCCGCCTTTCTCGCTCCGGATTCGGCCCCGCTCACCTTTGCCCTTACCCAGTTTGTCCTCGTACTGCCGGTGGTCTGGGCCGGCCGCGATTTCTACCGGCACGGTTTTCCGAATCTGTGGCGTGGCGCGCCCAACATGGATTCCCTCATCGCGGTGGGCACCGGCGCCGCCCTGGTCTATTCGGTCTGGAACCTGGTGGAGATCGCCCTCGGCATCGAGGTGGTCCGGCGGGTCCACGACCTTTACTTCGAATCCGCCGGTGTGTTGATCGCTCTGGTTTCGCTCGGCAAGTACTTGGAAACCCGCTCCAAGGTCAAGACATCGGACGCCATCGGCCGGTTGATGGAACTGGCGCCCGAGACCGCCATTCTGATCCGATCCGAGGCCGACGGCCAGGAGCGGCAGGAGGAAATCCTGGTCGAGGAGATCGTGCCCGGCGACCTGCTCCTCATTCGGCCCGGCGACCGACTGCCGGTGGACGGCGAGGTGGTCGATGGTTCGTCGTCGGTGGACGAATCCATGCTCACCGGCGAGTCCATGCCGGTCCACAAGCGGCCCGGCGACCGGGTGGTCGGTGGTACCCTGAACCAGACCGGCAGCCTGCGCATCCGGGCCGAAAAGGTGGGCGAGGATACCATGCTCGCCCGCATCATCGCCCTGGTGCGCGAGGCCCAGGGCACCAAGGCGCCGATTGCCAATCTCGCCGACCGGATCAGCCTCTATTTTGTGCCCACGGTGATGGTGGTGGCCCTGACAAGCGGACTGGCCTGGTATTTCCTGGGCCATGCCGAGTTCACCTTTGCCCTGCGGATCTTCGTCGCCGTGCTCGTCATTGCCTGCCCCTGCGCCATGGGGCTCGCCACCCCGACCTCGATCATGGTCGGTACCGGCCGCGGCGCCGCCCTCGGCATTTTGATCAAGAGCGGCGTCGCCCTGGAGACGGCGGAAAAAATCACGACGATGGTCTTCGACAAGACGGGTACCCTCACCCACGGCCGGCCCGCCCTCACCGATATCCATCTCGTCGACGACCGGTTCGACCGCACGGAGCTGCTGCGGCTGGTGGCCGCGGCGGAAAGCGCCTCCGAACATCCGCTGGCCGCGGCGGTGGTGCAGGCGGCCCGGCAGGAGCAACTCGATATCGAAGCACCCGAGACCTTCACCGCCATTCCCGGCCTGGGCATCGAGGTCCAGGTGGCCGGCCGGCGTCTTCTGGTCGGCAACGTCCAGTTGTTGCGCGACCGGCAGGTGGCCGGCCTGGATGACGACGCGGTGCGCTCCGTGGCGCCGGCCTGGTCGGATGCGGGCAAGACCGCCTTGTTCGTGGCGGTGGATGGCCGGCTGGCCGGCCTGATCGCCATCGCCGACACGGTGAAAGAGGAGGCCGGTGCCGTGGTGCAGCGGCTGCGGGAGATGGGAATCACCGTCGCCATGCTCACCGGCGACAACCAGCGCACCGCCGCCGCTGTCGCCAGCCAGATCGGCATCGACCGGGTCATCGCCGAGGTGCTCCCCGACGAAAAGGCCGATCGGGTGGCCGAACTCCAGGCTGGCGGCACAGTGGTGGCCATGGTGGGCGACGGCATCAACGACGCGCCGGCCCTGGCCCGGGCCGATCTCGGCATCGCCATGGGAACCGGCATCGACGTGGCCATCGAGTCCGGCGACGTGGTCATCATGGGTGGCCATCTCACCGGTGTACCGGCAGCCATCGAACTGAGCCGGGCGGTGATGCGCAACATCCGCCAGAACCTGTTCTGGGCGTTTTTTTACAACGTTGTCGGTATCCCGGTGGCCGCCGGCCTGCTGCACATCTTCGGCGGTCCCACCCTCAACCCGATGATCGCCGGCGGCGCCATGGCCTTAAGCTCGGTGTCCGTGGTCAGCAACGCCCTGCGGCTGCGCTTCTTCACTCCCCGTTCCTGACGGTGGCGGCTG
>CAYRGZ010000212.1:0-1352 GCA_964423785.1 uncultured Desulfobulbia bacterium
CCCCGGCCGCCGGGCTGGCGGGTGACGTAGTGGGCGACGCCCCGTACCTCCTCCACCGCGTCGGCTACCGCCACCGCCAGCCCGACCCGGGCGAGGATCGGCAGGTCGAGCCAGTCGTCGCCCACATAGGCCACCTGCGCCGCATCGAGGTGGGTCTGGGCGAGGATGTCGTAGTAGGCGGTCCGCTTGTCCCGGATGCCCTGCACAAGATGGGTGATCCCGAGCTGGGCCGCCCGGGCCGCCACCGCGCCGCCCTGGCGGGCGGTGATGATGCCGGTGGCGATACCGGCTCGGTGGAGCAAGGAGATACCGAAGCCGTCCCGGCTGTTGAAGACCTTCAGTTCGCGGCCGTCGTCGGTGTAGAGCAGAGAACCGTCGGTGAGCACCCCGTCCACGTCGAGTAGCAGCAGCCGGACGGCGCGCGCCCGGTCGAGACAGTTCTTCCAGCCGTAGCCGCGCGGGGAGGCGGCGGCCCGGGCCTTGTCGAGCAGGGCGGCGACGAATTCGCAATCACCAGGATAACGGGGTTCGTTCATCGGTTGACCGCATCATGGATGGCGAGCAGGGTGCGGAGCAGGGGCCTCAGCTCGTCCAGGGGCAGGGAGTTGGGGCCGTCGCAGCGTGCCCGGTCCGGGTCGGGATGGACCTCGAGAAAGACCGCATCGACGCCGGCCGCAACCGCCGCCCGGGCCAGCGGCGCCACGAATTCCCGCCGGCCGCCGGAGGCCGCACCACCGCCGCCCGGCAACTGGACGGAGTGGGTGGCGTCGAAGACCACCGGGCAACCGTGCTCCCGCATCACCGGCAAGGAGCGCATATCGACCACCAGGTTGTTGTACCCGAAAAAGGTGCCTCGTTCGGTGAGCAGGATTTGATCGTTGCCCGCCTCGCGCAGCTTGGCCACCGCGTTGCCGATGTCCCACGGCGACACGAACTGGCCTTTCTTGAGATTCACCGGCCGGCCGGTGCGAGCGGCGGCGACCAGGAGGTCGGTCTGCCGGCAAAGAAAGGCCGGTATCTGGATGCAATCGAGCGTTGCTGCCGCCACCTCGGCCTGGGCCGGCTCGTGGATGTCGGAGAGTACCGGGATCCCTTCGGCCCGCACCTTGGCCAGCACGGCGAGCCCCCGTTCCAGTCCTGGTCCGCGGAAGGAGGAAAGCGAAGTCCGGTTCGCCTTGTCGAAGGATGTCTTGAAGATGAAAGGCACGCCGAGCTCGCGGCAGATCGTTGCCAGGCGCCGGGCGATGTCCAGGGTCAGTTCTTCGGATTCGATGACGCACGGCCCGGCGATGAGCGCCAAGGGATGACCGTCGCCAATGGTGATGTCACCGGATTCGCAGGCGATGCGGACC
>CAYRGZ010000212.1:1452-3483 GCA_964423785.1 uncultured Desulfobulbia bacterium
GCTTTCGCGGTCGGCCTGGAAGGCGAGGGCCGCGGCGATGAAGTCCCGGAAGAGCGGGTGCGGCTGCATGGGTTTCGACTTGAATTCCGGGTGGAACTGGCAGCCGAGAAACCATGGGTGGTCGGTGATTTCGACGATCTCCACCAGGGCGCCGTCGGGCGAGGTGCCGCTGATGACGAGCCCGGCCTCCACCAGCCGGTCCCGGAACTCGACGTTGAACTCGAACCGGTGCCGGTGGCGTTCCTCGATCCGTTCCGTTCCGTAGGCCCGGTGGGCGAAGGAGCCGGATTCGAGGACGCACGGGTAGGCGCCGAGCCGCAGGGTCCCGCCCATGTCCGACATCTCGTCGCGGGTCTGGACCTGGTTGGTCCGGTAGTCGAACCACTCCTTCATGAGATAGATGACCGGGTGGGTGGTGGAGCGGTCGAACTCGGTGGAGTTGGCGTCTTCCATCCCCGCCACGTTGCGGGCGAACTCTACCACGGCCAGCTGCATGCCGAGGCAGATACCGAAGAAGGGGATCTTCCGGGTCCGGGCGTAGTGGATGGCGTTGATCTTGCCGCGCACCCCCCGGGAACCGAAGCCGCCGGGGACCAGGATGCCGTCGCAGCCGGCCAGCAAGCTGCCGGCGTCTTTTTCTTCCAGGTCCTCGGCCGATACATATCGCAGCTCGACGGCGGCGTCGTTGGCCACGCCGCCGTGCACCAGGGCCTCGTGCAGGCTCTTGTACGATTCCTTCAGATCGACGTACTTGCCGATGATGGCGATTACCGTCTTCTTGGAGGGGTGGGTGATCTTGTAGAGCAGTTCCTGCCAGGGTTGCAACCGCGGCGCGCCGGTCCAGATATTGAGCAGTTCCAGGATCTTGTCGTCCAGGCCCTCCTCGTGAAAGCGCAGGGGCACCTCGTAGATGTTCTTCACGTCCTGGGCGGTGATCACCTCGTCGGTGCCCACGTTGCAGAACAGGGCGATCTTGGCCTTCAGTTCCTTGGAGAGCGGCACCTCGGTACGGCAGAGCAGGATGTCGGGCTGGATGCCGATGGCGCGCAGCTCCTTGACCGAGTGCTGGGTGGGCTTGGTCTTCACCTCGCCGGCGGTCTTGATGTAGGGCACCAGGGTGACGTGGATGAACAGGCAGTGCTGGCGGCCGACATCGATGCGGAACTGGCGGATCGCCTCCAGGAAGGGCAGACCCTCGATGTCGCCGATGGTGCCGCCGATCTCGACGATGGCCACGTCGGCGTCGCCTTCGAGCTGGCGGATGGCCTTCTTGATCTCGTCGGTGACGTGGGGGATGACCTGCACGGTGCCGCCCAGGTATTCGCCCCGTCGTTCCTTGGTGATCACCGTGTGGTAGATGCGGCCTGAAGTGTAGTTGTTCTTCTGGCCCATCACCGCCGAGGTGTACCGTTCGTAGTGGCCGAGATCGAGGTCGGTTTCGGCGCCGTCGTCGGTGACGTACACTTCGCCGTGCTGGAAGGGGTTCATGGTGCCGGGATCGACGTTGATGTAGGGGTCGAGTTTCTGGAAGGTGACCGACAGTCCCCGGGATTCCAGCAGGGCGCCGATGGCGGCGGCGGCAAGCCCCTTGCCGAGGGAGGAGAGGACGCCGCCGGTGATGAAGATGTACTTGGTCTTGCCGTGGGAGTTCGCTGGTCGCATGCTACAGGTCCGGTGTGTCGAGGTTGGCGAAGGGTGGTACAAAGCCATTATCTATAGCACCATGTTCGACGGCCGCCAAGGATTTTTGCTGGAATCGCAAAAAATACGATTCCAGCAATTCGGCGTTTTGTAACTAATTGAATTATCGTGTCAAACCTGGATTGGTAACGAGTTCTTGCGGCTGTCGCCATTTTTGATGGAATCGTAAAAAGTACGATTCCATCGAGTTCACGCTTCGTAACCATTTGAATTACCGTGTCAGGCCTGGGCCGACTGCGAGTTATTACGGGATTATCATTTTTGTCGGCCCGTGGCCGGGGACGGCAAAGTCCGGTATAGTAAGGGAATGCGGGGTGAAAACCGACAAGG
>CAYRGZ010000213.1:0-3429 GCA_964423785.1 uncultured Desulfobulbia bacterium
CGCTCAGGCAGTGGAAGTTCAGCATCATCAGGATGCTCTACGACAAGGGCCACGATCGGGAGTACGTGCTGAACCTGTTCCGGTTCATCGATTGGGTCATGCGCCTGCCCGAGGATTTCGAGAAAGCATTCCTCGCGGACCTGTACCAGCTAGAGGAGGAACGAGCCATGCCGTACGTCACGAGCGCCGAACGTTTCGGTTTCCGCAGGGGCATCCAGCAGGGCATCCAGCAGGGCATCCAGCAGGGCATCCAGCAGGGTTCTCTGACCGAAGCGCGGGAAATGGTCTGCGAGGCCCTGGCCACCCGTTTCGGTGAACTCGACGCCTCGGTACGCGAGAGGATCGAGGCCATCACGGAACGGGACCGGCTGCGCGCCCTGTTCCGCCGCGCCCTCACCGCCAAGGACATCAACGAGTTCATCGAGGCCATGAACCACGCCTGACCCGGCGTCATTGGTCACGGAGCAAGGCTTTTTTCCCGGCAAGCAACGCCGGCGGCCCCAACCGGTTACGGGCTCCAGGTGTTTGAAACGAGGCCGCGCAGCGGACTGAGAGAGCTACGTAAGCAGTGTTGGCGGACCCGCATTCCCGGCTGGCGGCCGGACGGTAACTCGTGAAGCCTCTGGGGCTGCACCATGGGGCTGAACTTCCCCGTGGCCAAGCTCTTGGACTACAACGCATGGGACTTGACACCGGACATCTCAAATCGGCGTTGATAATTGTCACAAAGCAGGCTGTAGGCTGTCTGAGGTGTTCCTTGGGGAATCACACTTGCGGGGGGCTCTATCTTGGCGGAAAACCACCGGATCAGGTCCATGGACCGGGTGCAGTCCATTTTGTGGGCTTTGGTTTGCCTTCGATGTGGGCCGCGACGATGGGCGATAGAAATCCGTCCACTTGAGCCACGATTTTCCCGAACGATGCGGGGACGTGATCCTGCCCAAGCCTTTTCCAGAACGCCGCCCATTGGGTCTGTTTGGCGGAGATGAAAGGCGCAGTGAAAGCTTCGATTTCCGCAGGCAACGCTGTGCCCCGCCGTTCAAAGGTCAGGCGGACGGCCTCTGCCAGCTCGGCTCCATCGAAATCGAACTGTCTGGACAACAACCAGATGTCGTAGAAATCCTTCATCCGGCTGTTCAGCACCCCCAGTTTGACCATGGCTTCGAACTTTTCCGCGATGGTGCTCTCCCGGCTGTAGCAGAGCAATCGTGGTGCCGGGGAATCCAGCATGGTCGGAAGCTCCGACTCTTCAGGCTCCGGATACACCACGTCGCCGGAACCGATGTCGATCTGCATATGGATTCTCGCAGAGCCCAATGCACCCTGGAACCGGATCCTGACGCCCTCGTAATCCGCATCTTCGGTGATCCGCTCGGCCCGAATGGAGTCAGGATCGAAGGCAAGCCCGTCCGCTTCCACATCCACGGTCAGGATGTCCCGGATCTGTGCAATGATGTCGGCTTCCGCGTTGCTCGTTCTTCCCAGCATATCGATGTCCATGGTCGGACGAAGTTCCGGCGCACGCCAGACTCTCAGCATCAAAGCGCCCTTGAGAATGAATCGGTCGGCGTGAGCGGATTGGGACAGCCGGTAGAGGAATCGCTCCATGGCATAGTATTGAAGCAACTCGTTGAACGGTCGTCGGTCGCTTTCGGCGCGGTTGAGGAGGCGCTGCCGGACGGATGCGGGGATGTTTTCGGGAAACTTCATACCGTTGCCTCCAGGTACGGCCGCATCACCTTTTCGACCCGGCAGGCGCGCGCGTACTTGAGCAGTTTGGCGAGGTCGAATGTCTTTCGTGTCCTGTAGAGCCTCAGTGCTTCCAGCACCACGTCCATTCCGATCTTGTTGCGAAACTTGAAGCAGTCGGCCAGGGTCTTCTCGGGGTTGTAGACCTTGACGGGCACTCCGTCGATCAGATGCTCTTCGATCCCGGACTTGTACGCTTCACTTGAGAATTTATGGGCCTGGACGGGAGGATAGTCGAGCGATGGCATCCGTGCGTTTCTCGGCACCGCCACGGAGACGACATGCGGAACCTGGGTTGTGATGTCATGCCAGGCCAGTGCGGAGACGAGACAGATGACGGCGTTCGGGAAGCGAAGGCTCACCGTGACCAGATCGGGGTTGCTGATCGGCGGCAGTTCCACCAGCCGATAGATACCTCTGCTCACTCGCTCGATGATGCCCTTGTCCCTGAGCGAATAGAGCATGTAGCGCGTGATGCCGTGCTTTATGGCCTCACTCATCCTGAGTTGGCCGCCATGCTTGCGGAAGATCTTTTCAGGCCGTTCTTTCATTCCTGGCTCCAGACAAATCGTCTCCACTTATCAACAAGTGGTAACAGCATGTCTAATTTCGACCATAAAATCAAGGGGAATCCGACTCTTGGGCCGATGGATCTCGGTGTTGTCCACCGTGATGTTGGCGCCGGTGTAGCCGTCGATGGAGCTCCACCGTGCCGTTGGCATCGCCGGCGGCCACCACCGGCAGGAACTGGCCATAGCTGGCCATGGAGCGGTAGATGACCTTGTCCGCCCTGGGATTGGCGATACGGAGCCTCTCGTATCGCCGGCCGATAGCGGTCAGGGAGATGTCCCTGATATCATGACCCGGCTGGTCGGCAAAAAAGTGGTGACGTTCCATTTGGCGCATTGCCTTCTGTGCCATTCTCGCCGACAAGCAGGATCCCCACACGTCTTCTGTCGGTCTTTGACGCGCGGATCAGGGAGGAACCATTTTCTGCACATTCGGCAGGGGCGTTTCGACATTTCAGGACGTGGTGTTGGCTGGTCATCATTCCCTCCTTGGCAGATGGGAACGATGATACGACAAGATGGAAGGAGAACAGGAAATGTCGGGACTGGGGTGGATCCCGGGGAGGGCGGTGGGGGGTGGGTCTGATGTTCTCTCCGTGCCGCGGACTCCCGGCAACGGTCAGGTGGGTCCGTTGGCCGGCGTCAGGTGGGTCCACCGTTGGCCGGTGCTAACAGTCAAGCGGATGTTCACCTACAACTACCGGATCTTTGACCGCTACGACCGACCTGTGGTAAGCTTGGCGGTGTTGGCGGACCCGCATCCGGGCTGGCGGCCGGACGGCTACTCCTCACAAACAACAACCCCTTTGCCGCGTGCACGATGGCCCAGTTGAAAGCCATGGAGGCGAAGGACGATCCGGCCTCGCTCAGACAGTGGAAATTCAGCATCATCAGGATGCTGTACGACAAGGGCCACGATCGGGAGTACGTGCTGAACCTGTTCCGGTTCATCGATTGGGTCATGCGCCTGCCCGAGGATTTCGAGAAAGCATTCCTCGCGGACCTGTACCAGCTAGAGGAGGAACGAGCCATGCCGTACGTCACGAGCGCCGAACGTTTCGGTTTCCGCCCCCTCCCCATTTCCCCTTGCCTTGCCGGCCGGCCGGTGGTA
>CAYRGZ010000214.1:0-3352 GCA_964423785.1 uncultured Desulfobulbia bacterium
ATCCAACTCGGCCCGGAAAAGGGGAACTACTTTCTCGCCGATGCCCGGCCGGCCGGCCGCTTTGCCGCCGGCGCCATCCCCACCGCGGTTTCCGTGCCGGTGGAGGAGTTGAAGAAGAAGGGCGAGGCGCTGCTGCCAGCCGACAAGAACAAACTGGTCATCTTCTACTGCGGCGGTGTCACCTGCGGCCTTTCCACCAAGAATGCGGCCCTGGCCAAAAAACTGGGCTACACCAACGTCAAGGTCATGCTCAAGGGCGCGCCGGGCTGGAAAAAAGCCGGCTATCCGCTGGTGGCGTCCGACGAATTCGTTCGTAGCGGCAATATCGTGCTCGTCGATCTGCGGTCAGAGGAGGAAGCGGCCAAGGGCCACATCAAGCGGGCGGTCAACATCCCCATGGAGGAACTGCCGGACATGGGGGAAATGTTCCCCTCCTCCATGGCCGCCCCCATCGTTCTTTACGGAAACGACGACGATGCCGAACGGGCCGCAGGGATCGTCCTGGGCTGGGGGTATAAAACGGTCTCCGTGGTCAACGGCGGGCTGAAGGGCTGGCAATCCCGGGGTAATGGACTGGTCACGGGGCCAGCGGCCACCGACATCGAATGGGTGCGCAAGCCCGGCAAGGACGAGGTCAGCATAGCCGACTTCACCAAGGCGGTACATGGCGGTACCAGTGATGTGGTCATCCTCGATGTCCGCAACCCGGACGAGGTGGGCGCGGGCTGCTTTCCGAGCGCCATCAACATCCCGCTGGACGAGATCGGCACGCGGTTGGCAGAACTGCCGAAGGACAAGCAGATCTATGTCCACTGCACCACCGGCGCCCGGGCCGAAATGGCCTGCCGCCAACTGCTGCAGGCGGGATTCAAGGCCCGGTACCTGGTCGCCACCGTAAACTGCGCCGACGGCAACTGTTCCATCGAGGAATGATCGAACGGGCGGCGAAGGCTGCCTGGAAATGGATTTGTGACCCTGGTACAGTGCCAGAGGTATGAAACTGCGAACCCTCATCTTCCTGGCAGCCTTCGCCCTCGGCGTCATCCCCATTCTGACCCTGGTGGCGGTCAACCTGGCCGATCACATCGAACGGCACGAGCAGGTATCCCGGCAGGCCCTGGCTGAGTTTATCGAGGCCCGATACGCCGGCCTGCGGGCCGCCCTCTCCTCCCTCACCGGAACCCTGGACCATCTGCGATATATTCCCCTACTCCGGGAATCCGCGGCCGAGCCCGGCAACAAAGACCGAAACCAGACCGAAGCACTGCTCCATGCCTGGTTCGATCACGATGCCCGGATTGCGGCCATTATCCTGTCCCGCGGCGAGCGGCCCTTTCTCACCCTCGTCCGGCACGGCGGCCGCCTGCGCCGCGACGACGACTTTTTTTGCGACAGCGCGGCACAAACGGGCATGACGGTGGCCGGCTGCCGCGACCGTTCCTATCTGCTCCTCACCGGCGATGCCGGCCGACTCACCGTCCAGATCCTGGCCGACATCGAGGCCGTTTTTCCAGGCATCGGCCCGTTTGCCATCGTAGATTCCCAGGGCGATTATCTCTACCGGTCCCGAACCCCGCTGCCGGCCCGGGAAGGACTCTTCACCTTTCAGCCCTTTCCCGGCACCGACATCCTGAACGACTTTTCCGTGGCCGCCTCGCCGGCGCCATCCTCATCCATCCCCACCGTCATCGATCTCGACGCCTACCGCTCGCTCTGGTTCCTGCCCTTGAGTGATACCAGCGGGCCGTGGCTCGTCCTCAATGCCGACCGGCGGGCGGCGGCGGCATGGAAAACGAACCTGGTCAACAATATTGCCGGCATCGTCGCTGCTTTCGCGATCTGTATCTTTTTCATTGCCCGCTTCGTTGCCGGCTGGCTGGACCGACTGCAGAAAGAGCTGCTATCCGGCCTGCGCCGGACCCTGCAGGAAGGAAAAACGCCCCACTTCTCCTGGCGCGGCCCGCGCGAACTCTGCGAACTGGGAGATGCGCTCAACACGCTGACCGGCAATTTCATCAAAGCCCAACGGGAAAAAGAGGCGGCGGAAAGGGAGCTCGCGGCCAGCGAGAACCGGTTCCGCGGCCTGGCCGACCTGGCCCACGACGCCATTCTGATGCTCGACAATCACGGTTCCATCATCTTCTGGAACAAGGCGGCGGAAAGGATGTTCGGCTACCGAGCCGCCGAGGCCCTGGGCAAACCGGTCTATTCCCTCATCAGCCCGCGGCTGCTCTCCGAAGGCAGCGGCGGGAGCGAGGATCTTTCCGGTCCCATCCAGGAAACCCTGGAACTGACGGCCGAAAACCGGCAAGGGACCCGCATTCCCATCGAGCTGTCGATCTCCGAGGCATTGATCGGCGACCAGTTCCACTCCATCTGGATCATCAGAAACATCAGCGACCGGAAACGGGCCGAGGAACAAGCGCGGCGGCAGCAGGAACAACTCATCGAGGCCGACCGCATGATCTCGCTGGGCCTCTTGGTCTCCGGCGTCGCCCACGAGATCAACAACCCCAACAGCATCGCCCTGCTCAACATCCCGCTTCTGCGCCGTGCCTGGCAAAGTATCACCCCGATCCTGGAAGAGTACCACCGGCAGCATGGCGACTTCATCGTCGCCGGCCTGGAATACGAGGAAGTCCGCGATCATATCCCGAAGGTGTTCGACGAACTGGAGGAGGCCGCCGGCCGGATCAAGAACATCGTCCAGGATCTCAAGGAATACGCCCGCCGGGAACGCGCCGACTACCGGGAACGCGTGGATGTCAACGACATGGTGGCGACCGCGGTACGGCTCACCGCCAACTCCATCCACAAGGCAACCAACCACTTCCAGGTCCACTACGCACCTGACCTACCGCCGGTCCACGGTCACCGGCAGCGGCTCGAACAGGTGGTCATCAACCTGATCCAGAACGCCTGCGAGGCCTTGCGCCGTCCCGATGAATCAATCAGTATCGTCACCGGCTACCAGGCCGCGGACAACACGGTCTTCATCCGAGTAAGCGATGAAGGCCGCGGTATTGCCAAAGGAAACCTGCACCGGGTCACCGATCCGTTCTTTACCACCAAGCGGCGGGCGGGCGGCACCGGCCTGGGACTGTCCGTCTCCGCCGGCATCGTCAAGCACCACGGCGGCATCCTGCGCTTCGAGTCGGAAGAGGGCAAAGGGACCCAGGCCTGGGTCATGCTGCCCGCTTACCAGCCCGTTGAAAACGGGCTGTGCGCGGCACAGGGATGTGCCGCCGAATTCCGCCGGCTTTGAAAAAGCCTAGGAATTCGTGAGGTTGGCCGAAATACGAGGTCATCATGTTTTGGCCAACCGATGGTGGAAAAAGCCAGGGATGGCTTT
>CAYRGZ010000215.1:0-3325 GCA_964423785.1 uncultured Desulfobulbia bacterium
GCTCTGTAACCCGTTGAATTACCGTGTCAGGCCTGCACCGACCGCGAGTTTTTACGGCTTCATCTCAATTGACGAACAGGAAATACCCGAAGACGACCTGTTACGGCCTTTCGTCTTCTCCCTTCGTGGCTGTTGTGTTCCGCAGGGCGCGGATTTCGGCGCGCAATTCCCGGACCTCCCGACGCAGTTCCTCCAGCTCCTGCCGGTCGGTCGGCCGCTCCCGATTACAGCCGAGGGCACCGAAGATTCTGGCGAACAGATAGAGAAAGATGACCATGCCGACGATGCCAAAGATCGGCATGAACCACCAGCCGTGCATCCCCCAGCCAGATCCATTCCACCACATACGGCTCACCTCCTTCGGATAGGAACAGATTGTAGCCCGCTGCAAAACGGGCTGGTAAGGACCACAATAATTACCGGCGCCGCTGGTAAGTACCGATCAGGGTGGCGGTGGCGAGGATGTGACCCTGCATGTGGCGCTCCAGGGATGCCTTGTCCGGCTGGTGCAGGTCGGGAAGCACGGTATCGAGGGCATAGAGTTTGAAGAAGTAGCGATGGCGACCGATGGGCGGGCAGGGGCCGCCGTAGCCGGTGCGGCGCCAGTCGTTTTTTCCTTCAGCGGTGCCGGCCGGCAGGCTGCGTACCCCTTCGGGCAGGCCGGTGGTCTGCGGCGGCAGGTTGTAGAGCACCCAGTGAACCCAGGTCATGCGCGGCGCCCGCGGATCAGGGGCGTCGGGGTCGTCGACGATGAGAACGAGGGACCGGCTACCCTTTGGCATCCCTGTCCAGGCCAGCGGCGGTGAGATGTCGTCGCCATCGCAGGTGTAGCGGGTTGGAATCGGGCCGTCGGGAGAGAAGGCGGGCGAAGAGAGCTGCATGATGGTACCTCCTGACAATGGTCCCGGTCGCACCGCTTCCAGGAGCAGGAAGAGGGCAACGAGGATTGCGGGGAAAAAGGGTAATGGGAGCCTCGCAGGCGACGGCGGGGTGGCGGGCATGACAAGACCTCCGTGCTGTTTGTCCGTGTAGATCGATTACAGCATGGCCCCCTTTGGCTGTCAAGATCTGACTAGAAACCACAAGTTGCCTTGAACAAAGCGAAGAGCCGGAATCCGTAGTGCCCTTATCACGATGGAGGCGGTTCCACCTTTGGGGGCTTGCCGTTTTGTCTGAGGAACTGACGGGCAAATGTCGGTCAAGATGGGAGCAAGCGAAGTTTATGGCGTTTGCCTCTCTGGAGATTGGGCGGAGGGGTTCGGCCAGGAGGCCGGGGAAAGCAATTTCCTGTCACCTAAAACCGGGCACCGTTAACCAGAAAATGGATGTAGATACTGGCGCCGTAACCCAGGGCGATGACCGGGGTCCATTTCAGGTGACCGAAAAAGGTATACATGCCCCGGGCCTGACCCATGAGGGCCACACCGGCGGCTGAACCGATGGAGAGCAGACTGCCGCCAACACCGGCGGTGAGGGTGACAAGCAGCCACTGGCCTTCTGACATGTCCGGCATCATGGAGAGGACGGCAAACATCACCGGAATATTATCAACAATGGCCGAGAGAATGCCCACTGTGACATTGGCCGCGGTGGCCCCCCAGCCCGTGTACATGGTCTGGGAGACCATGGCCAGGTAACCGATAAAGCCAAGACCGCCCACACAGAGAATAACGCCGTAGAAGAACATTAAGGTGTCCCATTCGGCCCGGGCAATATTGGCAAAGATGTCGAAGGGAACCGTGTCACCCAGCTGTTCATCAACATCAGAGACGCGTCTTCGGAGCAGCTCCCCCTGTTTTTTATGAGTTTTCTTGAGGTAATAGCCAAAGAACTTCAGGTAGGCAAGGCCGGTCATCATACCCACCATGGGGGGCAGGTGGAGGAAGTTGTGAAAGCTCACCGCCGTGCAGATGGTGAGGAGAAACAGAACCATGACCACTACAGCGCCGCGCTTCATTTGGACACTGTTTTCGCAGGCTGCAGGGACGGCCTTGGGTACGGCAAGGCTCATGATGATGGCCGGAAGCAGCCAATTGACGGCCGAGGGGAGAAAGAGGGTGAAGAAGGTCCAGAAGTCGACAATTCCTTTCTGCCAGACCATAAGCGTCGTGATATCGCCAAAGGGGGAAAAGGCGCCGCCGGCATTGGCCGCCACCACAATATTGATACAGGCGAGGCCGATAAATTTGACGTTGTCCTTGCCAATGGCCATGACCACAGCGCACATGAGCAGGGCGGTGGTGAGATTGTCGGCCACCGGCGAAATGAAAAAGGCCAGGACGCCGGTGATCCAGAACAGTTTGCGCAGGGAAAAGCCGCTGCAGACCAGGCGTACCCTTAGGGCCTCAAAGACCAGGCGTTCCTCCATGGCATTAATGTAGGTCATGGCCACCAGCAGAAAGAGAAAGAGTTCGGCATATTCAAGAATATTGTGACGGATCGCCTCTTCAGCAGCATGGGGTAGGCCGTGGGTGCCGTAGATATAACCGATCATACCCCAGATCAGACCGGCGGCCAGCAGCACGGGTTTCGATTTGCGGAGATGGGTGAACTCCTCGCCCATGACAAAGAGGTAGGCCACAACAAAGATGGCCAGGGCAGCATAGCCGATGTCGTGGTTGGTGAGGTCAAGATGGCTGCCGTGTGCCGCTGCGGCGGCAAAGGCCTGGCTCGGTAGGTAGACACCGGCGATAAGCGCCAGAAACAGGGGGGCGGTAATTCGCTTCACAGATAGATTTCCTTTGACCGGGAGCGCCTGGTCATGGTACCGCAGGGCAGCACCGCGTCCGGCTGGTGCAGGTCGGGAAGCACGGTATCGAGGGCATAGAGTTTGAAGAAGTAGCGTGGCGACCGATGGGCGGGCAGGGGCCGCCGTAGCCGGTGCAGCGCCAGTCGTTTTTTCCTTCAGGTGTAGCGGGTTGGAATCGGGCCGTCGGGAGACAAGGTGGGCGAAGAGAGCTGCATGATGGTACCTCCTGCCAATGGTCCCGGTCGCACCGCTTCCAGGAGCAGGAGGAGGGCGACGAGGATTGCGGGGAGAAAGGATAAGGGGGGCCTCGCAGGCGACGGCGGGGTGACGGGCATGGCAAGACCTCCGTGCTGTTTGTCCGTGTAGATCGATTACAGCATGGTCCCCTTTGGCTGTCAAGCTCTGACTAGAAACCACTTCGAGGTGGCGCGGGGCCGCCTTCCAGGTGCGCTTGAGGCGAAACAGGCAAACGGTACTTGGACGGGAGAGATTATTCTCTTACCAGTCCGTCGAAAAAGCCTTCCCTGGCTTTTTCGACCACGGTTGGCCAAAACAAAGTTTGACGGAATCGTGTCA
>CAYRGZ010000216.1:0-3288 GCA_964423785.1 uncultured Desulfobulbia bacterium
CAGGCAAAGACCTATCTCGGGAAGACCCCGGCCACCATTGAGGCGACCCGCCCCTTGAAGGACGGCGTCATCGAAGATTACACCCGTACCAGGGCCTTGATCCGCGATTTCTTCGCCAAGGTGTACCGGCCGGTGCCGTTCGTCAAACCGCGGGCGGTGATCAGCGTGCCGGCCGGGGTAACCCAGGTGGAAAAACGGGCCATCGTCCAGGCGGCCGAAGAGGCGGGGGTGGGACGCATTCACCTCATCGAGGAGCCGATGGCCGCGGCCATCGGGGCCGGTCTCGACATCGAGGACGAGCGGGGCCGGTTGGTGGTGGATATCGGCGGCGGTACCACCGAAGTGGCGATGATCAGCCGGGCGGCCATCGTCTGCGGTGAAACGGTGCGGGTGGCCGGCGACGAGATGAACGAGGCAATCATCGACTACCTGCAACGCAAATATGGTTTTGCCATCGGCGAGAACACCGCCGAGGAGTGCAAGATCCGGGCGGGATCGGCGTGGCCTCTCGATACGCTTCCCGAAACCGTGACCCTGTCCGGCAAGGATCTGGTCGGCAACATGCCGGCGGAGCGCACCGTCACCAGCGAGGAGTTGCGTCGGGCCCTGTCCGAACCGGTGGAGACCGTGGTGGAGGCGGTGCAACAGGTCATCGACCAAGCGCCGCCGGCAATGGTGGACCAGGTGCGCCAGGACGGCATCGTCATGGCCGGCGGCGGCTCCTTGCTCGCCGGTCTCGATCTCTGCATCGCCCACCATGTCAGGATCCCCTGCCGCCGCACCACCGAACCCTTGCTCACCGTGGTCCAGGGCAGCGCCGTGGCCATGGAAGATGTGAAGCGGTATCAGAAGGTATTCATAAATTGAACGATACCATCCGGGCCCTGCTCGCCGCCGGCAGGCAGCAAGGGATATTTTCCGGCGCGGCGGCTGGCATCGCCACCGAAACCGACACGCTGACCGTGGTGGAGGGTTACCCGCGGGCGAGCGCCGAAGACCCCCTGGAAGCCGGTGATTGGTTCGATCTCGCCTCCTTGACCAAGCCTCTGGCCACCACCCTGGCGGTAGCCGATCTCGCAAGCCGCGGACTATTGCGATTCGACGACCGGCTGGTCGATCTCTTCGACGAGCCGCTGGAGCCGCCGAAGGACGAGATCACTGTGGCCATGCTCCTCGAACACACGGCGGGATTTCCAGCCTGGCGGCCGTACTTCGAGGACCTGCGGGAACTCCCGTGGAGTGAACGCCGTCGTCGTTTCCTGGACCACCTGCTGACGGAGTCCCTGGAGTCGATACCCGGCCGGACGACGCGCTACAGCGATCTCGGTTTCATGTTGCTGGGCGTGATCGTGGAACGAGTAGGGGGGATGGATCTCGATGCGTATGTCGCAACCAGGATATACGAGCCCCTCGGTCTCGACCTTTTCTTCAACCGCACCGGACCAACGAAGACCATCCGGCCGGGCCGGTACGTGGCCACAAGCCGTTGCGCCTGGCGACAGCGGTTACTCATCGGCGAGGTGCACGACGACAATGCCTGGGCCGTAGGTGGCGTCGCCGGTCACGCCGGCCTGTTCGGCACCATCGGCGCGGTGACCGAACTCGTCCGCCATCTCCTGGTCGCCTGGACCCAGGGCAGTTCACTTGCGGCGATCAAGGCCGAAGTCGTCGCCCAACTGTGCAATCACGCCGGTCCGGCAGGGAGCAACCGCGCCCTGGGATTCGACCGGCCCGATACAAAAAATTCCGCCGCCGGCAGCCATTTTCCCCGGGCGGCCGTCGGTCATCTCGGTTTCACTGGCACCTCGTTCTGGATCGATCCGGACCGCCGCCTTGGCGTGGTTCTGCTCACCAACCGGGTGCACATGGGGGATGATCCGGAACCGATCCGGCGGTTCCGCCCCTGGTTCCACGACCGCGTTCTCGAATTCATAACTGCGTGAGCGTCCGCGCATTCTCTATTTCATTCTTTCACGTTATCTCCTGAAATCAGGAGTATTCGACATATATTTGATGGAATCGCAAAAAGTGCGATCGGTCATTCGCTCCGCTCACCACCTCCATCGAGTTCGCGCTTTGTAACCATTTGAATTATCGTGTCAGTCCTGGACCGACTGCGAGTTTTTACGGGATCATCATACTTCAAGCACAAAAATACGAATGGATCAAACATGTTAAAAATTGATGGAAGTCACGGGGAAGGCGGTGGGCAGATAATAAGAAGCGGAATTACACTTTCAATCCTGACCGGACAGCCTGTAGAGTTTATCAATATAAGGGCAAGTCGTCCAAAGCCGGGGCTCAGCTATCAGCATCTTGCAGCCGTAAAAGCGGCGGCCTCGATCTGTGGTGGAGAGGCAAAGGGCGCCAATCTACGCTCTACCTCGTTTACCTTTATTCCCGGCAAGGTAAGGCCAGGGGAATTCAGGATTGATATTGGAACAGCAGGATCAGTAATACTAGTCCTGCAGACCATTCTTTTTCCACTGGTTTTTTCGGGTGGTGTGTCGAAAATTACCATTAAAGGCGGCACCCATGTTTCATGGAGTCCATGTTACCATTACATGGATAAGGTCTTTGTGCCTATTCTGGCAGCTATGGGAATAAGGGTTACATTGACACTCCTACGGTGGGGGTGGTATCCAAAGGGAGGAGGTGTTGTTGAAGCAGTTATTCATTCATCGGAACAACTCAATCCTTTAATTATAGGGGAAAGGCTAGAAAGGTTTCCGGAAGTACAGGCAATTTCTGCTTCTTCAAAGCTGCCACCCCATGTTAGAGAAAGACAGGCTGCCGCCTTGCATGATGATCTTTCAAAAAACGGGATAAAGGTAAACATAGAAGAGGAAGAGGTCGAATCCGCTTCTGCTGGAAGCTTGGTCTTTTGTTGGGTTTCCTCTCCAGATTGTTACTGTGGATTCACAGGCCTTGGAGAAAGAGGCAAACGGGCGGAAAATGTTGCCAGAGAGGTAGCCTGGCAGGTCAAACGTTTTTTGAAAAGCGGTGCCAGCGTGGATATGCATCTATCAGATCAGCTTATAATTCCATCAGCCCTGTCGAATAGCCAAAGTTCATGGACGACGGATAGCATCAGCGATCATCTCAAGACCAATGCATGGCTTGTTGAACAGTTTGGGTTAGGTCCGGTTAGGATGGAATTAGATGAATCTGGTCAATATCGGGTGACAGTAAATGGATGATCGTGGGGCCTCGAGCCGTTTTTCAACGGGCTGCTAACAGTCCGTCGAAAAAGCCATCCCTGGCTTTTTCGACCACGGTTGGCCAAAA
>CAYRGZ010000217.1:0-3162 GCA_964423785.1 uncultured Desulfobulbia bacterium
TGGGTTACAAACCGTGAACTCGATGAAATCGCAGTTTTTGCGATTTCATCAATTTCTGAAATTCCTTCCCGTCACCTTGCCGTCTCCGGCAGGCCCGGCCGCACGGTGACCGTCTTCTCGTGCCGGATGGTGACCGTGCCGGTCTTCGCCCCCCGCGGTTTGCCGACAAATTTTGCCCGGGTGACACTCACCTTCACCTGTCCCGCCTTGCGGGCCTTGGAGTGCCAGGCGGCGATGGCCGCGGCCCGGCGCACCACCTCCCGGCCTGGCTCTTCTTTTCCCCGTACCGGTACGATGACATGGCTGCCGGCGAATCCCCGCACGTGCAACCAGAGATCGTTCGGCCGCGCCAGCCGGAAGGTGACGACCTCGTTGTCCGCGTCGGAGCGGCCGACGATGGCCTGCCAGCCGTCACCGAGATCGTAGCTGACGGTGTGGGCCACGGGAGCGCGGCCATTGGATGGCATGGTAGTCCTCCTTCCTACTTGCCGGGTTCCAGGAGCCAGGCGGCCAGGTTTTTCGCCAGGATCTCGTTGTTGCCGGTGAGAAACTGGTTCTGGAAGATGGCGTCGTCGCCGAATACCACATACCGTCCCCTGCCCAGGTTCCCTACCGCCGCCACGCCCAGCGCCTGCTGCGGATCGGCCGGGTCGCGCTGGCCGTTGCGGTTGAGATCGACCCAGGCCCGGGCCGAAGTGCGGGCGATGATGCGGGTTTGGCCGTTGGCGTTGAGCAGGGCCCAGCAGCCGTAGGCGGCGAAATTTTCTAGATTACGGGTCAGGGGATGGCGGGACAGATCGTTGACCAGGAAGTCCCGGTCTTGGTCGTGTAGGATGTCGTTTTCCTCGTGGATGGCGCCGTTGGAGGCATAGAGGTGCAACCGGTTGAGCAGGGTGGTCATCGGCATGGGAATGTGGAGCATGAGGGCGAGCCGCCCGCCGTCGAAGAGAAAATTGATCACCGCGTCCTGCTCGGAACGGGAAAGCGGTTTGAAGGGGCCGGAGATCACCAGGGCCCGAACGTCTTTCAGGCGCTCGGTGGTGAGTGGCGTCGTGGCCGATTGTACTGTTGCGCCGGTGGCGGCGAATATCCCGGCCAGGCGGGCCAGCTGCAAAGGACCCGTCTCCTCGATGACGAAATGCTGGCCGTGGCCTTGGTCGAAGAGCACCAGGGGCGGCGCGGCGTGGGCGCAGGGAACGAGAAAGAGGAGCAGGCTGACGGCGATGGCGGTGATGGTCGTCTTCATGGTTTCATTCCAGGATGACGGTGTCGAGGAAAAAGATCCGGTTGCGCTTTTCGTGGGCCACGAAGAGGATGATATCGTCGATGCAGTCTGCGGCCATGCGGCGATGGCGGGGAGCGGCCAGGACCGCTGCAATGGGGATGGCGATGCGGTTCCATCCTGGCGTGAGAGGATAGCGGCCGTTGAACCGGTCGTCGTACCGATGCCCCCGCTTGTCGTGCTCGGCGTCGTCGATGCGTATGTACAAGAGTAACGGATTTGGCTCCGGGTTGTACAGGTGAAATGTTATGAATGAGAATTCTTCCCAATTCATCGGCCAGAGGCGCAGGTGGACACCGGAGTAAGGTTGGGTGTTGGTTTCGACCCGCAGGGCGAAGCGGCCGTGGCGGGCATGGCTCATGGAGCGGCTGACCGTGCCGGTGCCCTCCACGCGCTGCATGGCAAGGCCGGTTTCGAAGTCGAATAGTTGCGGGAATACGGCCCGGGCGTGGATATAGTCGGCCGTCCGCATCGCCGGTTGCCACAAGAGGACGACAAGCAGGGGCGGGGCCAGGAAGCGGTGCCAGGCGGGAACTGTTGGTCGGCGGCGGTGGAGGAGGGCAAGGCCGACAACGGTGCCGAAGAGATCGGCGGCTACGTCCATCGGCGAGGCATTCCGGCCCGGGATGGATGCCTGGATGCACTCGACGGCGGCACCGACAACAAGGGCCACGGCAAGGGCGGCGACGGCGAACCGGCGGTCGTTGGCTCTGGATGGGATCGCCAGGCCGGCCGCCAGGGTGGCCAGGGCGAAAAGGGTGATGTGACCGATGGTGTAGATCAGCGGTTTCAGAAGATGGTTGGGCCAGCCGGGATCGAGAAAGAGATAGGGCGCCAGGATAGCGGCCGGCAGGGCCAGCAGGAGGGCGGTGCGGCGGCTTGATGTGGAGTGGGCGGAGGGCATGGTTTTCTTGCAAAATGGTTGGATTAGTACCAGAATACCAGAAGACGGGGAGAATGCCCCGTTCTTTATCAGTCGGTTGCAAAAGCCATCCTTGGCTTTTGCAACCACGGTTGGCCAGAACCAAGTTCCGGCCAACCTCACGAATTCCTTGGCTCTTTCAGAGCCGGCGGAATTCGGCGGCACGTCCCTGTGCCGCGCACAGCCCGTTTTTCAACGGTCTGTTATGAATCATTCGGTGAGAAGAAACGAACGACGAGGACCGTGAAGATGACGACGATGACACCGCATGATGGCCGCCTGCTCGTCCAGTACGCCCGGGCGGTGCTGGAGGAGAAGTTGCGCGGCATCCCGGTTCCCGCCGACTTGCGGCGGGCGTTGGCCAGTCCGGTGTTCGACCGTCGGGCCGGCACCTTCGTGACCCTGACCAAGGGCGGCATGTTGCGCGGCTGTATCGGCACCCTGACCGGGGTGAGCTCTATCCGGGAGTCGGTGGCCGACAACGCGGTGAACGCGGCCCTGCACGATTACAGGTTCCCGCCGGTGGGCAGCGGGGAATTGGACGACCTGCGCATCGAGGTCAGCGTGCTCACCGAGCCCAAACCGCTCGACTACGACGGCTCGGCCGATCTGCTCACTCGGTTGCGGCCGGGTGTCGATGGGGTGATCATCGAGGCGGCCGGCCGTCGGGCCACCTTTTTGCCCCAGGTCTGGGAACAGCTGCCGCGGCCGGAAGATTTCCTCACCCACCTCTGCGTCAAGGCCGGCTTGCCGGCCGATGCCTGGCGTGGTGGCGACTTGGCGGTGCGGACCTACCAGGTGGAGAAGTTTTGATGGAATCGCAACAGGTGCGATCGGTCATTCGCTGCGCTCACCACCTCCATCGAGTTCACGGTGTGTAACCCGTTGAATTATCGTGTCAGACCTGCACCGACTGCGAGTTTTTACGCAATGTCGTTGACTTAACAAATCGGTTTGT
>CAYRGZ010000218.1:0-3102 GCA_964423785.1 uncultured Desulfobulbia bacterium
CTGAATCCGTGCCGGAACTTGAGACCGAATCGCAACGGGCGCTCACGGGGATTCAGGCATCATCCTTTTCCTCTTCGGCATGCTCGGTGAGGATTTTTTTCAAAAAACGCACCTCACGCACCAGTTCCGGCAGACGGGGGATGACAGCGCAGGACCGCAGCCATTTTTCGTGGGCAATGGCCGGATAGCCACCGAGGCGGCTGCCCGCCGGCACGCTAGCGTGCACTCCGGCCTTGGCCGCCACCATGACCCCGTCGCCGAGTTCGACGTGGCCGGCGACGCCGGCGTTGCCGCCGAGCACCACCCGGCGGCCGAGCCGGCTGGAGCCGGCGATGCCCACCTGGGCCACCAGCAGACAGTCCTCACCGATGACGACGTTGTGGCCCACCTGAACGAGGTTGTCGATCTTGGAGCCCCGACCGATACGGGTCTCGCCAAAGGTGGCGCGATCGATGGTGCAGTTGGCACCGATTTCCACGTCGTCTTCGATCACCACCCGGCCGACGTGCGGCCGCTTGCAGTGTCGGCCGTCCGGACCGGTGACATAGCCGTAGCCGTCACTGCCGACCACGGTACCGGCGTGGATCTCCACCCGGCTGCCGATCGTCGTACCACCGTAGACGGTGACATTGGCGTGCAACACGGTATCGTCGCCGATGACGACATCGTCACCCACCACTACTCCAGGGCCGATGAAGACCCGGCGGCCCAGGCGTACCCGGTCGCCCAGTACTGCACCGGCCATGATGGTCACCTCGGCCGGGATGTGGCAGCCGATACCGGTGTAGGCGCCGGGATGGATACCGCGGGCCACGAACGGCCGCTGGAGCAACCGGCGATGCAGGGTGGTGGCGGCCAGCACCGGATCGCCGACCCGGATCACCGGCCGATCGCCGGTGTCCATGCCCGGCGGCACCAGCACTGCCGCCGCCTGGCTGGCCTGTACTTCCCGGGTCATCGTCTTGCGGGCGGCAAAGGCGATCTCATCCTCGCCGGCCAAGGCGAGATCGTTCACCCCGATGATACGGCGCTCGCCGTCGCCGACGAGTTCCCCCTGTACCAGGTCTGCGCATTCCCGCAGAGTCAAGGTAACGGTATGCCGTTTTCTCATCTTCTCAAATCCATTCGTTCGTCGTTGTCGTGATCGTAACGTTGCGATTCCATCCTACAAAAAAAGCGGGCCATGCGGCCCGCCTCCACTGCCTGTGGAACGCGACGACTATCGTCGTGCCATCCAACGACCGCGCCGGGGCTCCCGTCAACCGCCGTTGATCCGCTTGCGAAGGATGCCGGACGGCTTGAAGGTCACCACTCGGCGGGCATCGAGGATCAGCTCTTCGCCGGTCTGGGGATTGCGGCCACGACGAGCCTTCTTGTCCTTGACCCGGAACTTGCCAAAGCCGCTGAGCAAAAGATCTTCACCGTTCTCGAGGCATCCCTTGGCCAAGGCGAGGAATTCCTCCACAACCTGGGTGGCGTCCTGTTTCGACAGGTTGTGCACCGTATAGATGGATTGGATGAGGTCGGCCTTGGTTACCGTCATGGACGTATCCTCCTTTGTCGTAACAGGTAGTTGCAACGCATGGCATCCATTGATCAGGCGCGACGCAGCGCCTTGCGGCCGGCATAGACCGCCGCCACCCCAAGTTCCTCCTCGATCCGCAACAGTTGGTTGTACTTGGCCACCCGGTCGGTGCGGGAGGGGGCGCCGGTCTTGATCTGACCGGTATTACAGGCCACGGCCAAGTCGGCGATGGTGGTGTCCTCGGTCTCGCCGGACCGGTGACTGATCACCGCCGTGTAGCCGGCCCGGTGGGCCATGTCGATGGCGTCCATGGTCTCCGACACGGTGCCGATCTGGTTCAGCTTGATGAGGATGGAGTTGGCGACCCCCTCGTCGATGCCCCGGGCCAGGATGGCGGTGTTGGTGACAAAGATATCGTCGCCGACGAGCTGCACCTGGTCGCCCAGGGTGGCGGTGAGTTCCCGCCAGCCCTTCCAGTCGCTTTCATCGAGGCCATCCTCGATGGAAACCAGCGGGTACTTCTCGATCCAGGACCGGTACAGCTCGATGAGTTCGGCGCTCGTCTTCTCCGGCTTGGCCTCGGCGGCGAGAATGTACCGCTTCTTTTTCTTGTCGTACAATTCGCTGGCCGCCACGTCCAGGGCGATACAGATGTCGTCGCCGGGTTTGTAGCCCGCCTTGACGATACCTTCGAGCAACGATTCGATGGCCTCCTCGTTGGAGCGCAGGCTGGGAGCGAAGCCACCCTCGTCACCCACCGCGGTGAGCAGCCCGGCCTTCTTGAGCACCGCCTTCAGGGAGTGGAAGGTCTCCACCCCCATGCGCAGGGCCTCTCGAAAGGAAGGGGCGCCCACCGGCATGATCATGAACTCCTGGACATCGACGTTGTTGTCGGCATGGGCACCGCCATTCAGGACGTTCATCATCGGCACCGGCAGCACCTTGGCGTTGACGCCGCCGAGATACGCGTATAGGGGAAGGCCGAGTTCGTCGGCCGTGGCCCGCGCCACGGCCATGGAGACGCCGAGGATGGCATTGGCGCCGAGCTTCTTCTTGCTCGGCGTACCATCGAGATCGATGAGGACCCGGTCGATGGCCACCTGCTGGCTCGATTCGAGGCCGACAAGGTTGGGGGCTATGGTCTCGTTGACGTTGGCCACCGCCTGGAGAACCCCCTTGCCCATGAACCGTTTCCTGCGCGTGTCGCGTAGTTCCAGGGCCTCACGGCTGCCGGTGGAGGCGCCGGAGGGCACCAGGGCCCGCCCGCTGGCGCCACAGTCCAGCGCCACTTCCACCTCGACGGTGGGGTTACCCCGCGAATCGAGAACCTCCCGCGCCAATACTCCAATGATTTCTCCCATTACTTCCTCCGTGCTAATTTATGATGATCTCGTAAAAAGTCGCAGTCGGCCCAGGTCTGACACGATGATTCAACGGGCTACACACCGCGAACTCGATGGAATCGTACTTTTTACGATTCCATCAATTTATACTGGAATGAAAAAAACGAAGACGAACCTGCAACCCGGCGTCATACCGGCCGCCACGCCGTTCTTACCAGTCCGTCGAAAAAGCCA
>CAYRGZ010000219.1:0-3065 GCA_964423785.1 uncultured Desulfobulbia bacterium
CGTTGTGACTGATGGCGATGGCCGCGGTGCCGGCCGGGAGTTCGGCGATCACCGCCAAGGGCACGGTGTCCACCGGCTTGGGGCCAGCGTTGTTCCCGCCCAGATATTCGACCACGAACGGGATGTCCAAGGGACGACTGGCGATGATCCCGCCGCCGCCATCGAGAAAGTCGAGACTGTAGGCGCTACTGGCCGGTGCGGGCCGGAGGGGCACGGGGCTGGTTGTCACGATCGGCGGATCGAGCGTGAGCGAGTCGTCGGCGCCGAGGACACCGGTGATTGCGACGATGGTCCGGGGCTCGGCCGCGGGTGGATTGGGAGTGGTGAGGCGGGGGTAGAGATACTCGTACTCGATCTGGGTCGTCCAGCTGTTGGTATCGTCGCCGCCGCCCATGTAACCGAAGACAGGGACACCCGGTGGTCCGAAGATCGCTTTGCGGCCACGGACGAAGCCGGTGACGTCAAAGGCGCCCATGGGTTCCAGGACGTAGCCGCCGGTCTCCGCCCCCTCCACCTTGGATTGGGGCGGCGGGTTGACGGCCTTATAGACCGTGTTGTCTACCCTGCAAGGATAGTTCTCGTAGCAATATTCGTCGCCGAACCCGAACTGGTGCCCCATCTCGTGTCCCACCGTGGAACCGAGCAAGGGCTGGTTCTTCGGCGCGGGATGCGGCGACCGGTCCAGGGAGACGACCACCCCCTTGATGGCAGGATAGGTGTATCCCAACAGACCGGATTCGCCTGGAGTCCCGATGGAATTGGAACCGTTGATCAGGTTGGCCGTCACGCCGGCGCCAAAGATGTTGGAGAGCGGGGTGTCGGGAGCGGCGAGCAGGATCTGGTCGAAGAGTAAACGCCGCGCCACGGTATGGATGAGCTGCAACTGGGCTTTCTCCAACCTTTTCGCGTCCTGAGTCGCGTTTCCCGTCTGGACGATGGGCAGGCCGGCGAAGGGCACGGCGGCCTGGATGTGGCTTGCAACCTTGGCCTCGTCCACCGGATAGGCGGCGCGGATGAAGGCGGCGGCCCGGGACAGGAGCGTGGCGTCGGGCAGGACACGGTTGTTGTTCTTGTCGGTGAGCTGAATGGGATAGACGAAGACCTCCACCGGCTGGCTCTTGCGGAAGTCACCGGCCACCTGGCCGGAGATCGGCGCCGGCAGGTCGCCGGCAGGGGTGTCGATGCGCACCGCAAAGGTGTGACTGCCCGGAGTGAGCAAGATATCGGCCGCCTGGCCGGTGATGAAGAAGTTGACGGAGTTCTCCGCCTGGCGGCGCGCATCGTCGGTGAAGACGTGCCCGCCGGGATACAGGGTGCCGCTGGCCGTGAACCGGTTGGCCGCAGGGCAGGCATCCAGCGGTTGATCGACGCAGAGAACGCCCTGAACCTGGAGGGGGCTTGCTCCTGGCGGCAGGGAGGCGAAGACCCGTACCGCCAGATCCTTGCCGGCCACGAGGGCGTAGCCGGGTCCGCCGTCGCTCGGCCGCACCCGGTTGATCACGGCCTGCACCAGATCGATGCGGCTGTTGGTGGCCACGAAGATATCGGTCACCTGGTTGGTGTCACCGGCAAGGAGGTTGTCGGCCGGGGTGTCGAAGACCACCACCTGGCCGTCACCACTGATGGCCGGTGGATACTGACCTGCGTTTGATGCCTGAACACCGCTCGCGCTTTCGCTCATCCGCACGGTGAGCCCGGTGAGGCGGTCGTGGAGATAGACCTGGCTCCGGTTGAAGAAGAGGGGATCCAACGGGACCAGGTTGGTCGCCGTAGAGCGAAAGACGATGAACCGTCCGTCAGCGCTGATATCCGGGAACGAGCTCATGTCGTCGGCCTCGACACCGCTGCTGGCCACGCTCACCCGGCTTACCTCGTTGGCAAGCCGGTCGAAGACGAAGACGTCCCAGGTATCGTTGGTATCGTTCGCCACCAGGTTGGAGGCTCTGGACGTAAAGACGATGTAGCGACCGTCGGCGCTGATCGCGGCGCCGCCGCTGTCGCCGTTGCCCGGGCCGCCGGTGAGCGCCCGGCTGACCAGGGTGGTGGTGTTGGCCACGAGGTCGCGGACAAAGACGTCCTTGGCGTTGTTGGTGTCTCCAGGGACCAGGTTGGCGGCGTCGGAAGAGAAAACCACCAGGCGGCCGTCCGGGGTCATGTCCTTGAACGAGCTGTGGAAATCACCCGGTTTATCGTCGGCGCCCACGCTGACGAGCACGAAGGATTTGCTCGTCCGGTCGTACCGGTACACGTCCTGGTAGAGGTTGTCGTCGCAGCCGCTGTCGCACCGGCCGTCGTTGTCGGTGTCCTTGCCCGCGAGACCCGCCTGGGAGGTGAAGGCGACGTACCGGCCGTTGGCGCTGATGGCGTTGAAGATGCTGTCGCCGTTCGCCTCCGCACCGCCGGTGGCTATGCTGACCCGGGTCGTAGTGCCGCTGACCCGGTCATGGACGAAGATGTCGTATGCGTCGTTGGTATCGCCAGCGATCAGATTGGAAGCCTCGGAGGCAAAGGCCACGACGAGGCCATCGGCACTCAGGTGGGGCCACGCGCTGGAACCGTTGGCCTCGGTGCCGTCCGTGGCGACGCTGACCCGCTCCACCACCGCCGCCGGCACTGGCGAAGCAAGGAGGACGGCACAGACGAGGGGCAAGAGGAGACGCCCCGCCCAGACCCGAGGCCATCAAAAAGCGTGATTCGAGAACAGACGGCAAACACGAGGCGAGAGGCAATCGCTTTCTCCCCCACCCGGCGGAAAGGGGTGAGAGGAGGGTCCGGGCGGCGGCAACGGCAAAGCATGTCTTATGCTGAAGCATATTCTCCCTGCGTGTCAAGTCCAAAAGGAAGGTTGCCTGCAAAAACACGGGGATGAAGTGGGTGCCCCGCCGAAACGGCGGCAAAGAGCGGGTGGCGCGGCAGAATGAAAACAGTTGGGGCGGGATCTGTCCGCCGTCGGCGGTGTGGCCACCAGTTCGTGCGGCACCAAGGTCATGCCTCCTCTGCCAGCAAGCCAGCGAGTTGCCGCAGGGGGATGGCCTGGACTTCCTTGCCCAGCGGGTATGCTTCTG
>CAYRGZ010000220.1:0-3065 GCA_964423785.1 uncultured Desulfobulbia bacterium
GCCGTTGCCTGGTTCGGCGGCGAGGATCTGGGAGCAGATGGCGGCGGCCTCCTGGAGGCGGCCGGTGTTGAATTCGGCGAGCGCGGTCTCGAGTGCGTGTTGCATGGACGGTCCCTGTCGTGGTATGGCGTGATGATGAAAAAGGACTTCTTGTTGAAGAATCGGCCGTGCGGGCCGTTGACTTGAAGGGTTTGTAAAAGTCCTGGCAGGGGCGTTGGCGGTGGAGGCGGACATGGTGAAAAGCGGTGGGCGGCAGGACCGCGGCCTGGTGCTCGTGGGCGGCGGCGGGCATTGCAGGGCCTGTATCGATGTGATCGAGCAGGCGGGAGAGCATGTGATCGCGGGGATCGTGGACCCGGCCCTTGCCATGGGCGAGGAGGTGCTGGGATATCCGGTCCTTGGCGACGACGCCATGATCCCGGAACTCGTGCGGCACGGATACGATTTTCTGATCACCGTGGGCCAGATCCGCGATCCCTCCCGCCGACGCGGCCTGTTCGAGCGGATTGCGGCCCTGGGCGGCCGGCTGCCGGTGATCGTCTCGCCCCTGGCCCATGTCTCGCCCCACACGCGGATCGGCGCCGGCACCGTGGTCATGCACCATGCCGTGATCAACGCCGGGGCCGTGGTGGGACGGAACTGCATCGTCAATACCCGTGCCCTGGTGGAGCACGACGTGGTGGTGCACGACCATTGCCACGTGGCCACCGGCGCGATCCTCAACGGCGGCGTGGTGGTGGAGGAAGGGGTGTTCGTGGGCAGCGGCGCCGTGTGCCGGGAGGGGGTGCGGCTCGGCCGGGAAAGCGTGGTCGGCTGCGGGGTCGCCGTGCTCCACGATGTGGCGGCCGGCCGCTGCCTGGCCGGCAACCGGGGGCGGGAGGATCGGCCGGTCGGCGGGCGTTGACGCGGTTGCCTGGTGAACGGCGCTCAGGTCTGGCAGTTCTCGCCGATGTTGCCGAAGATGATGTTCAGGCCCGGGCTGATGCCCGCGTGCGTATTTCGATGAAAATGATCCCCCATTCCGATTTCAGCGCGAAACTGATCGGTTTCACACTGGAATCGCTGATCGCTTTCCGCCGGAATCAGTGATCGGTCTGCTCCGGAACGCGCAAAAAAGCTTGGACAGGGACGGTTCATGGTGGTCCGCCGGTTATCTGGTTGGCAAGAAAGGTTATCGGCTCGTCCGGCGCAAAGTCGCGCACGGCTCGACACCCCAGGACCGTGTCCCACAGCATGGGGGACAGGCCGGTGGCCGGCCGCTTGGTGGTCAGGTTCTTGTCGGTGAACGGTTCGCCCCGCCGGATCGGCCGGGCGGCCACGATGCTGCGCCGGACCACCGTCCGATTCGGGAGTTCTGCGGGGTGCGGCCGCTTGATCCCATCACCCAAAGCCGTCTCGATTTGGCGCACGCCTCGCACCAGGGCGGCGAGTTCATCCGGATCGAGCGAGGCGGCATGGTCCGGTCCGGGCTGGTCCTTGTCCAGGGTGAAGTGCTTTTCGATGACCGTGGCGCCCCTGGCCGCGGCCGCGAGGGCCACCGCGATCCCCGGTGTGTGGTCCGAATAGCCCACCCGGACGTGGAGCGCATGGCGGATGGTCGTCATGGCCCGCAGGTTGACCGCCTCGAAGGGGGCCGGGTACTCGGTGCAGCAGTGGAGCACGGTGATCCGTTCCCGCGGAAGCCCGCTCGTCTCCAGCACGGCGAGGGCCGCTTCGATCTCGCCCAGGGTCGCCATGCCGGTGGAGAGGAGCACCTCCTTGCCCGCCCCCCCGATCCGGCGCAGGAACGGCAGGTTGGTGATCTCGCCCGAGCCGACCTTGATGGCCGTGACCCCGAGATCGAGGAGCAGGGCCAGGCTCGCCTCGTCGAACGGCGTGGCCAGAAAGCCTATTCCTGCGCGGCGGCAATCTTCGGCCAGGGCCCGGACCGCGGCCGGAGGGAGTTCGAGCCGGCGGAGCATGTCGCGTTGCGAGCGGTCCGTCGGGGTGCGCTGTTCCTGGTAGGCGGCCTTGGGCGCCGTGGCCGTGACGAGCGTCTCGGCGGTGAAAACCTGGAACTTCACCATGTCGGCGCCGGCCTCGGCCGCGGCCGCCACCATGGCGCGGGCGGCCGCCGGGTCGCCGTTGTGGTTGACCCCGGCCTCGGCGATGATCGTAATGCGGGACGATGTTGCGCGTTCGGACATGGTCGTGGCCCGTCGTTTCAACGCAAGGAGGGTCATGGAAACGTGATCGTGACGCCTCGTCGTGCCGCGCCGGGCGCATGCGGACGTTGTCGTTCCGTCGCGGCCGGACGACCCTGGCCGGCCATGCCGGTGACGAGCAGTTCGGCGAGCGCGAAGTCGAGGACGGTGTCGATGTCCACCGACCGTTCCTGGGGCATGACGTAGGCCACGGTCTCGTCGGTGTAAAAGGTATGCGTCCGGCGCAGCCACGGCACGGAGGCGAGATAGATGGCGCCGTTGGGCACGTAGGCCGGCGGCAGGTCCTGCCGGCGGTCCTCGTTCCACTCTCCGAGGAGCGGCCGCAGCCGCCGGCCGTCGGTAAGGTCGTACATCCAATACGGGCTTTTTGCCGCCGGTGTAACGCTCACGCAGCAAGGGGCCTCGTGCTCCAGGCAGCAGGCGAATGCGGCCTCGATATCGGTTGCGGTGCGGAGCGGCGAGGTCGGCTGCAGGAGGGCCACGTAGTCGTAGCCCGTGGTTTGGTCGAGCAGGCGGAGCACCGTATCCACCACGTTTGCCGTGTCCGTGGCCAGGTGCGGCGGCCGGCGGTCGGTGGCCGCGCCCCAGCGTCGGGCCGTGTGGAGGATCATATCGTCGTCCGACGAGACCACCGTGTGGTCGATGCAGCCGGCCCGGGCCGCCGCCTCGATGGTCCAGGCGATGAGCGGCCGGCCGGCCAGCGGCCGGATGTTCTTGCCCGGCAGCCCCTTGGAGCCACCCCGGGCCGGGATGACGGCGATGACGCGGGGCCGGGTCATTGGACGAAGACCGTGTTGAAGTCCCAGCGGGCCTGCTCCAGGTCGTCGAGCCGGCCGATGTCCATCCAGTACTCCCGGATTG
>CAYRGZ010000221.1:0-3062 GCA_964423785.1 uncultured Desulfobulbia bacterium
TTGCTTTTATCCGCAACGTCATCGAGATCCACTCCGGCGAAGTGGGTTACGAGCCCACCCCGCAGGGCAATAACTTTTTTTTCATCCTACCCTTGCCGCCGCGCGGCGTGCCCCAGACGTCGTGAGGAAGGTCGAAAGAGGTCGGTTGCATGTTCCCTCTGCGCGATGATATTCCGGCCCGGCTGTTTCCGGTGGCCAATACCTGGATCATCGTGGTGAACGTGCTGTGCTTCGCCTATGAATTCGCCCTTGGCGACCGGGTGGAGAGGATGATCTTCCGGTACGGCCTCGTGCCGGCCCGGCTGCTGGTGCCGACCGGTCTCCTTGGTTTCGATCCCGTCGAGTTGCCGTCCCTCTTGACGTATATGTTCCTGCACGCTGGCTTTTTGCATCTTGCCGGCAATATGTGGATGCTCTGGGTGTTCGGCGACAACGTCGAGGACGCCATGGGCCACGGCCGCTATTTTCTTTTCTATGTCCTGTGCGGGATTGCCGCCGCCATCGCCCAGATGGCCTTGACGCCGTTGTCCACCGTGCCCATGGTCGGGGCGTCGGGGGCGATTTCCGGCGTGCTCGGCGCCTATCTCCTTCTCTATCCCGGCGCCCGCATCCTCACCCTGGTGCCCATCTTCTTTTTTTTCACCACGGTGGAGATCCCCGCCTTCATCTTTCTCATCCTGTGGTTCGTGATCCAGTTCTTACAAGGCACGATGTCCTTGCGGTTCGGGACTCTGGCCGAGGGCGGTGTCGCCTGGTGGGCGCACGTCGGCGGGTTCGTCGCCGGCATGCTGCTGTTGCCCTTTGTTGTCCGACGTACCCGACCGCGGCGGTCGCGGCTGCGGTTCTGAGGGGGGAGGGGAGCTTGGCTTCTCGTTCGACTGCCCCGGAACTTCTGGCCCCGGCCGGCACCCTGGCGGCCTTCGAGGCGGCGCTCATGGCCGGCGCCGACGCGGTGTACGTCGGCGCGCCGGCCATGAGCGCCCGTAACCTGGCCCGGGATTTCTCCCTGGCCGAGATCGCCGCCATGGTCGATCACGCCCACCGGCGCGGCGTCCGGCTCTATATCGCCATGAACAGCCTGGTGCGCGAAGACGAACTCGACGGTGCGGCCAAGCTCCTCGCCGCCTGGGAGCGATTGGCGGTGGACGGGGTCATCCTCCAAGATCTCGGGCTCTACCGCCTGGCCCGCGACCATTTTCCCGGTCTCGCCCTGCATGCCTCCACCCTGATGGGGGTGCACAACAGCCTCGGGGTGCGCCGCCTGGCCGCCATGGGATTTTCCCGGGTGGTGCTGGCCCGGGAACTCTCCGTGGCCGAGATCGACGCCATCGCCGCCCAGGTGGACGTGGAGCTCGAGGTCTTCGTCCACGGCGCCATGTGCTTTTCGTATTCCGGGTATTGCCTCTTCAGTTCCTATTACGGCGGCAAGAGCGGTTTGCGCGGCAACTGCGTCCAGCCGTGCCGGCGCCGCTACCAGTGGGGCCGGCATCGGGGCGGCTATCCCTTTTCCATGCGGGATCTCCAGGGGCTGGCGGTGGTGGACCGGTTGCGCGAGATCGGGGTGCGCTCCTTGAAGATCGAGGGGCGGATGCGTAGCCCCGGCTATGTCGAACGGGTGGTCGCCGCCTACCGTCTCGTCCTCGATCATCCCGGTGATGCCGAGGCCCGGCGGCGGGCCGAAGCGATGCTCGCCCAGGCCGGCGGCCGGCCGACCTGTAAGGGCTTTTTTGAAGACACCCGGCCGGCCGACGTGGTACAGGTGGACCGGTCGGGAAATACCGGCCTGTTCGTTGGCCGGGTGCGGGCCGGTCGCGGCGGTGTCACCGTCCGTTTGGGGAGAAGCCTGCGGCTCGGGGACCGGTTGCGGCTGCACCGGGAGGCCAGCGGCGAACGCACCGCCTTCACCCTGCGGCGGATGTTCGTTGCCGGCCGGCCGGTCAGCGAAGCCTTGGCCGGCACGGTGGTTCGTTTGCCGCTCAGTGCCGATACCGGCGACAGTCTCTTCAAGGTGGACGATGTCGACGACCGGCGCCGCAAGTCCACGCTGCCGGTGGGCCGCTACCAGCGGCTGGCGGCCCGCCTCACCGCCCTTCCCGGAGTGATCCGGCCGCGGCCTGGTAGCGGCCGACCGACGGGGCGGCGGACCGTGCCGCTCTTTCACCGGGGTGAGGCCATGGCCGCGCCGGCCGGCGCGGCCGGCACCATTTTCGTCCTCGGACGCCAGAATTGCTCCCGGTTGGGAAATAGGCCGGGCCGGGGAATGATCATCGGGCTGCCGCCGATCATCGACGAGGCCGACGTCGGCTGGTACCGTAAGACCTGCCGGCGGTTGGTGGCCCGCGGCTGGCATCGCTGGCAGATCGCTGATCTCGGCCAGTTGGAATTGTTCGACGATCCCGAGCGACTGGAACTTTTCAGCCACTACACCCTGAACGTGCTTAACAGCTTGGCGGCCCGCACCTTGGCGGAACAGGGCGTGGGGAAGATCGAGGTTGCCGTGGAGACCGACCGGGACAATCTCGTCGCCCTTCTGGCCCACTGTGCAGATCTTTCGCTCGGCCTCACCGTGGCAGGGTATCTTCCCCTTTGCATCGCCAGGGTTCCCGCCGACCGGTTGCCCGCCCGGCGGCTGACGAGCCCGCGGGGCGAGGAACTGCAGGTGGTGTCTCGCTACGGCAAAACGGTGGTGATCGCCGCCGACCAGCCCCTCGACCTGCGTGACCGGCTGGTGGAGCTCGGCCGGCTCGGGCTTGCCTTCGCCGTGCAGGATGAGGTCTGCCGACCACAACCGCAACGACGTCGGTCCGCGTCCGGCAAACGGGGGGTGCGACCGGTCCGATTCAATTTCGAGGGAAAGTTGTCATGAACGGTTTGGCCCTGGCCGGCAGCTTGGCCGGCGGCATCGGTCTCTTCTTGCTTGGCATGGGACTCATGACCGAGGGACTGAAGTACGCCGCCGGCAGTTCGCTGCGTACCATCTTGGCCGATTCCACCCGTACCCGTCTGCGGGGTATTCTCGCCGGTTGCGGCATCACCGCCCTGGTCCAGTCATCCAGCGCGGT
>CAYRGZ010000222.1:0-3015 GCA_964423785.1 uncultured Desulfobulbia bacterium
CGATTTCATCAAACCTGATGAAGCCGTAAAAACTCGCAGACGGTGCAGGCCTGACACGGTAATTCAATAAGTTGCGAAGCGTGAACTCGATGGAATCGCACTTTTTGCGATTCCATCAAACCTTGCAGGAGTAACGACTACCAACCATGACCACCAATATCCAGGAGCAACCGACACCGCGCGAAATCGTCGCCGAACTCGATCGCTACATCATCGGCCAGCAGGAGGCCAAGCGGTCGGTGGCCATCGCCCTGCGCAACCGGTGGCGCCGCCGCCAGGTGCCGCCGCCGCTGTCCGAGGAGATCGCGCCCAAGAATATCATCATGATTGGTCCCACCGGCGTGGGCAAAACCGAAATCGCCCGCCGCCTCGCCCACCTGGCCCGCAGTCCCTTCCTGAAGGTGGAGGCCTCCAAGTTCACCGAGGTGGGGTACGTGGGCCGCGATGTGGAATCCATGATCCGCGATCTCGTCGAGCTGGCGGTCAACATGGTGCGTGAAGAAGAGAAGGAGCGGGTCGCGGCCCGGGCTGCGGCCCTGGCCGAGGAACGGCTGCTCGATCTCCTGGTGCCGCCGCCGGCCGTGAGCCGCTACACCGGCGCCGGCCGCGACCACGGCGAGGGGGCCGGCAGTTCCACCCGGGAGAAATTCCGGCAGATGCTTCGGGAGGGCAAGCTCGACGACCGGATGGTGGAAATGGAGGTGGAAGAGGGCCCGGCCATGCCCATGTTCGAGGTGTTCGGCGCCGGCATGGACGAGATGGGAGCCAGCCTGCGAGACGCCTTCAGCCGCATGTTTCCGAGCAAGAAGCGGCGGCGGCGCATGAAGGTCAAGGAGGCCCTCGAGATTTTGCACGCCGACGAGACCGACCGGCTGGTGGACATGGAGAAGGTCACCCGGCTCGCCCTGCAGCGTACCGAGGAGTCGGGCATCATCTTCATCGACGAGATCGACAAGATCGCCTCCCGGGAAGGAGCGGGCTCCCACGGGGCCGAGGTGTCCCGCGAGGGGGTGCAGCGCGACCTGTTACCCATCGTCGAGGGCTCGACGGTCAATACCAAGTACGGCATGGTGCGCACCGACCACATCCTGTTCATCGCCAGCGGCGCCTTCCACCTCAGCAAACCGTCCGACCTGGTGCCGGAACTCCAGGGCCGCTTTCCCATCCGGGTGGAACTCTCCCCCCTGGGCGAGGAGGAATTCTACCGCATCCTGACCGAACCGAAGAACGCCCTCATCCGCCAGTACGTGGCTCTCATGGCCACCGAAGGCATCGAGCTCGAGTTCACCGACGAGGCCATTCGGGAGATCGCCCGCATCGCCGCCGAGGTCAACCTGAAGATGGAAAACATCGGCGCTCGCCGCCTGCACACGGTGATGGAAAAGGTGGTGGAGGAACTCTCCTTCGACGCACCGGACCGGGAGGACAAACGGGTGACCATCACCGCCGAGTACGTCCGGCAGCAGCTCGCCGACATCGCCGGTGACGAGGATCTGAGCCGCTTTATTTTGTAAACGCTTCGCTAAAGCTCCTCGTGTTGCCTGTAATGAAGGGGGAGGAGTTCCTTTTTTTTGGGAAAAACGTTTGCGGGAGTCGTCTTGCCGCTTCGACGACGCCGCAAAAGTGATGAAACTGTAAAAACTCGTAGTCGGCGCAGGTCTGACACGATAATTCAACGGGTTACACACCGTGAACTCGATGGAATCGTAGTTTTTACGATTCCATCAAAAGTAAAGAAGGGGTGCCATCATGTACGATCCCGACTGCAAGTACTGCCCCCGCTGCCGGACGGAGTACATTCCAACGGCGACGCGGTGCGCCGATTGCGAAATCGACCTCATCACCGGCCGCCAGATGGCGGAACTGGCCCAGGAGGTGCAACGCACCCGTGAGTCACGGGTCGGCACCATCGGCCCGGACGACGAGATCGTCACCGTCTACCGGGGTCAGTTGCACGAAATCCGCACCATGGAAAACCTGCTCGCCGAGGAACGGATCGCCACCCTGGTGCTCGGTGACGAACAATCGTGCGGCAAGGGCTGCTGTCCCACCACCCTGTACCTCAACGTCCGCGCCGACGACGCCATGGACGCCCTGCGCATCATCCAGCGGGAGATCGACCGCACCACGGCCATCCACAGCCACGATCTGTCCCATGCCGACGCGGTGTTCGATCCCGAAGCCCCCGAGGTGACCTGCCCGGCCTGCGGCACCGCCTTCCGGCCGGAATCCAACGAATGCCCGGAGTGCGGACTCTGTTTCTGAGGTCCTGGAGCCAGCCCATCAATGGGCCGGGGGCGTGATGGCGTCGAGCACCCGGCGGGCCGGTTCGGCCAACTGGTCGGCGATCTCGATGAGCGGCCGGCCGCTGCGTTCGGTCTTGCGGATGAGCGGCGTGTCGGGAAAGCAGGCGATGGGCTCTTCTCCCAGGGCCTCGGCGAGGAAGCGTTCGTCGTCGGCGTCCGCCACCATGTTGCCGACGAATCCGATGCGGGGAATGCGCGCCTGGCGGGCCAGCTCCTGGATCTTTTTCGCGGTGCGCACGCCGGACTTGGAAGGAATGACGACGATGATGAGGTAGTCGGCCCGGGCTATGGTGCCGCGGCCGAGATGCTCGACCCCGGCCTCCATGTCCAGGAGGACGAACTGGGAGGGGGTGAGCATCAGCTTGGTGAGCAGCCGCTTCAGCACCGTGTTTTCGGCGCAGGCGCAGCCGGACTCCGCGGTCTGGATGGCGCCGAGCACCATGAGGCGCAGGCCGTCCTTTTCCAGCATGAACCGGTCCGGCAGGTCGTCCACCTTTGGGTTGATGTTGTAGAAGGGGCTACCCTCCTGCTTGCCGGACCGTTCGCGCAAGAGATCCTTCATCTCGGCGATGGGCACGACACCGGAGGGATCCTCGATGCCGATGGTCTGGGCCATGTGCGGGCTCGGATCGGCGTCGATGAGCAGCACGTCTTTACCCATTTGCTTGAGATGATAGGCGAGGATGGCGAGGATCGAGGTCTTGCCGAC
>CAYRGZ010000223.1:0-2968 GCA_964423785.1 uncultured Desulfobulbia bacterium
GACTGCGAGTTTTTACGGGGGCATCAGTTTTTGCGAGGCGTACTTTTTTTGTGCCGTGGCGAGAGCGCGGGTCAGTCCTGGCCGAGGGCGGTGACGAAGGCAGCGATACTCCTCGCCCGCCGCAACCGTTTGGTCCAGGAGGCGAGGGCCGGATCGGTGATCTGGCTGACCACGGCCTTCATCTTGCCGAGTACCTGCTGGTCACCGCAGAAGAGTTCCTGGTAGCGGGGTAGTAATGCACCGAGATAGCGGCGCAGCTCATCGATGCGTTCCGTCGGTGTCGGTCGTGGCGGGGCCTGGCCGCGGATGCGGGCAAAGAGTAGGGGATCGGCGATGGCGCCGCGGCCGAGCATGAGACCGGCGGCGCCGGTGGATTCGAGAACCCGCCAGCCGTCCTCGGCGGTGAAGATGTCGCCGTTGGCGATCACCGGCAGCCGGCTGACGCTTACGAGTTCTTTGGTTATCCGGTGGTCGGCCGTTCCTGCGAATCGCTGGCGCACGGTGCGGGGATGGATGATGAGGAAATCGACTTCTGCCGCCTCGATGATCGGGAGCAGGGAGAATACCTGGCGGGGATCGTCGTAACCGGCCCGCAGTTTGACCGAGAAACTGCCGTGGATGGCATGCCGCAGGGCGACGAGGATGCCGGAGAGCGGTTCGGGATGGCGCAACAGGGCGCCGCCGGCCGATCGGCCGGTCATGCGGCCGAAAGGGCAGCCGAGATTGAGGTTGATGTGTTCGGCGCCGAGTTCCTGCGCGGTTCGGGCCGCGGCCACCAGGGCCTCTTGGTCGCGGCCGATGAGTTGGACCACCAGCGGAACCCCGGCGGGGGCTACGATTTCGCGGCGGTCGCGGTCGGCGATGCTCTGTCGGGAGCCGGGCCGCACCCGGACGAATTCGGTGAACAGGGTGTCGGGAGCGCCGATCTCGGCGATCAGGCCCCGCAGGGCCCGGTTGGTGATCCCTTGCATGGGGGCGAGCATCAGGGGACGGTTGCTGCGCCAGGGAAGGATATCGTGCTTGACCTTGTTGTTCACTGAACTCTATAATATTTCAAGAATATTTTGAACAGAAGGCTGGTCGGTATTGCAACAGCGTGGTATTGGCTGGCAAGAAAGGGGGGGCGCGGCGGGAGTGACGCACGCAGCGACGACAAAATGCAGAGGAGACCGGGCAACGGTGCTCTTGGTTGATGATTCCGCCATCAACACCAGGATGCTCGTTCAGGCCCTGTCGGAATATGACACCCTGGTGGCCACCAACGGCCCGGACGCCATCAGTCTCGCCCTCACCTATACCCCGGATATCATCCTGCTCGATGTCCAGATGCCGGGCATGGACGGCTTCGAGGTTTGCCGGCTGCTCAGGGAGTCTCCCAAGACCAGGGACATCCCGGTTATCTTCCTCACCGGCCTCATGGAGCCGGGCAGCGTGGCCCGGGGCTTCCAGGTGGGGGCGGTGGACTATATTACCAAACCCTTCGAGTTTGCGGAAGTCAAGGCACGGCTTGCCACCCATCTCGATCTTTGCCGGGCACGCCGGGCCCTGGCGATCCAGAACCGGCTCCTGGAGAAGAAGGTACGGGAGCAGCGCCTCAACATCGACCTGGCCCGCAAGATTCTTGGAGTCGTCAACGGCGGTTGTCCCCGGTACGTGGATCTCGGACCTGATACGGCCCTTTTTTGTCTTCCGGTTGCCGTGCCATGCCGGGAGGAGGGCGGCGATCACTATTTCGTGCGAACCTTGGTGGACGGCGACCGCCGGCGAACCGTGGTGAGTATCAAGGACCAGTCCGGTCACGCGGTGAATTGCATTCTGCGTTCTATCGCCACCGATCTCTTCCACAATGCCATCCTGGCTCGGCAACCCGCCATCAGCGTCGATGACAGCCTGACCCGCTTGAACGATGTCCTCTGCACCTCCGGTTTCTTCGCAGCCGAGGACTTTTGCACCGGCGTGGCGGCAAGCATCGACCATAATGATCTGACTTTACGGTACAGCGGGGCCGGCCATCCGCCATTTTTCCTGGTCCGGGACCGGACGGTGCAGGTCTTCCCCCCCGCGCCGGCCGAAGGCAATCTGCCGCTGGCGGTCCGGGAGGAAGTCGCCTATCGGGGAGGGACTGTGCGGTTGCAGATCGGTGATCGTCTTCTCTTCTACACCGACGGGCTTCTTGATCTGGCTGCCCGGAAGCGGGGGCAGCCGTTCCGGCAACGTGACCTGGTGGAACTGGTTGCCGAAAGTGTCCGTCGGCGGGATGGTACGGTGAGCGAACTCGTGGCCGATATCCTTGGCCATCTTTCCGACCATGCCCCTGGTGACCCGGCATTCAAGGAGGAATTGCCTGATGACCTCACCCTGTTGGGACTCGAGGTGGAGTCGGCCGAGGCGGGGCAGCGGCGGGAGTTCGTGCCACAGGATTTTGATTCCATTGATCGCCTCATCGAGGCGGTGAAAGGGTATCTCGGCGTAGACGATGCCCGTTTTGCCATGGCAGTGAGCGAGGCGGTGCTGAACGCCTGGCGGCACGGTAACCGGCAGCGGCAGGACGTACCGATCACCGTCGGTATCTGGCAGGGCAACGACGACAATGTCGCCATCTGTGACCAGGGGGAGGGATTCGATCCAGCGGCGGTTGCCGATCCCACATCGGAGACGGCAAAGCTCCGGGAAAGCGGCCGCGGCATCTTCATCATGCGCAAGTTTGCCGCCTGGGTTCGTTGGCGGCGCAGTGGTCGGGAAGTGATTCTTTCACGGGCCCGGGGGACACTGCCGCCACCGCCGCCAGCCGCCGGTTTCTCGTTGTGGTGAGAAGTCGGGCTTTGCTCCGCGGTTTTTTATCAACTCATCAATTTTTGCTATAGAAAGCGGAATGGTATGATACAATACTTTCCGTTGGTTAGCAGTCAGCTTCCTCGGTTTTGGCCAATCGATGGTTGAAAGAGCCGGGGGAATGCCTTTTCAACGG
>CAYRGZ010000224.1:0-2956 GCA_964423785.1 uncultured Desulfobulbia bacterium
TCTCAGCCACCAGGATCGCCAGAGCTTCGCCTGGCGCACAACTGATCACGGGGTACCCCTCACGCATGCCGGAGTCGCGGCCTTGCAGGCCGGGTATGGGGTTACAGGGTGCCCCAGATGCAAGGAAGAAGCCCGCGCAGCGTACTGGGAGCTACGTAAGCGGGCTGATGACGCCGCAGGTGGGGTGCCCTGTGACCCCATACGTTCGAATTTCGCGCCACAGAATGTGGCGGCGACAGGACGCGCCAAGCAGTTTTCCGGACTGACTGTATGGCGGTGCGGACCGCCACATTGGTTCAACAATTGTGATGACCTCGTAAAAACTCGCAGGCGGCCCAGGCCTGACACGGTAATTCAACGGGTTACACACCGCGAACTCGATGGAATCGCAGTTTTTGCGATTCCATCAATTGTATCACGGGAGAAATTACAAAAGGAAGAGAGGGACAGCCTGTTTGCCTGCCGCAAGAGGAGGGAACAAAAAAGGGTGCGGCAAAACCGCACCCTTTGTCGTCTTGTGGTGGAGCTGAGCGGGATCGAACCGCCGACCTACGCGTTGCGAACGCGTCGCTCTCCCAGCTGAGCTACAGCCCCATCGTGATCCGGCCGCGCCGGATCGGCATACTGTACCCTGCTTGCCGTCCCGACGCAAGACCTTTGCGTGCAATGAGCATCATGGAGGATTCCGACCGAAATCTGCCTCAGTGAGCCACCACGAAGGCACCAGGGAACCCGGCCTCCTCCATGCGTCGTGCCATGCGGCGCGCCGCCTCCAGGGTGCGCCCGCCGCGCACCTGCACCCGGTAGAAGCGCCGCCCTCCCTGTTCCACCGCCACGATCACGGTCTTGCGCCCTTCGGCAAGCAACCGGCGTTTCAGGCGCAGGGCGTTGGCGCGGTCGGTGAACGAACCGACCTGGACGTAGAAATCCCCGCGCCGGTAGTCGGGATGGGGGAGAAAGCGCGGTTCCTCGCGGCCGTCCAGCCGGACGGTCACCGCCTCGCCCAGGGCGACCAGTTCCACCCGGGCCACCCCCTTCTTCACCATACCGAGGCGTTTGGCGGCGCCGTAACTGAGATCGATCTCCCGTCCCTTGACGAACGGCCCCCGGTCATTGACCCGCACCACCACCTCCCGGCCGTTCTCCAGATTGCGGACCAGGAGATAGGTGTTCATCGGCAGGGTACGGTGGGCGGCTGTGAGATCGTACATGTTGTAGATCTCACCGTTGGCGGTCCGGCGACCATGAAAAGGCCGGCCGTACCAGGAAGCAACGCCGACGGTCCGGTACCCTTGCGCCGTCGGCAATGGATAGTAGACACGCCCATTCACCCGGTAGGGGCGCTGGGTGGCCGGTACCCGGGCACCGGCCGGCGGCCGCTTGCCGGACTTGCCGAGGGTGGGCAGGGACGGCAGTGGAATACGGTACTTGGCACAGCCGCCGACGAGCAGCAGGCAGCAGCCGACAACGAGCACCGAGAAAAACCGACGTCTCATGGAATTTCCTTCAGGCGCAGGTAATAAAAGGCGCCGGCCTTGCCGATGGTATGGGGCATGTACGGCCGGCGACGCATGGCCGCCACCGGCGCCGCTACCGAATCGAACCGCACCTCGCCGTCCTCATCCACCCATGAGAGATGGATATCGAGGAGCGACCGGCAGACCCAAAGCTTCCCGGCATCGTCCCGACAGACCGGCACCTCCTCCCAGCGTCGTTGCCGGTAGCCGAGCAGCCAGACACCCAACCGGTCGGCACCGGTGATGCCGTCCGGCATCCAGGGCTGGTCGAAATCGGCCTCGCCGTATAGGGCGACGTCGATCTGGTATTCGACCACATCGCTGCCCTGGACGGCAAGATCGCTCCACGGCTCGAAATCGAGCACATCGAGCCGCAGGAGATGCAGCTCCTGGTCGGCGAAACTCCACTGGGCGTGGCAAACGGCACAGTCCACCCGGTCGCCGTATTGCCGGTGGGCCGGATTGGTCATAAGCGGCACCTTGAGCCGATCGCCGGTGCGGAGCGGAAACACCCGCCCCGTGGGGCCGGCTGCTACGGCCGGCGGCGGTGCCACGGCCGGATCGTGGCAGCCTCGGCAGGAAAGCGTGTAGGTCGGCGGCCGCCCCATGAGAACCGCACCCTCGTGGCAGTCGAGGCACGTGAGGCCGGCCCTCCAGTGCACGTCCGGCTGGAGCCGATGATACTCGACCCCGTAATCCCGGCGCGAATAGCCGTCCGGCTCCAAGGGGGTGCGGTATTCCAGGTTGTAGTCCCGCTCGAACCGGCCATAGTAATCGGCCCCGACGAAATTGCCATAATGGCAATGCAGGCAGGCACGGTCGTCCGGCAAACGGAAACGGTGCGACTGCAGGCCGCCGTCACCAAAGGCAAGATGACAGGCGGCGCAACCGGTACCGTGCCGGGTCTCCCGGTAGGAATCGCCCGGCGACCAGAGATGGCAGCGGAGACAACGGCGGCGCAGCATGTCGGTGGCGAGATCGGCAAGGGTGTCGCCGGTGGGCTCGGGTAACGTGTCGATACCGGCCACCGGCGGCAGATCGAAGGCGCGGCGCACTGTGTTGATCTCGCCGGCCAGGGTGAAATGGGCTGTATGCCGGATGGTCGCCGCCTCATCGTGACAGGGGCCGCAGTTTTTTGTCATGGCCTGCGGTCCGGCCGGACGCGGATCGAGCCCCTGGTGGGCGATGACGGCATCGGCGGTATCGTCGGTACCGCCGTGACAGCGGGTGCAGGCAAAGGCATGGTTGGCATCGAGTTCCACCGCATGGCACCCCTGACATCCCGGCGGCGGCGCCTCGGCCCGCTCTTCCTGGACCGATTGGGCCGGAACCGGAGCTTCGTCGTCCACGTCGGATCGACAGCCGCCCACCAACAGCACCATGAGCCCGGCCAGTAACCAGACCAGCCGGGAAAGGGTCGGCCGCCTCTCGCCGGCCGG
>CAYRGZ010000225.1:0-2903 GCA_964423785.1 uncultured Desulfobulbia bacterium
TGGCCATACGGCCGTCTACGGCGCTTCTCTGTGCTTTGGTTAAGATACAAGGGAATGATTCCCCTTGGCTGCTCCCCGGAACGTTAGTGCTCACAGGGCCTCCCACGGATGACTCTGCTGAAAGCCTTGCCCCGTAAGCGGTTACAGGGTGCCGCAGATCCACGAAAGAGGCCGGTTGGCAGTACTGGGCGTACGGCGACCGGTCGATGACAAAGGAGATGCGGTGTCCAGTGGCCGCTTACTCCGGAACAGCCTGCCACGCCGTCCTCCGTCAGCCCTCGTCCTTTTCGTCGAGCAGTTGCCGTACTCGGGCAGCCAGCTGGTCCGGGGAGACCGGTTTCTTCACCAGGACGCGCTTGAGTTCATCGGCCGGGATCCCCTCGAGAACCTGCTCGGAATACCCTGACAGATAGAGCACCTTGGCCTTCGGAAAACGGCTCGTCACCCGAGCTGCCAGCTCCCGGCCGTTCATCTTCGGCATCACCACGTCGGTCAGGACAAGATCGATCTGTTCGGCCTGCTTACTGAGTTCGAAGGCCTCGGCACCGTCGGCTGCCACTAAGACGTCATAGCCCTCGGCCCGCAGACAATCTTCAAGAAAATGGCGCACGAGAAATTCGTCCTCGGCCACCAGGATGGTTTCCCGACCGGCCCGGCGGGCTGGAGCCGGAGCCGTACTCTCCTCCTGTCGCTCCAAGCCGCCCCGCGCCCGAGGCAGGAAGATGGTGAATCGGCTGCCGGCGCCCGGAGTGCTGGACACCTCGATCAGACCGTTGTGCTGGCGAACTATGCCATAGACGGTTGCAAGGCCGAGACCGGTGCCCTTGCCCTGGGGCTTGGTGGTAAAAAACGGCTCGAATATCTTGTCCTGCAGTTCTGGAGGGATACCACTGCCCGTATCGCTGACCTCGATGGTGACACAATCGGTTTCGGCCAGGGCAGGATGCTGCCCGCAGAGCCGCGCCGGCGGCCGGCCCGTACCGGTACGGATTATCAGGCTGCCGCCCTCGGGCATGGCGTCACGGGCGTTGACCACCAGATTCATGAGCACCTGCTCCAGTTGGCCGGCATCGGCCATGATCGGCGGCAATTGGGGAGCGAGATCGAGCTCGAAATCGATGTGCTCGCCGATGAGACGCCGCAGCATTTTGGCCACGCCGCCAATCACCGCGTTGACATCGATACGTTGAATCTCCAGCACCTGTTTGCGGCTGAAGGCGAGCAACTGTCGGGTGAGTTGGGCCGCTCGTCGGCCGGCGGTATTGATCGCCTCGATTTCGGCCCGGAAGGGACTGTCCGGATCGAGGCGGCGGAGCAACATCTGACCGTAACCGATGATGGTGGAAAGGAGGTTGTTGAAGTCGTGGGCCACGCCGCCGGCGAGAATACCGATGGATTCCATCTTTTGGGCCTGGAGCAACTGGCCTTGGAGGACTTGCCGTTCCCGTTCCATGCGCAACCGTTCAATCTCGGCGCCGGCCCGAGAGGCGAATAGCCGCAGAATATCGAAGTAAGCGGCATCGGGCGGCCGCGCCGCATCGTGGAACACGGCCAGCACCCCGATGACCGCATCACTACTGTCCCGGACCGGTACGCCGCACACTTCCCGCGCCACGATATCCCCGTAAACGGCATGACCGGGGAAGAGTGGCGCCGATGCCGGCTCTAAGCGCAGTCCAGCCCGCGTCGCCATAATCTGTTCCCACGGGCTGCCTGCCACCGTCACCGGGGCATTGTCAAGAAAATGGTTGCCGTTCCAAAAGGCAAGCACCTCGAGATCCCGGTCGTTGTCAGGATTCCAGGTGGCGAGAAAGGCGTACCGGTAGCCCAGGGCGCCGGCGAGATTACGGACCACGGAAACGAAGAAATCCTGGCCGACCACGCCGCTGGTGCCCTCGGCCACCATGTTGATGGCAAGCGATATCCGACGGCGTTGCGAAATATCATGGACGATACCGATGCAGCCATCCACCCGGCCGCCCTTATCGACAAGGGGGGATGAAGATATTTCGAGGAACATGGGGCCACCGGGACCATGGACGAGGCATTCCCGACGCCGAAGCCTGACCTCCGCCGCCGGTTTTCCCAGTGGACAGTCGGCACATGGGGCGCCACCGTCGGAATAGAGACCGGCGCACGACCGGCCGACGAGCTCGCCGAACATCCTCCGGTGGGCTCGATTCTGATAGACGATGGTGAAATTGGTATCCTGAATACTGATGCCGTCGCCAATGGCCTCGAGGAAGGCCTCGGTTCTGCGGCGCTCGTTTTCGGCCGCCAGCAGTGCAGACTGCAGGTGGTGCTCCATGGCGCGGCGCTCGATGATTTCTTGTTCCAAGGCCGCGTGCTTTTCCTCCAGCTGGTGGGCGTGGCTGCGGCTGCGACGGTACAGGAGACAGACGGCCACGAGCAATGCCCCCACCACGCCGGCCAGGATTGCCCCGGCCATACCAACTTGTCGTATTCCGATCATTGTCTCCGTCGCCCCTGCAGCCGCCGCCACGCCCCCGGAGGATCCGTACCGCCGTTAGCTATAAGTAATCATACCTAAAAGCAAAGTAAATCTCGACAAAAATGATGAAGCCGTAAAAACTCGCAGTCGGACCAGGCCTGACACGGTAATTCAACGTGTTACAAAACGCAAACTCGATGGAGGTGGTGAGCGCAGCGAATGACCGATCGTATTTTTTCCGATTCCATCAAAAATCAGGAATTGACCAGCATTCCTCATCTCTACCATCCGGAAAATCGGTGCGACCGGTGGATTTTGCCGCCGATTTCCGGTATACCCAAAAAAAACTGCAGAAAGACCCGCAGACTGTACAGGTCTGTCACGCACGGATGTGGTTACCAGCCCGTTGAAAAACGGGCTGTGTGCGGCACAGGGACGTGCCGCCGAATTC
>CAYRGZ010000226.1:0-2869 GCA_964423785.1 uncultured Desulfobulbia bacterium
GTTTTTACGGGGGCATCAGTTTTCGTGGAGTAATTATTATGGGATTTCGCTGTGGCATCGTCGGGCTGCCCAATGTCGGCAAGTCCACCATTTTCAACGCTCTGACCGCCGCCAGGATCGAGTCGGCCAACTACCCGTTCTGCACCATCGAGCCCAACGTCGGCATGGTGCCGGTGCCGGACGAGCGCCTCGATACCCTGGCCGAGCTGGTCAAGACCCGCAACAAGGTGCCCACCCAGATGGAGTTCGTCGATATCGCAGGTCTGGTGGCCGGCGCCTCCAAGGGGGAAGGGCTCGGCAACCAGTTTCTCGGCCATATCCGTCAGGTGGACGCCATCGCCCACGTGGTCCGCTGTTTCGAGGACGAAAACATCGTGCATGTGGCCGGCGCCGTGGACCCCTTGCGCGATATCGAGGTGATCAACACCGAGCTGGTGCTGGCCGACCTGGAGACGGTGGAGCGGCGGCTTGCCAAGACTGCGGCCCAGGCCAAGTCCGGCGACAAGAAGTTGAAGGCCCAGGTTGCCGTCCTCGAAAGGTTGCGGGATCACCTGGATTCCGGCCGGCCGGCGCGTCTGCTTGACCTGGACGATGCCGGCCGGGCGCTGGTGCGGGAACTTTTCCTGCTCACCACCAAGCCGGTTCTTTACGTGGCCAATGTCGCAGAAGACGAGATCGCCACCGGTAACCGCTGGGTGGATCAGGTGGCGGAACTGGCGGCTGCAGAAGGGGCGCAAGCGGTGACCATTTCCGGTGCCATCGAGGAGGAACTGGCCGCCCTGGAGCCGGAGGAGCGTAGCGAGTACCTCGCTGAACTGGGGCTCTCCGAACCGGGTCTGCACCGGCTCATCCACGCCGGCTATCGGCTTTTGGGCCTCATCACCTTCTTCACGGTGGGCGAAAAGGAGACCCGGGCCTGGACCATCACCCGGGGCACCCTCGCCCCGCAGGCGGCCGGGAAGATCCATTCGGATTTCGAGCGCGGTTTCATCCGGGCCGAGGTCATCGCCTACGACGACTACGTCGCCTGCGGCGGCGAACAGAAGGCCAAGGAAAAGGGGCTGATGCGCTCGGAGGGCAAGGAGTACGAGGTGCAGGACGGCGACTGCATAACGTTTCGTTTCAACGTCTGACTAGGGTGCTCACATGGCATCACTACGCATCAACCGTGAACAACTGGTCTGCCAGTCGGTGATCGGCGAAATCACCTCGCCGCTCGGCGGCGTCAACCCGTATCGCATCGATCCCGGCGGCCATGCCGATATCTATCCCGGTGTCGGCGGCATCACCTACAACGTGCGGATCGGCGATCCGGCGCGGGGACTGTTCGCTGACCACGTCGAGCCCGGCGTCTCCATCTCCAACTTCACCCAGTTCCAGAACCAGCCGGGGCCGAACCGGGCCCTGAATCTCTTTTCCTGCGTCGGTAACGTGGCCACCGTGGTCTCCGGCGACGCCAAAGGGGCCCGCGGCCGGGTGACCGGCAAGCACGGCGGCATCGAGCACGTGCTGGTGGATTTCGAGCCCGACATCCTGGACCGGCTCGTCATCGGCGACAAGATCCAGGTGCGGGCCTACGGCTGCGGTTTGCGGCTCGTGGATTACCCGGAAATCAAGGTCCTCAACCTGGACCCGCAGCTTTTGGAGTTCATGCCCATCCGGCCCCTGGCCGACGGTCGCCTGGAAGTGGGGGTCACCCACACGGTGCCGGCCCGGATCATGGGCAGCGGTATCGGTGCCATGCAGTCGAACAGCGGCGATTACGACATCCAGCTCTTCGACGAACCGACGGTAGCCGAGTTCGGCCTTGACGATCTGCGGCTCGGCGATTTCGTGGCGATCATCGATGCCGATGCCACCTACGGCCGGATCTACAAGAGCGGCGGCGTCATCGTCGGGGTGGTGGTCCACTCCGATTGCGTCATCGCCGGTCACGGACCCGGAGTGATGGTGGCGATGAGTTCCGCCACCGGCGGTATCGTGCCGCGCATCGATGCCGACGCCAATCTGGCGACCATCTTCGAACAACTTCCATCCCTGGCGGAGCAATCATGACCGACAAGGACCGACTCAAAAGCATTCTCCTCGAAAAATCCTACCGGCGCGGCACCTTTACCCTCTCGTCCGGCCGGGTGAGCGACTTCTATATCGACGGCAAACAGACCACCCTGTCCGCCGAGGGCGCCTATCTGTGCGGCCGGCTGCTCTACGGTCTCATCCGTAACCATCCGGGCCGCATCGACGGGGTCGGCGGCATGACCCTGGGGGCCGACCCCCTGGTCACGGCGGTGTCCATCGTCAGCTACCTGGAAGGGGAGCCGATTCCCGCCTTCATCGTCCGCAAGGAGGCCAAGGGACATGGCACCAACCAGTATATCGAGGGGATCGCCAATCTCCCGGCTGGCGGTACCGTTGCCCTCTTGGAAGACGTGGTGACCACCGGCGGCACCTTGCTGACGGTCATCGAGCGGGTCGAGGCCCAAGGGTTTCGGGTCGGACTGGTGGCCACGGTGGTGGACCGTCAGGAAGGGGGAGCCGAGGCCCTGGCCGCCAAAGGCTACCCCCTGCAGGCGGTGTTTACCCGCGCCGAACTGTTGGCCTGAGGTAAAACAGCCCGTTGCAAGACGGGCTGTGTGCGGCACAGGGACGTGCCGCCGAATTCCGCCGGCTCTTTTTGTGTTTCCCCGGCCGGCTGCCGTGCCGGATGAATACCCGAAAAAAAGCCAGGGATGGCTTTTTCGACGGACTGGTAAGAGCTCATAGGGCGAGGTGTTGCGACAAATTATTGTCTCTCGTCAGCCCTGGTGAGCAGTTACGGTCTGAGAATACTGCGGTCAGAAACGAAAAAACCCTGCCGGGTGGCAGGGTT
>CAYRGZ010000227.1:0-2845 GCA_964423785.1 uncultured Desulfobulbia bacterium
CCTGACACGGTAATTCAACGGGTTACACACCGCGAACTCGATGGAATCGTACTTTATTACGATTCCATCAAAAAACGAGGACCTCCATCATGAGCATTCGGCGTCTTCTCTTCGCCGCGGTCATCTGTTGCCTCGCCCTGGTCGTCGGCGGGGCCAGGGCCGTGGAGGACTGGCGGCCGGCACCAAACCAGGACACCCTCTTTCTCCCCTTCAAGATCCTGGCGCCGGGGGGCGAGACTGCCACCCTGGAAAAGCTCGCCGACGAGCACCTGGCGTCGATCCTGGCCCGCAACCAGCAGCGGAGCTACCCACGTCCACTGGCGGCATCGATCCTGGCCGGCCCCTGGCCGCCGCCGCCACGCTCCTTTCCGCCCGAATACCGGCAACTCGGGCTGCGCTGGGTGGCGGCCGGCTCCATCACCCGCATCGGCCGTCACCTGAGCATCGATCTCGTGCTCCATTCGCTCACCGGCGAGCCGCCGCGTTCCTGGTACCGGACCATCGACAACGCCAACGATCTCGCCCCTACCCTCCAGTACCTGGTCGGCGAGGTGCTGGCCTCCACCGGCCGGTATCCTCTCGTCCGCTCCATCGAGGTGCAGGGCAATACCCGCATCGACGCCGGTGCCATTCTGCGCCACGTCACCACCCATATCGGTGACCGGTACGACGAAGCCCGGCTGCGGGACGACATCAAGGCGATCTACGCCATGGGCTACTTCGACGACGTCCGCGTCTATGCCGGCAACACCGCCAAGGGCAAGCGCATCGTGTTCACGGTGAAGGAAAAGGAAATCATCAACCAGGTGACGGTGACCGGCAACGACGAGCTGAAGGAAAAAGAGATCCGCGAAGTGATCACCGTGGCGCCGAACACCATCATCAACGAACGCAAGGTAAAAGAATCCGCCGCCGCCATCCGACGACTTTACAAGGAAAAAGGCTTCTCCCACACCAAGGTGACCACCAAAATCAGCCGCACCCAGCAGGGCCGGGTGAACGTCGAATTTTCCATCAAGGAGGGCCAGAAGCTCTACATCCGCTCCATCGTCTTCTCCGGCAACCAGGCATTCTCGGACAAGGAACTGAAGAAGACCATCGAGACCTCGGAGCGTGGCCTGTTCTCGTGGCTCACCGACTCCGGCGTCCTGCACCGGGACGTGCTCGAACAGGACGTCGGCCGCCTGGCCGCCTTCTACCACAACCGCGGGTTCGTGGACGCGAAGGTAGGTGAGCCGGAGATCCGCGAGGAGGAAGACGGTCTCGTCATTACCTTTCCCATCGAGGAAGGACGCCGCTATGGGGTGGGGACCGTGCGGATCACCGGCGATCTCATCGCCGACGTGAATGAGCTGCTGGCCCGCACCGCCCTGGCCCGCCAGCCCTACTTCAGCCGCCGGGTGTTGCGGGAGGACATTACGCGCCTCACCGATTTCTACGCCGACCGGGGCTACGCGTACGCCGACATCATCCCCCGCATCGACAAGGACGAGGCCGCCGGCCGGGTGAACGTCACCATCCAGATCGACAAGAACATGCTCGTGCGGGTAAATCGCATCGTCATCAAGGGCAACACCCGTACCCGCGACAAGGTGATCCGGCGCGAGATGCAGATCAAGGAACAGGAAATCTTCAACGCCAGCGCCCTGCGCAAGAGCAGCGAACGGCTGCGGCGGCTCGATTTCTTCGAGGACGTCGAGATCTCACCGGAGCCGGCGGCGAGCGACGACATCCTGGACATCATCGTCCGGGTCAAGGAAAAACCCACCGGCACCTTCTCCATCGGCGCCGGCTACTCGTCGGTGGACGACTTCATGTTCATGGGCGAGATCTCCCAGGACAACTTCATGGGTAAAGGCCAGCGCCTCGCCCTGCAGGCGGACATCAGCGGCACCTCGACCCGGTACAACTTCAGCTTCACCGAACCCCACCTCTCCGACACCGATCTCCTGTTCGGCATCGATCTCTACAACTGGGAACGGGAATACGACGATTACACCAAGGACTCCAGCGGGTTCGCCCTCCGTTTCGGCCATCCCCTCTGGAACCGCTGGTACCTGTCGTGGAGCTACGGCTACGACCATACCAACCTCGTCGATGTCGATTACGCCAACCTGTCGTGGGCCATCCGGGAGTCCCTAGATATCAACATTACGAGCTACGTGCGGGTGGCGCTCTCCCGCGACAGCCGCAACCATCGCTACGCCCCCACCAAGGGGTCGATACACGCCATCGAGACCAAGTACGCCGGCGGCCCGCTGGGCGGTGATTCCTACTTCACCAAGATCAAGGGAACGACGAGCTGGTACTTCCCCTTCTTCTTCAAGACCACCCTGCACCTGAAGGCGGCGGCAGGTTTCGTGACCGAGAACACCGGCGGCAAACTGCCGGTGTACGAAAAATTCTATCTCGGTGGCATGAACACCATCCGCGGCTTCAAGAACGGCCAGATCAGCCCTCGGGACCCGGTCACCGGCGATCGGATCGGCGGTACCAAGATGTGGTTCATCAACGAGGAGATCATCTTCCCCTTGCTCGAAGAAAACGGCCTTCTCGGCGTAGTATTCCTCGACGCGGGCAACGTCTACGACTCCGCCCAGAGCTGGGATTTTTCCCGCATCAAGCACAGCGTCGGCGCCGGAGTCCGCTGGTTGTCGCCGCTCGGACCGTTGCGCCTCGAATGGGGCTACAACCTCGACCCGGTGGGCGACGAGGACCGTTCCAACTGGGACTTTAGCATCGGCGGCTCCTTCTGACGCCATAAGCGGTTGCAGTGCACGCCACCTGCGGCGTCATCGGCCCGCTTGCGTAGCTTCCAGTACGCGGCGCGGGCCTCTTCCTAGCA
>CAYRGZ010000228.1:0-2839 GCA_964423785.1 uncultured Desulfobulbia bacterium
GACGGTTTTACCCACACGTAGCCATCAAAACTCGGTTCATCCGGTCGAGGAGGATTCTTCCGCCGGCTGCCAGAAGGGAAAAATCCTGCTCAGGACGTAAAGAATGATCAGCGGCAAGACCATGATGATGATCGCCGGCACGATCCCCTCCTTCTCGAACCACTCGGGATGGAAGTAGACCGCACCGCGTTCGCTCTTGGACATCAGCTGGCCGCCGATGACCACGTTCCAGCGCATCAAAAGAACCTGGATGAGAATCATGAGAGAAACCAGCGGCGCAAAGAACTTGACCACCCCGTCGCTGAACCGGACCAGGCTGAGAAGCCCAAGGAGGATGAACGGGATGACGGAGAAGATCATCACCTGGCCCACCCAGTAGGAACCGAACAGGGGCCCCCAAAGCAGGGTATGCAGGGTTTCCCAGTGGTGGGCCGACATGTAGGCGTGCGAGAAGACCTCGAGCATCTCGAACACGAAGTCCAGAATGAAAAATCCCCAAAGATACTTGAGGCAGGTGCGCACACAGTCCATGTCCACCTGGCCCCGCTTGATCACCATGTAGGCGAGGATGATGCCAGCGATACCGGAGACACAGGCGGAAAGCAGAAAGATCACCGGCATGAGCGGGGTGGCCCACAGGGGATTGGCCTTGACGCCGCCGAAGATGAAGCCGACATAGCCGTGCAGAACACACGCCATGGGGATGCCGATGCCGGCCAGAAAGGCGATGATCTTCCGGTCAAGCGCCAGGGCCCGCTCGGAGATGTTGTCGCTGCCGATGGTCAGGATGGAATACAGGGTGCGCCGAAAGCCGGTGCTCTCCTCCGCCAGCCGCACCAGAGTGGGCCGATAGATGAAGAGGATCTCCAGAATGAGGACCACCGCGTAGGCGGAGTAGATGTAGCCGAACCCGGCCATGGCCGAGGAGGGATTGGGCGTCAACATCATGTTGAACGCCCGCTCGGGATGGCCGAGGTGGTTCAAGAGCGGCAGGGTGGCACAGGCCAGAAAGGCGAGGGCAAAGAGGAGCGAAAACCGGGAGATCGGCTTCAACGCCTTGACGTGAAAGACGTGATAGAGCGAAGAGACGATGAACGCCCCGGCCACGATGCCGGTAATATACGGATAGAGAACGATCATCAAGCTCCAATGCACGTGCAGGTCGTTGGGAAACACATACCCCACGGCACCGGAGGCCGTTTCAGCAAGCCCATGCATCAGACCACCTCCCTTCTGAGTCCCAGATAATGCAGGGACGGTTTATTACCCATGTCCGGCTTGAGCACCGAGATGACGTGCGGCTCATGGAGCAGCTTGTACACTTCCGAATTCTTGTCGGCGAGGTCGCCGAATTTGCGCGCCTGGACCGGACAGACGTTGACGCAGGCGGGCAACAACCCCTTGCGGACCCGGTGGTAACACCAGGTGCACTTGTCCGCCGTCTTGGTGACGGGATTGAGGAAACGCACCGAATACGGACAGGCCTGAATACAGTAGGCACAGCCGACGCAGCGCTTGTAATCGATCAGCACGAAGCCGTCTTTGGTTTGAAAGGTGGCCCCGACGGGACAGACCTGCACGCAAGAGGGCTTCTCGCACATGTTGCACAATTTGGGGACGAAGAAGGTGTCTCGGACTTTGCCTTTGATATCGGTACGCGGTTTCTGATACCCGTCGAGGCCGCCATTGGGGGAATCGACATACACATTGTCGAGGTCATCGATGATGTAGCGCTCCACCCAGGTCCGGTAATAGCCGTCCGGCACCTGGTACTCGTTCTTGTCGGCGACGCAGCAGGAGCCACAGCCGATGCACCGCGTGATATCCACCACGAAGGCATACTTGTGGCCGGTGATGAAGTCGCCTTTCTGCTTACGCAGGCCGGGGAGCTGTTCCGGAATCTCCAAGGCGCCGGCCGGAATGACCAGGAGCAGGGAGCCGGCCAGGGTGCCACCCAGGACCTTCTTGATGAACGCCCGCCGATCCTTGCGAATCTCGTCTTCTATCTCCTTTCTCAGTCGCTCATCCATGGGAGTCCCCCCTCCTGTTTCTTGGCCAGGCCCATCGCTTCCCTGGCTTCCTGGATCCACTTGAGCGGCGCATGCACGTGATGGCACTGATTGCAAACGTGATCGGTCCGAACCCCTTTCTCTTGGAGATGATCCGGCATGGCAATCATCTTGATCGCCTCTTTGGGGCGGGCCCGGATGATCCGGTTGTGACAACGTAGACACAAGGTGCGGATCTCCTCGCCCCGCCGGACGGGCATCTTGGCGATCACCTTGCCGTCCTGGACGTGGTCGGCGTAGGCGCTGTGGCAGACCTCGCAGGAAACCGTCTTGTGCACGCCGGCAAGATGAATCTTTTTGATATACGGATGACAGCCGAGGCACGAATCGTTGGTCTTGTTGCGTATCTCACGGTTCATCTCCTCACGGATGGCGCCGGGCCGGTAATGGCCGTACTTGCCGAACGACGGCGGCAGGAGGAGCGCCCGGGCGACCCCGCCGACCACCCCCAAGGCTACGAGGATGACGATCACCCTGATCACGTGGGCGTTGTGTTTTGCACGATATCCTGACGACTGCACGACCCTCCCTCCTTGACAAAGCTGTTGCCGAGTTTCCTTCTCTCTCCAGGCATCACCTTATGCATCCAGCAAGTCCCGTTCCATGTAATTTTTTCTTTATAATTTAGGTAGTTACAAAAAACAGAAGCATTCATGTTACCCACAAGAAACAGATATTCTTCCGTGACGCTACCAAACGGTAGCAAACCAGCAGGAATCATGATGGACCCGTAAAAACTCGCAGTCGGTGCAGGCCTGAAACGGTAATTC
>CAYRGZ010000229.1:0-2793 GCA_964423785.1 uncultured Desulfobulbia bacterium
CCGTGCCGGAGGAATACCCGAAAAGGAGCCAAGGAATTCGTGAGGTTGGCCGAAACTTGATGAACCCGTAAAAACTCGCAGGCGGTTCAGGCCTGACACGATAATTCAAAGGGTTACGAAGCGTGAACCCGATGGAATCGCATTTTTGCGATTCCATCAAACTTTGTTTTGGTCAACCGTGGTCGAAAAAGCCAGGGATGGCTTTTTCGACGGACTGTTATGACAAACGGTTGCGGTAATCCTCGTAGCCGAACCGGCGGATCACCGTGGTCCTACCGGTGGCTGGGTCGTGGACGGCGATGGAGGGGAGCCGCACGCCGTTGAAGGTGTTGTTCTTCACCATGGTGTAGTGGGCCATGTCCCGGAAGATCAGGGGCTGGCCAATGGCGAGCGGGGCGGGGAACGAGTAGTCGCCGATGACGTCGCCGGCAAGGCAGGTGAGGCCGCCGAGCCGGTAGGTGTGGGGATATTCACCCGGCCGGCCGGCACCGACGATCTCCGGCCGGTAGGGCATTTCGAGCACGTCGGGCATGTGGGCCGCGGCCGAGGTGTCGAGGATGGCGATATCCATGCCGTTGTGGACGATGTCGAGCACCCGGGCCACCAGGACGCCGGTGTCGAGGGCGATCGCCTCGCCCGGCTCCAGGTACACCTGCACCCCGTAGCGATCCTGGAACCGGCACACGCAATCGACGAGCAGGTCGCGGTCGTAGTCGGGCCTCGTGATATGGTGGCCGCCGCCGAAGTTGATCCACTGCATGCGGCCGAGCCAGGGGCCGAATTTCTCTTCCACCACGGCCAGGGTGCGGGCCAGCGCATCAGCGTTCAACTCGCACAGGGTATGGAAATGCAGGCCGTCGATCCCATCGAGGAGCTCGGGCCGAAACTGGTCGCGGGTGACCCCGAGGCGGGAATGGGGGGCGCAGGGATCGTAGATGGCGGTACGGACCTCCCGGTGTTCAGGGTTGATGCGGATGCCGCAGGACGGCGGCCGGGCGGCCCGGACCACCGCTTGTCGGTAGCGCTGCCACTGGGAAAACGAGTTGAAGACGATATGATCGGCCATCTCGGCGAGCTCTGAAAACTCGTCCGGCCGGTAGGCGGGGGCATAGAGGTGGAGCTCGCCGCCGCCCTCCTCGAAGGCGAGCCGACACTCGTCCAGGGAACTTGCCGCCAGCCCGTCGAGATAATCGAGGATCTGCCCGAAGAGGCTGAACATGGCAAATCCCTTGAGCGCCATGAGGATCCGGCAGCCGGCCCGCTCGCGCACCCCGGCGAGGATCTCGAGGTTGCGCTCGAGGGCGCCGCGATCCACCACGTAGCAAGGGGAAGGGACGTCGTCTGGATTCAGAGTTCCTTGACGTGCCATGGTAACCCGTGGGCGGCGAGTTTTTCCATGAAGGGATCGGGGTCGAACTCTTCCATGTTATACACTCCCGGCCGGTGCCAGACCCCGGTCAGCATCAGCATGGCGCCGATCATGGCCGGCACGCCGGTGGTGTACGAAACAGCCTGGGAGCCGACCTCCCGGTAGCATGCCTGGTGATCGCAGACGTTGTAGATGAACACCTTGCGGGGCCGACCGTCCTTGATCCCCTCGATCTGGCAACCGATGCAGGTCTTGCCGCGGGTATGGGGCCCCAGGCTGGCCGGTTCCGGCAGCACGGCCTTCAAGAACTGCAGGGGCACGATCTTGTGGCCCTCGAAGTCGATGGGATCGATGCGGGTCATGCCGACGTTCTCCAGCACCCGCAGATGGGTGAGGTACTGATCGGAGAAGGTCATCCAGAACCGGATCCGCTTCAGGCCGCGGATGTGCTGCACCAGGGACTCCAGTTCCTCGTGATACATGAGGTAGGCCTTTTTGGGACCGATCTCCGGAAAGTCGTATTCCTGGCAGACGGACAGGGGATCGGTCTCCTTCCACTCGCCCTCTTCCCAGTACTTACCGCGGGCGGTCACCTCACGGATGTTAATCTCCGGGTTGAAGTTGGTGGCGAAGGCCTGGCCGTGTTCGCCGGCGTTGGCATCCAGGATGTCGATGGTGTGGATCGTATCGAACAGGTGCTTCTGGGCCCAGGCGCAGAACACGTTGGTCACGCCGGGGTCGAAGCCGCTGCCCAAGAGCGCCATGATGCCCCGCTCCCGGAACCGGTCCCGGTAGGCCCATTGCCACTTGTAGCAGAACTTCGCCTCGTCGGGCGGTTCGTAGTTGGCGGTATCGAGATAATCGACGCCGGTGGCGAGACAGGCGTCCATGATCGGCAGGTCCTGGTACGGCAGGGCGACGTTGATGACGAGATCGGGCCGATGTTTCTCGATCAGGGCCACGACCTGGTCGACGTGGTCGGCGTCCACCTGGTCGATGGTGATCCGGCCGCCCACCTGATCGCGAAGCCGTTCACATTTGCTCAAGGTGCGGCTGGCCAGCACCACCCGCTCGAAGACTTCCGGCACCTGCAGACACTTGTGAACCACCACACCGCCGACGCCGCCGGCACCGATGATGAGCACGCTTGCCATGTGCGAACCTCCTGCAAAGAAGATGGATCGTTCGAGGACTGACAGACACCAAACATACCAGGAAGCGCGGTGAACGTATAGCAAAATCGGACCGATTTTCTGCTTGACGCCGATCCGAGAGCGTGCTACTCTGGCGGTCTCGCGGGCCGTTAGCTCAATTGGCAGAGCAACTGACTCTTAATCAGTAGGTTCGGGGTTCGAGACCCTGACGGCCCACCAGCAATCCCAGGCCTGCCCCGATTTGGGCAGGCCTTTTTTTTGATGGAATCG
>CAYRGZ010000230.1:0-2761 GCA_964423785.1 uncultured Desulfobulbia bacterium
TGACGATGGCATCGCCGGCCATGATTTCTCCGCCGGTCACCACCCGGGCGAAAATGCCTTCGCGGGGCATGATGCAGTCGCCGGTGGCCTTCTTGATGGCGCAGCCGGAATTGTGGCACTGCTTGCCGATCTGGGTGACCTCGAGTTCCACCGTCGTCCCGATGCGCAACCGGTCGCCGACCCGCAGGGTGGCAAGATCGATCCCGCGGGTGACGATGTTCTCGGCAAAGGCGCCATGCTTGAGGGTCGGCAGCACCTCCTTGACCCGGTCGATACTCTCGCCGGCGAGCAGCGACACCTGACGGTGCCAATCGCCGGCATGGGCATCGTCCTCGATACCCCAATCCGGCTTCAAGACCACCCGCTCCCGTTGCCTCTTGACGATACCCTTCTTGTGACTGGTACAGACAGCCTCGACGTGTGCCATACTCATCCCTCGTGACAGTAATGGTTGAACATAAAGACCTCGACCCGGTCGCCGGCCGCGATCCGCTCTCCCGGCTGGACGAGAACATAACCGTCGGCAGCGGTGAGTGACGTCAGCATATGCGATCCCTGCCGCTCCACCCGGGTGATGCGAAACCCTCCCGGAGTCTGCCAGGCAAGGCGGACCCGTAACAGGACCGGCCGGCCGCCCCGGTTGCCGATATCCTCGCCGGCGGTGGCGGACACGGAGGGCCAACCGAACGGCCGGCCACACAGGGCGGCGATGACCGGCTGCACGTAATGGACGAAACACATGAAGGCCGACACCGGATTTCCCGGCAGGCCGAACAGCAGCCGATCGCCCGAGCTGGCGAAAAAAAGCGGCTTGCCCGGCTTCTGGCGGATGCGCCAAAAGCCTTCCTCAAAGCCGATCTCCAGTGCCGCGGCCTTGACGTGATCGTGGCGGCCCACCGACACCCCGCCGGAGCAGAGCAGAATATCGGCCGCGCCGGCCGCCGCTCCGATGGCCGCCACCGTGGCATCCCAGTCGTCCTCTACCCGGCGAGACTCCACCACCGTGCCACCGGCCGCCGCCACCGCCGCCGCCAGCATGATGGTATTGGAGTCCCGGATCTGGTGGTCGGCGACCTGCGTACCCCCCGGTGCAGCCAACTCCGTCCCGGTGACGAGCAGGGCGACCCGCGGCGGCTGGTAGACCGGAACGCGCTCGATACCCACCGCCGCAAGCAAGGCGAGATGCGGTGCCGCCAGACGGACACCGGCGGCGAGAAGCTGATCGCCGGTATCGAACTCCTCGCCCCGGAACCGTACATCCTGCCCTCGTTTTCGGCAGGCAACGATCCGTACCACACCGTCCGTTTCCTCGCTATCCTCCACCCGCACCACAGTATCGGCACCGGCGGGCAACATGGCGCCGGTACTGATCCGCACCGCCTCCCCGGCCCCGAGCCGGCCGGCGAACGGCACCCCGGCCTGGCTCTCGCCGACGAGCCGCAGCACCGCCGGCCGCTCCTTCGTGCAGCCGGCCACGTCGTCGTACCGCAAGGCATAGCCATCCATAGCCGAATTGTCGTACCGCGGTGACGGCTCGGGCGCGCGCACGGCCTCGGCCAGCACCCGACCGGCCGCCTCGGCCAGGGGCACCACGGCAGTGCGGGGTGGCGGCAGCTTTTCCTTGATGATCGCAATGGCTTCGTCGATGGTGATCATGATCCCTTTTCCCTCAATGTCCCGCCCCACGCAACATGGGAAAGATGTGCAACAAGCCGGGAAACAGGGCCTCGAGGCTTTCCCTGGCGCCCTTGGAGCTGCCGGGCAGGTTGACGATGAGGCAATTTCCCCGCACGCCGGCGAGCCCTCGTGACAACATGGCATACGGGGTCCGGTCGCGACCGTGGCGGCGGATGGCCTCGGCGATACCGGGCACCTCCCGATCGATGATCTCGGCGGTGGCCTCCGGCGTGACATCCCGCGGCCCAAGGCCGGTGCCGCCGGTGGTGAAGACGAGCTGCACCCCCTCGTCGTCGGCCAACCCGCGCAACCGGGCGGCGATCCGCTGCCGATCGTCCGGCAAGATCTCATACACCGCCACCCTGACCGGCTGGCGTTCGAGAAACTCCTTGATGATCCGACCCGATTTGTCCTTGCGGGTGCCGGCATGGGTGGAATCGGAGATCACCAGCACCGCAGCCCGCAGCGGCTCCGGGAAGGTATCGGTGAAATCGCTCTTGCCGCCCCGCTTCTCCACCACTCGGATATCGCCGAAGGACAAGGCGCTATCGAGGGGTTTTACCATGTCGTAGGCGTTGAGCAGGGCGCCGGTCACGCCGGTGATCGCCTCTACCTCCACCCCGGTCTTCCAGACCGACCGCACCTCGCACACCACCCGCATGGCCGCCTCACACCGCTCGTAAGAAATCTCCACCCAATCGAGGGGAATGGGATGGCAGAAGACGATGAGATCGCTGCATCGCTTGGCGGCCGCGATACCGGCAGCGCGTGCCACCTCGAGCACGTCGCCCTTGGGCACCTGCCGCTCGAAGATCCGGTCGATGGTAGCGGACGCGCCCCGCAAGAAACCTTCCGCCTTGGCGTAGCGCAGACTGTAAAATTTTGGGCTGACGTCGATCATGGTACCTCCTTTTGATGGAATCGCGCGAGCGCGATCGGTCATTCGCTGCGCTCACCACCTCCATCGAGTTCACGCTTCGTAACCCGTTGCATTATCGCGTCAGGCCTGGACCGACTGCACGTTTTTAGCAGCCCGTTGAAAAACGGGCTGTGTGCGGCACATGGACGTGCCGCCGAATTCCGC
>CAYRGZ010000231.1:0-2759 GCA_964423785.1 uncultured Desulfobulbia bacterium
CGGGGTTGCTCCTTCGTATGCCGAAGTCGCAGTCTCTGAGTGATGAGCGATGAGCAAGGTGAGCAATGAGCAATGAGCAACGAGTATCACTCATTGCTCAGCACTCAGTACTCAGCACTCATCACGTGGTGAGCGAAGCGAATGACCGGATGGGGTGCCCTGTGGCCAGATACGGTCGGGGTACGCCGGCAGCACAACTAAATATCAGGAGAAACACGTCAACCGGTTATCAGGGCGAGGATAGCAAAGCCGTCGATCACCCACAGGGTGACGGGGACATCTCCCCAGCGGCCGCGGGCGATCTTGAGCAGGGTCCAACTCAAAAATCCCCAGATGATGCCCTGGGTGATGGAGTAGGTCACCGGAATGCAGAACATGGCGAGAAAGGCTGGGATAGCCTCGTCCATGGCGTGCCAGTCCACGGCGGCCACCGGAGTGATCATGTACACCCCGACGAGGACCAGGGCGGGCGCCGTGGCGATGGCCGGCACCACGGACAGAAGCGGCGAGAAGAACATGAACGGCAAGAAACACAGGCCGGCGACCACGGCGGTGAGCCCGGAGCGGCCCCCTTCGCGGATGCCGGTGGCCGACTCGATGTAGCTGGTCGCCGGGCTGGAGCCGCAGAGGGCTGCCGCGATGGTGGCCAGCGCATCGACGATCAACGACTGGCGGATATTGCGGGGATCGCCGTTCTCGTCCTTGAGATTGCCGGCCTCGGCCACCCCGACGAAGGTGGCAAGGCTGTCGAACATGTCGGTGAACACGAAGGCGAAGATCACCGGCCACAGGGCAAGACGGAGGGAGCCGGCCAGATCGAGCCGGCCAAGCAGGCTGAAATCGGGCGGCGCCATCACCCCCTTCCACTGGACAAGGACCGTGTCACCCCACAGCCGACCCACCGGCACGGCCAGCAAGGTGGTAACCACGATACCGAGCACCAGGGCGCCGGGCACCCGGCGGACGATCAGGACAGCGGTGAGGGCCAAGCCGGCCAGGAAGGTCAAGGTGTTGGCATCGAGAGCGCCGCGGCCGATGATGGTTGCCGGGTTGGCGACCACGAAACCGGCATTGGCAAAACCGATCAGGCAGATGAACAACCCGATGCCGGCGGCAATGCCGTAACGGAGCTGCACCGGGATGGCCCGGACGATGCGGGTACGGATATTGGCCACCGACAGCACCAGGAAGACGATGCCGGCCCAGAAGACCGCGCCCAAGGCGGTTTGCCACTCCACTCCGCCACCGAGCACCACCGAGTAGGCAAAAAAGGCATTGAGCCCCATGCCGGGTGCCAGCACAATGGGATTGTTGGCGTACAATCCCATGGCCAACGACGCAAAAGCACTGACCAGCACGGTGGCGGTGAGCACCCCGGCAAAGGGCATACCCGCCTCGCCGAGGATCGCCGGATTGACGACGATGATGTACATGGTGGCGAGGAAGGTTGTGAGGCCGGCCAACACCTCGGTGCCGACCGTGGTCCGGTTGCTGGTGAGATCGAAAGCCATGATGGATCACCTCGCTAGTTTTCCTCAACCTTCTGCTTTGCCGCTTCAAGATACTTCAAAAACCAGTCCGGGGGAACAGAATCCGACTCCCCCAGCTTTTTTCCTCCTCCGGAAAGGGAGCGTGGAGATTGCTCCTCGCGTGCCAAGGCCATCGCCTCTTGATCGGCTGCGGCGATGCATCTATCACCTTGACCCGATTCGTTGCCGAGGATATATTTGACTAGAAAACTTTTGCAGATCGAAAATATCTCCCGTAACAATCAAAGTACTCCAAAACGATGCGTGTAGCCACCACCGAAGATCCCCTGCCACGGCTCATCTACGTCACCGCCCTGGAGCTGCAGGCCCGTGCCGACCGGATGCTGGCCCCCTTCGGCCTCACCCTGGAGCAGTTCCGGCCTCTGAAGTTCCTGCAGGAGGCGGGCGGTACCGTGGGCCAGCGGCGGTTGTGCGAGCTGGCCGGCAAGACACCGGCCAACATGACCCGCATCCTCGACCGGCTGGTAGCCAAAGAACTCGTTCTTCGGCAGCCCGATCCGGACGACCGGCGCGCCTTCCTGGTCACGATCACGCCGGCGGGCGACCGGCTGGTGACCCAGGTGCTCGACATCTTCACCGCCTACACCCAGCGGGTCCTGGCCGGGGTGAGCCCGGCGGACGAGGCGGCCTGCCGGCGGGTATTGGAGCAGATCAGCGCCAACCTGGCCGATCTCGACAAGACGTGAACCCAAAAAACCTGAACCACCCATTTTCAGGTTAGGTAACGTGCTTGACTCTCATCCCGCTCTCTATATTTTAAGATATAGCATTAAGCTAAAATAATAAGAGGAGTTATTTTAGGATACGGCGGGACAATGAAACGTGAACTCCAGGGACATTACGTGACCATAACAACGGCGGGCGAGGAGGCCCGGGCCCGGCAGGTCCTGAAGGATCAACCATCGAGGAGCGCCACATGCCGAAGAACGACTACGACTCCCCATGGAAAGATATTCTCACCCGGTACTTCCAGGAATTCATGGCGTTCTTCTTTCCCGGCATCGCCACGGAGATCGCCTGGGAGCGGGGCTACGAGCTGCTGGACAAGGAGTTCCAGAAGGTGGTCCGGCAGGCCAAGACCGGCCGCCGCTACGCCGACCTCCTGGTCCGGGTCTTCCAGCGCAACGGCGAGGAAAGGTGGGTCCTCGTCCACGTGGAGGTCCAGGGGGCGCGGGACCGGGAGTTCGCCAAACGGATGTTCACCTACAA
>CAYRGZ010000232.1:0-2735 GCA_964423785.1 uncultured Desulfobulbia bacterium
GGAGGTGGTGAGCGCAGCGAATGACCGATCGCACTTTTTGCGATTCCATCAAAAACAACATCGCCGGTGGCGGGAGGTAAGGCCCGGCACCGGCGATCTTTTGCAGGTTTATTTTCGGATGCGGCCAATTAGTACCGGTAGTAGTCCGGCTTGAACGGTCCTTCGACGGAAACACCGATGTATTCGGCCTGCTCCGGGGTGAGGGTGGTGAGCTTGGCGCCGATCTTCTTGAGGTGCAGGCGCGCCACCTTCTCGTCCAGGTGCTTGGGCAGGAAGTACACCTTGTTTTCGTACTTGTCGTGATGCTGCCAGAGTTCGATCTGGGCCAGCACCTGGTTGGTGAAGGAATTGCTCATCACGAAGCTCGGGTGGCCGGTGGCGCAGCCAAGGTTGACCAGCCGCCCCTCGGCCAGCACGATGATCCGCTTGCCGTCCGGAAAGATGACGTGATCCACCTGGGGCTTGATGTTCTCCCATGTCAAATCACGGATGGAGGCGATGTCGATCTCGGAGTCGAAGTGGCCGATGTTGCAGACGATGGCCTCGTTCTTCATCATCTCCATGTGCTTCCGGGTGATGACCTTGATGTTGCCGGTGGCGGTGACGAAGATATCGCCGATGGGCGCCGCATCCTCCATGGTCACCACCCGGTAGCCCTCCATGGCCGCCTGCAGGGCGCAAATGGGGTCCACCTCGGTCACCAGCACCGTGGCTCCCATGCCGCGGAAGGCCTGAGCGCAGCCCTTACCCACATCACCGTAGCCGCAGACGACACAGATCTTGCCGGCGATCATCACGTCGGTGGCCCGCTTGATGCCGTCGATGAGCGATTCCCGGCAGCCGTACAGGTTGTCGAACTTGGATTTGGTCACCGAGTCGTTGACGTTGATGACCGGCGCCAGTAGGGTGCCGTTGCGCATCCGCTCATACAGGCGGTGGACGCCGGTGGTGGTCTCTTCGCTGATGCCCCGCACATCGGCTAGCAGTTCCGGGTACTTGTCGTGCATCACCTGGGTGAGGTCGCCGCCGTCGTCGAGGATCATGTTGGGCCGCCATCCGTCCGGACCGAAGATGGTCTGGTCGATGCACCACCAGAATTCCTCCTCGGTCTCTCCCTTCCAGGCGAACACCGGAATGCCCTGATCGGCGATGGCCGCCGCCGCGTGGTCCTGGGTCGAGAAGATGTTGCACGACGACCAGCGCACCTCGGCGCCCAGGGCGACCAGGGTCTCGATGAGGACCGCGGTCTGGATGGTCATGTGGAGGCAGCCGGCGATCCGGGCCCCGGCCAGCGGTTTCTGGCCGGCGTATTCCTCCCGCAGAGCCATGAGGCCCGGCATCTCGGTCTCAGCGATGCGGATTTCCTTGTGGCCCCATTCGGCGAGGCTGATATCGGCGACTTTGTAGTCCATCGACGGTTCTCCTTGTGGTTGTCGTCCCCTCCCCTCTTCACCGGTGGGGAGGGAAGCGGGACGGGTTACTTGATGCCGGCGTCGTCGCGCAGCGCTTCGGCCTTGTCGGTCTTCTCCCAGGTGAACTCCGGCAGTTCGCGGCCGAAATGGCCATAGGCAGCCGTCTTGCGGTAGATCGGCCGCAGCAGGTCGAGATGCTGGATGATCGCCTTGGGACGCAGATCGAAATGGCGCTTGATGAGTTCAATGATCGTGTCTTCGTCCACCTTGCCGGTGCCAAAGGTGTTGACGTTGATGGACACCGGCTTCGAAATGCCGATGGCGTAGGCCACCTGCACCTCGAGTTCGTCGGCCAGGCCGGCGGCGACCAGGTTTTTCGCCACGTAGCGGCCCATGTACGACGAGGACCGGTCCACCTTAGAGGGATCTTTGCCGGAAAAGGCGCCACCGCCGTGGGAACCCATGCCGCCGTAGGTATCGACGATGATCTTACGGCCGGTGACGCCGCAATCGCCCACTGGGCCGCCGATGACGAACCGACCGGTGGGGTTGATGAAGTATTTCGTGTCGGCGTCGAGCATGTCGGCGGGCAGCACCGGCTTGATGATCTCCTCCATCACCCCCTCGGTGATCTCCTCGTAGCTGACATCCGGGCTGTGCTGGGTGGAGATGACCACCGCCTCGATGCGGGTCGGTTTCTTGTCCACGTACTCGATGGTCACCTGGCTCTTGGCATCTGGCCGCAGCCACGGCAAAATGCCGTTTTTGCGTACCTCGGCCTGGCGCATCATCAGCTGGTGGGCCAGGGTGATGGGCAACGGCATGAGAACGCTGGTTTCGGTACATGCGTAACCGAACATAAGTCCCTGGTCGCCTGCCCCCTGGTCGAGGTCGAGTCCGGAGCCTTCGTTCACCCCCATGGCGATGTCCGGCGACTGCTTGTCGATGGTGGTCAATACGGCACAGGCCCGGTGGTCGAAGCCCATGTCGGCCGAGGTGTAGCCGATTTCGCCGATGGTCTGGCGCACCACCTCGGGCATGTCCACCCAGGCGGTGGTGGTGATCTCGCCGGCGATGAGGGCCATCCCGGTGGTGACCAGTGTTTCACATGCAACACGGGCGGTCTTGTCCTGTTCGAGGATGGCGTCGAGGATGGCGTCAGAGATCTGGTCGGCGACCTTGTCCGGGTGTCCTTCGGAAACCGATTCGGAGGTGAAGAAGTGTCGTGCCATAGTGTATTCCTAACTGATAGTTGGTTTGAAGTGAACTGCCGGATAGTAATTTTGATGGAATCGTAAAAAATACGATTCCATCGAGTTCACG
>CAYRGZ010000233.1:0-2727 GCA_964423785.1 uncultured Desulfobulbia bacterium
GAGGTGACCTACCCGGACCCGGCCGCCGCCCTTGCGCCCCACCTCGATATCCTTGCCGACCTCGCCTTGCTCAAAAACGACACGCCGCTGCCGGTCACCATCGTCGATGCCAACGGCAAGCCGGTGGATCGCCTGGAAGCGGTGGACTGCTGGATCGCCCACCGGGTTCTGGTCCGGGAGTTGGAGAAGATCAACGGCCAGCTGTGCGGCCCCTGCCGGTGCGATCTCTGCTGTACCGGCCCCACCGGCGAACACCTCTTTTTCGAGATCCCCCTACGCGCCGATGAGATAGTCCTCTTCGACGCCCTTGAACTGATCGACAATCCGGCCAGCCGCTCGACCACCGCTTACGACGAACCATCCCTGACCGTTACCAACCGGCCGTTCTACGACCGCGACACCCCCTGCCTCGTCCACTGGCGCACCGGCCCTAGCCTCGTCCTGCCCCGTGACAGCCGCTGTCCCCATCTGGCCGGCGGCCGCTGCGCCATCTATCCCAAGCGCCCCGAGGTCTGTCGGCGGCCGCAGATCTTTTCGTATCTTCTCGAACCCGATTCAACGGCCAATCCCACTACCTTCACCGTTCGCCGCACCCTGCTGGCGGTCTGGGACTGCCCCTACGTTCGCCAGCTGAAAGAGGAGATCGCCGAATACGGCCGCCGGTGCGGCCTCGAGGTGGTCTTCCGCGCCAACAAGGCCTGATTCCCCTCACCTCTCCCCGGCCGACCGGCGCACCCATAACTTCCACAACGGATCGATCCTGCGTATCTGCCGCCGGGAAAGCCGCTCCCAGACGATGGCCGGCCGGGACGGCTCAGCCCGCAGTCGGTGGACGCCATCGCCGGTTACGGCCACGTTCACCGGCACGTCGAAGGGCTCGGTGGGCAACGAATCCGCCACCAGCCGATCGGGATGATCGACACAGCCGACCACCAGCACGCCGGCGGCCAGGCCGCCCCAGGCGGCGAGCAGGGCGAGCGCGAGATCGAAAAAGCCGTCGCCCGCACCCAGCCGGTTGCCGTCCCCGTCGATCAACACCGCTTCGGCCACCGCCACCTCCACCGGTCGGCGGGCAAGATCCACGGCCGACACATACCGGCCGTACCGTGCTGCTCCTTTTGGGGTCACCGCGTGGGGAATTTTTGAAAAGGGAACGCTGCCAGCGCCAAACCGGTAAAATCCTCGCCGCAAGGACGGAGTGGGCATCAGCAGGGTCTTGCCATCGGCCAGCACGTTGATCCGCACTTGGCGCAGCAGGGGGGAAGGGGTGACGAACAGAATGCGGCTCTGCCGGTACCAGGGCTGCCGGCGCAGGGTCTCGGCGATACGGCCAGGGGATACCGTGGGCGGCACGCCGACGGCGGCGCGTAATTGGGCCTTGGCGACAGCCGCAGCAGACGCCATCACAAGGGAAGTTTGGGCGTCGACTTCTTGCCGGCCGACAGCACCCGAACGGGTTGCAGACCGGCTTCCTGATGGAGTTGGTTCCTCAGGCGGGCAAGGCGGGCCTCGACGCTCTCGGGTGGCCGGCGGCGAGGCCGGTTGTCCAGAGAGGCAAAGCCGTAGCGCACCAGGCGATCGATATCGTCCCACATGGATTCACTACCCATGATCGCCACCACCAGGCTGCGGCCGTTGCGCTCGAACTTGCCGACATAGGTCTGGCGGGCGGCACGGGTGTAGCCGGTCTTGCCACCCACGGCCCCACGAATGCGCCACAGGGCCTTGTTGTGGTTGACCAGCATCTTGCCGAACCCGGCCCGGCGCTTGGCCCGGCTTATCCGGCGGGCGAATTCCGGGTTGCGCATCGCCCGGTCGAACATCACCGCCAGGTCCCGGGCGGTGGAGTACTGACCACGGGCGGTGAGACCACTGGCGGTTCGACAGACGGTATTGCGCGCCCCCAGACGACGGGCCTTAGCGGTCATCCGGCGGGCAAACTCCCGCTCGGAGCCGCCGATTCTTTCGGCCAGGGCAACGCTGGCATCGTTGGCCGAGGCGAGCAGTACCGCATCGATGAGATCACCGGCCCAGTACCATTTTCCCGGCTCCAGATAGACCTTGGAACGGGGCATACGAGCGGCACGCCGGCTGACGAAGATCTTGTCTCGGTCACGCAACGATTCGATGGCGATGAGGCCGGTGAGGATCTTGATGGTGGAAGCCGGCTGGCGGGGCAGGTCGGGATTGCGGGCAAAGAGGAGTTCGCCGGTGTCACCGTCCATGACCACGGCACTCTTGGCGGAAAGCCGGCGCAGCAAACGGGCGCGGGCGCGGCGGTCGAACCGGCTGGGGGACCGGATCACATCACTCGGCCGCCACTTGTGCACCGACGCAAGCAGGCGTGGGGAACCGGCCTGCAACGGAGCCGGCGCCAGCAGGACGAGGCAGGAGAGCAGAAAGAGCACAAGGCGCGCGGCAACGACGGATTGCGGAATTCCAGGCATGGGCCGATCCTCCCCTGATAGTCGGTCAACAGCCCCTTGCAACAGGCTGATCAGAGCGCAACCGATTACTGTTATAACGACAGGCCCGACCGGAATTCAAGCATTTTTTACTTTTTTCCTGCTATCCCTTTGAGTTGTCGACAATAATACACCGGCCGCCCCCAGCAAAAACCTACAACATATTGCGCTGTCCCGTCCAAGAATCTACCATATACGGTATGATTGATGGAATCGTAAAAAATACGATCGGTCATTCGCTGCGCTCACCACCTCCATCGAG
>CAYRGZ010000234.1:0-2679 GCA_964423785.1 uncultured Desulfobulbia bacterium
TACCAGATATCAGATTACGTCGCCAGCTAAAAATGCACCCTGTGAGGGCTTACCGCGTAACCACCATTGGCAATCGCTTTTTGAACTCAGTCTTGACTACCTTGTCAATATTAGCAATAGTCAATGTGTGAATCCTGTTAAGACCATTACTCACAACAATTGAATCGTACGCAGGCTCTCTCTCTTCAAGAGTAGGGAGAGCAATTCCTGTATAAATAGCCTCATCCGTCACAAGAAACAGAGGGATGTCCAGGCGCCACTCCTTTTTTTGAGGTCCCTTTCCATTCAAAAAAACAACCCATGCGTAGTACTGGCGTCATCCCATAAATTCTACTGGACACCGTGACCCGGATGTGGCATATTCCGAGGCATGGGCGCGATCCGCAACATCGAACGTTTCGACCCGGAGACGATCGGGTGGATCAACGAGCTCGCCGAGGCTGAGCCGGAGATGTCCCGGAGGGAGCTTGCCCGCCGTGTGTGTGAACGGCTGGCCTGGCAGGCGCCGAACGGCTCGTTGCAGACTATGTCCTGCTATATGGCTCTGCGTAAACTCGAGAAGTACGGCGCCATTGACCTGCCCGAGGCAAGGCCGTGCATTCCGGCGGCAAAGCAGGATGGCGTAGGGTTCAGCGCTCCATACGATCGTCCGCCTCTGGAATGCGGGCGGGAGGCCCTTGGCGCCATCCGCCTGGTCCGCATCAACGGCGACCGGAAGCGCCTGGCGGAGTGGCGGCACATGATGGCATCCTGGCACCCCCTGGGCGGGGGGCGGTTGTGCGGCGCCCAGATACGCTATATCATTGAGGCCGAACATGGCGGCGTCCTGGGCGGCATGGCTTTTTCCAGCGCGGCGTGGCGGCTGCGGGCCCGGGACCGGTGGATCGGCTGGGAGGATGCCACCCGTGCCGAGCGTCTCGGCCTGGTGGTCAACAACAGCCGTTTCCTGATCCTGCCGCAGGTGCGGGTGCCAAACCTCGCCTCCGAGATCCTGGGACTCGCGGCCCGCATCCTGCCCAGGGACTGGGCGGAACTCTACGGGCTGACTCCCGTTCTCCTGGAGACCTTCGTGGATCCGGCCCATTACCGGGGGACCTGTTACCGGGCCGCCAACTGGATACCGGTGGGCAGGACCACGGGCCGGGGCCGCAACGACACAGGGGATATGACCGCGCCCAAGGACGTCTACCTGCTGCCGTTGCGGCCGGACTTCCGGGATGTCCTGGGCGGCAAGGAATCCCCCGGGCCGGCGGACTGGGCCGAAGAGGAATTCCAGCATGTGGATCTGGGCGACAAACGGCTGTACAAGCGCCTCTTGCGCCTGGCCCGGGACTTCTTCACCGATCTTCGGGCCGGCATCCCGGAGGTCTGCGGTTCGTGGAGCGCAACTAATGCGGCGTACCGGTTCTTCAACCATCCAGCGGTGAGCATGCAGAACCTGCTTTTCAGCCACTACCAAGCGACCCGGGAGCGGATCCGCAACCATAAGGGTGTGATCCTCGCGGTCCAGGATACGACCAGCCTGAACTACGGCACCAACAAGGCGGCCGCCGAGGGGCTCGGCCCGATCGATAAACACGGCACCAAAGGCATCCTGGTCCACGACACCATGGTGTTCACCGACGAGGGGGTTCCCCTGGGCCTGCTGGATGTCCAGGCCTGGGTCAGGAAACAGGACGCAGACAAGGTCTCTGAGAGCGACAAGTGGTTCCAAAGCTTCCAGGCCGCCCGACAGGTCGCCGAGGAGTTCCCGCGAAAGCTGGTGGTGAGCGTCGGTGACCGGGAGGCGGATATCTACGAGCTGTTTTCCCTGGCCACGCCGGGAGACACAGGGGCCCAACTCCTGGTGCGGGCCTATCACGACCGGAAGCTGCACGGGGAAGACGTTCCCCTCTGGGACCACATGAAGCAGCGGGATCCCGCCGGGTACATCGAGATCGACGCCCCGGCCAGGGGTGGCGCTCCCAAGCGGAAGGCACGCCTGGAGATCCGGTTCGACCAGGTGGACCTGGCTCCGCCCCAGGGCAAGAAAAGCCTGGGCCCGATCCGCGTGTGGGCGGTCCTGGTCAGCGAGAACCCCAAGCCGAAAAAAGGCGGCCTGGAATGGCGGCTTCTCACTACCGTACCGGTGGAAAGCTTTGAAGACGCCTGCGAACGGACGGCATGGTATGCCAAGCGTTGGGGTATCGAGGTCTATCATCGTATCCTGAAATCCGGGTGCCGGATCGAGAAGCGCTACCTTGAGACCAGAGATCGCATAACCTCCTGCCTCGCCATCGACATGGTCGTCGGTTGGCGGACCTATTTTCTCACTATCCAAGGCCGTGCCGCGCCAGACCTGCCGTGCACCGTTTTGCTCGAGGACGCGGAATGGAAGGCCTTGACCGCATATACCAGCGGCACGGGCGTGCCGGCCGCCGAACCACCTTCCCTGGGGACCGCCATGGAACTTATTGCCCGGCTCGGCGGTTACTTGCCCCGGAAGAACAGCCCGCCCGGCCCAGAGACGATCTGGAGGGGACTTCACGATCTTGCCCTCATCACCAAAAGCTATCAGGTCTTTGCCAACGCCCATGCCCCGCCGTAACGCCGGGAGCATCCGAAGTTTATGGCGCGGCTCCTCTCACGAAATAATCGAGACATTTCAGCATGATGATTGCTGTTTTTACTTGAAAAATA
>CAYRGZ010000235.1:0-2639 GCA_964423785.1 uncultured Desulfobulbia bacterium
CTGTCGCCCAGGATCATCCGGTTGGACCAGTTGGCGTCGTGCTGGTAGAATTCGGTCCTGGCGGCTTCGCTGGGCAGGCCGTTGAAGTCGGCTCCATTAGTACCGTGCCGCCGGAACCAGGCATGTACTGATCCTCAACCAGGCCGGCGGTGGCGTATCTCCCCTGTTTGCTTCACGTCGTGGCCGCCTCGATCATCTTGTTGAACTCGGCTTCGACCTTGGCCTTGAAATCCGCTTCGAGCTGGTAGATCTCGGTGAACTCGGCAAAGGCCCAGCGGCCATACGTGCCGAGGTTGTTCACACCCGGCACCCAGTAGGTCTCCATTGTTGCCTTCTTTTCCTTGGCGTCTTCACGGCGGTAGCCCTTGATCTCGACGATCAGGTGCAACGGATCGTCGCCGCCGCGACCATCGTCAACCAGGACGATGAAGTCGGGGAGATAGACGCGGGTCTCCGAACCATAGCGATACGGCACTTCCAGGCCGAGATTGTAGTTCTTGACGTAGGCCCGAACCCTTGGGTGCGCCTCGGCCACCCGGCAGAACTCCACCTCCCAGTCGCTGTCGAGGATCACCCAGTTGATATGGCAGCGGCGGGCATCGGTCTTCCAGCGGTTTTTCTTTGCCCGGCCGGAATTTCAGCCCTGAGGTGGGGCAATTTTCTTGGCCGTATGAGGGTCAATATACTTGGCCATTAACAGTTGATTCCTTCCCCTGGGCGCAACACGTTGTTTCTTTTCGTCACCTCTTGACAAAGGCTGCCAACGTGCAGGATAGTTCGAAAAAGCGCACCGCCAGGAGCCCCATGCCCACCGCCTTTCTCGATACCGTCCGCGCCAACTGCGCGGTCTCCGATGCCCGGGACAACGGGGTTTTTTCCCTGTGCACCCTTTTCTTGCGCCTGCGCAACCTGTATAAGTGGGAGTACGGGCTCGAGCCGTGGCAGGAGGAAGACCCGCCGGTGTTGCTCGACTGGATCGCCCAGCGGGAAGAGGCGTGGGAGGAATTGGCTGGACAAGACTACCGGCAACTTCCCCTGGCCGGCCGCCGGCTCGATCCCTTCGATGCCGCAGCGGTCAATCGGCTGCTTGCTGACCGGCAGCCGGATCTGTTCTACGGGAGCGGCTACGGTCGTTCTCTCAAGGCGGTCTTCTTCGTTGGTCTGATCGTCGAGCGCCGCACCGTGGCCGGCGTGCCGGTGCTGGTGATCGGCACCGAGATGGCCCGCGAGCTGGCAAGCCCTTTTGCCATGGTGCAAGACGGCGTTGTCGTCTGCCGCCGCCAGTCATACCGCTACGCCCTCTGGGATTGGATCCAGGAGGGGTACTCCACCGGCAAGCGGGCCCTGCGGTACGCCCTCGACCAGTACGGCCTGATCGATGCGGACGGCGCCATAGCCGGTGAGCAGTTGCAGGATGCCTTCGATACCATCGTGGACCGGGAACTGGAGGCGGTGGTGCACCATGAGATCGGTGAGCTGGCGCCCATGCCCCTGGATCACGACCGGTTCGCCGCCCTGGTCCGCGCCTTTCCCGCCTCGGCGGTCGAATTGGTGACGCGGGCGGTGCGAGATCTCTTGGCCGATACCCATCCAGACGGTATGCTCGGGCATATCGTGGCGCAGGAGAAGAAATCGTCCCTGGGATTCTACGCCGCCACCCTGGACGGCATGCGCCGCCATCTGGCCGGGGAACTGGTGGCCGCCTGCAACCGCTTCTTCGACGACGAAGACTGGCAGGCCCTCGACCGGCAGCGGCACCGGTCTCGGCAGGAATTCCTGGCCCTGGCCGAGCGACTGGCCGAGTTGGCTGATCGCCTGCAAGACGAGCCGAAAGAACGGGTGCAGGCGGCGATTGAGCGACAGATCCTCGCTCCTCTGGAGCTACTGACCTCCACGTGATTCTTGTTCTCGCTTTTTGACGGAATCGCAAAAAGTGCGATCGGTCATTCGCTGCGCTCACCACCTCCGTCGAGTTCACGGTGTGTAACCCTTTGAATTATCGTGTCAGGCCTGGGCCGACTGCGAGTTATTACGGGATTATCTTTTTTCGATTCCATGCAATCATCCGACAACCAGAGCACTCCTGCCCTCGTCCTGGCGCCCGGCCGCGAACGTTCGCTTCTGCGGCACCATCCGTGGATCTTCTCCGGTGCCGTCCAGCGGGTCGTTGGTCGGCCGGATGCGGGCGACACCGTGGACGTGCTCGATGCCGCAGGCACCGTCGTCGCCCGGGCCGCCTATTCGCCCCGGTCGCGTATCCGGGGCCGGGTCTGGTCATTCGATCCCGATGAGACCATCGATGCGGATTTCTTTCGCCGCCGCATCCGGCAGGCGCTGGCCCTACGGCACGGCCTTGCCCTGGCTGCGGTCACCGATTCTTTCCGGATCATCCACGGCGAGTCCGATGGCCTGCCCGGTCTCGTGGTCGATCGTTATGGACCGGTGCTCGTCTTACAGGCGCTGGCCGCCGGCGCCGAACGCTGGAAGCACCTGGTGGCTGAGATCCTACTGGAGGAGACGGACACCGATACCGTCTTCGAGCGCTCCGATGCCGAGGTGCGGCGCCTGGAGGGACTCGAGCCGGTCGCCGGCCTGCTTGCCGGCCGGGCGGTCAGCCCACCGGTGATCATCCGGGAACA
>CAYRGZ010000236.1:0-2606 GCA_964423785.1 uncultured Desulfobulbia bacterium
TGGCGAGCCGCAGGCTTCGGCCGAAGGGAGGACAAACCGGCGCTGCCGGGCGTGCTGATGACGCCGCAGATGGGGTGCCCTGTGACCAGATACGATTGAATTCCCGGACGGGATATGCTAGTGTTGATCCTTGCCGAATTCACCGTCGATTACGGCCCGCGCCCGCGGGAGACCGTTGCCACGCTTTCTTCAGCTTCAACCCAAGGAACGAAACCATGAGCGAAAAGATCGCCGACCTCGACAAGGTCATCGAGGAACTCGAAAAAAAGTGCCAGGAAAAACCCAAGTCGGTCATGGCCCATCACCACCTCGGGCTGGTCTACCGCAAGGCCGGCCGGCTCGACGATGCCATCCGGGAACTCAAGATCGCCCTCGACATTGATCCGCTGTCCTGGGAGTCCTTGGTCAACCTGGGGGGGATCTACTTCGAACAAGGCAAGATCGACGCGGCCAAGGAGGCCAACGAAAAAGCGCTGAAAATCAATCCCGAAGCGGCCCAGGCGCATGCCAACCTCGGTCTCATCCATCAGCAGGCCGGTGATGGGGAAGCGGCCGAAGAGTGCTACACCAAGGCGACCCAGTATGACGAGCGACTCACCACCGCCTGGGTGAACCTGACCTCGGCCTGCATCATGAACGGCAAATACGACAAGGCTCTCGCCGCGTCAAAAAAGGCGGTGGAGCTGGAACCCGACTTTCCGCTCGCCCAGAACAACTTGGCTGTGGCCTACTACTTCAACAAACAGTACGACAAGGCCCGCCAGCATCTCGAACGGGCCAAAGAGCTGGGCTACGCCGTGGAGCCCCGCTTCGAGCAGGCCCTAGCCGAGGCGATGCAAGGCAACGCGCAATGAAGGCCCAACACATCGTCCTGCCCCCCTGGTGTCCTTTCTGCGGCCAGCGGATCGGCCGGCCGCACGAACCGGAAAAACGCAAGCTCGGTGAGTTCCCGGTCGGCCGCTGTTCCTGCGGTGCGGCTTATGCCTGCGACGCCACCGGCCACAACGTCGGTGGTGCGATGATCGAGGCCATGGTCTACGCCTGCAACGACGACTGGGACACGGCTTGGAGCCTGGTACCGGAAGAGGACTATCTCACCGGCCGCATCGAGCGCTACGACGAGATCACCCATCAGGTGGTGGAGACCGGCAATCTGGACGGCCGGGCGGTGCGCGGTGTCCTCTACTTCGTGCGTCTGCATCGGGATCTCGAGGAAATCATGGAGCGTTCCCGCCGTGAGGAGGAGGCCCAAGCCGCCACCGAGGAGATAGAACCGGAACGAGACCCCAACCGCAAGCGGCAACGGGCCAGCAAATCCCAAGTGCAGGGGCTGGTCGAGGCCGGTGACATCGACGGCCTCGTGGATCTGCTCTTCGACGACAAACGCACCCTGGGATTTCTCCAGCGACTCCTCTACACGCCGGACGACGACTTCCGGTGGCGCACCGTCCACGCCATGGGCCGGGCCTGCGGCCGCTATGCCAGCCGCCATCCCGGACCGGTGAGCGATCTTTTGCACCGGCTATTCGCCGCGGCCGACGATTCCGCCGCTTCGAGTTGGGGGACCATCGAGGCCATCGGTGCCATCGTTGCCGGTCGGCCGAACATCTTCGGCGCCTTCACCCGCCATCTTTTGCGCTACATGAACGATCCGGCCAGCCAGCCGCTGGTGATCTGGTCCCTGGGCACCATTGCCGCGGTGCGACCCGATCTCATCCGCAACCTGCCCTTTTTCCATTTCTTCCGGTACCTGAAACATCCGGAGCCAATCATCCGCGGCCTCACCCTGCGGTTGCTTGGCCGCATCCGGGCCTCCGAGGCCCGCTCTTCCATCGAGGCCCTGTTGGAGGATACTGCGGAAGTACACTGGTTCGACGACGGCTCCTTCCAAACCGCCACGGTGGGAGATCTCGCCCGCCAGGCACTGGCCGCCATCGACACCGACCAGCCTGAACCCGACCAGAAATAACGATCCACAGCGATACAATCGGAGGCAACGCAATCATGGAACGAAAACTACCGATGGCCGGGGTCGATCCCCGACCCACCGACCAGGAACCGGACCCGGCCCAAGTGGACTACCAGGAGGGCCTGCGCCATCTCCAGAGCGGCAATCTGGCTCACGCCGCCAACGCCCTGCATAACGCCCGCATCGGCTTCGAGGAAGCGGGCAACGAGGAGGGCCTGGCCAACACCTACTTCCGGCTCGGCGACGTCTGCCTGGAGAGCGAGGAATACGAGAAGGCCCTGGACTATTACGACCAGGCCGCCGTCATCATTAAGAAGCACGACGACCTCATGAGCATGCTCGCCATCCGAAAACGAAAAATCGCCTGCCTCAAGGGGCTGGAGCGTTACCAGGAGGCCATCGACGCCTACGTCGAACTCCTGGACATCTACGAGGCGATGCACAATCCGGCCTCGACGGTGGACACGCTCATCGGCATGGGGGAGACCTTCGAGGCCATGGGCGAACGGGACAAGGCCGCCGGGGCCTATCGGACCGCCGCCGCCATCCATCGGCGCTACAAACACAAAAAGGCGGCCGATGAGCTCGATGCCCGGGCCAACCAAGTGGCGACGGCGGCCTGACCGTGCAGATCCGT
>CAYRGZ010000237.1:0-2584 GCA_964423785.1 uncultured Desulfobulbia bacterium
CAAGGATATCGAGGTGGGGCGCAAGGGCGGCGGCCGGGTCCGGGTAGGTCACCTCGCCGGTGTCGATGGGGTCGGTGAGGGCGGCGCAGAGTCCGCAAGGGTCGTCCTCTGGGGTGGCGAGGAAGAGCATGGCCACGAGGCGCACGAGGGGCAACACCGGCGTGGCGAGGTGGGAACGCCCTTGCTTATGGTGTGTCGGAAAAGTCATGGTTTTTATCGGTGAGATTATGCGGAGGGTTGTAGTGAGGCCAGCACATTACGAAAATACGCTATTGTCCGTTCAAGCCCCTCTTCGAGGGGTACGGTGGGATGCCAGTCGAGAATATTCTCGGCTAGGGAAATGTCCGGCCGCCGTTGCCTCGGATCGTCCTCGGGCAGGGGCAGGTGCACGATTTTCGAGCGGCTCTTCGTCAACCGGAGGATCGTTTCGGCAAGCTCGAGCATGCTACATTCGGCCGGGTTGCCGAGGTTGACCGGGCCGGTGAATTCGTCCGGACTGTTCATGAGACGGACGAAACCTTCGATCATGTCATCCACGTAGCAGAAACTACGGGTTTGGCTGCCGTCACCGTAGATGGTGATGTCTTCACCGCGCAGGGCCTGGAGGATGAAGTTGCTGACCACCCGGCCATCGTTGGGATGCATGCGTGGCCCATAGGTGTTGAAGATCCGGGCCACCTTGATCACCAAGCCGTGCTGGCGATGGTAATCGAAGAATAGCGTTTCGGCACACCGTTTGCCCTCGTCGTAGCAAGAACGCGGCCCGATGGGATTGACCCGGCCCCAGTACGTTTCCGGCTGCGGGTGCACCTCTGGGTCGCCATAGACCTCGCTGGTGGATGCCTGCATGATCTTTGCCTTGACGCGTTTTGCCAGGCCGAGCATGTTGATGGCCCCGTGCACCGAGGTCTTGGTTGTCTGCACCGGGTCGAACTGGTAGTGGATCGGTGAGGCCGGGCAGGCGAGGTTGTAGATTTCATCGACCTCCACGTAGAGCGGGAAGGTGATGTCGTGCCGCATGAATTCGAAGAGGGGGTGGTCGAGCAGGTGGACGATGTTCTGTCGGCTGCCGGTGAAGCAATTGTCCACGCACAGGACCTCGTGCCCCTCGTTCAGCAGTCGTTCGCAGAGATGGCTGCCGAGGAAGCCGGCGCCACCGGTGACGAGAATACGCTTGGCGGTGAGAGGGTTGGGTGCCATGATCGCCCTCGCAATGGGTCGTTGACCGAGGTTTCCTCCTGTTGTAAACTACTGTGGCCGATTTTTCCAGTGGCAACCGCGAGAAATCCGTGACAATCCGCTCTCCAACCAGGTCCGCGCCTTCGATGGAAGAACTGCCCCAGCAGCCCCTGACCGAACACCTGGCCGATCTGCGCCGCTGCCTCATCGCCAGCCTCGCCGCCGTCGGCGTTGGCTTTGCCCTTTGTTACGGGGTGGCGCAGCGGCTGGCCGATTTCTTCTTCGCCCCCCTGAAGCAGGTGCTGCCGCCCGGCAGTACCCTCATCTTCACCGCCTACCAGGAGGGGTTTTTTTTTACCTGAAGGTCAGCCTGGTGGGTGGCATCCTGCTGGCCAGCCCGGTACTCTTCTGGCAGCTCTGGTCCTTCGTGGCGCCGGGGCTCTACCGGCATGAAAAGCGGGTGTTGCTGCCCTTCACCATGCTCTCCACCCTCTGCTTCCTCGCCGGCGCCGCCTTCGCCTACCTGGTGGTCTTCCCGCCCGCCTTCCGCTTTCTGGCCGGTTACGCCACCGAGCACCTGCGGGTGTTACCCAGCGTGAAGGAGTACTTCTCCCTCTCGCTGCGGCTGCTCATCGCCTTTGGTTGTGTCTTCGAGTTGCCGGTCCTCATGGTCTTCCTCGCCAAGGTCGGCCTGGTGGATGTCCGGCGGCTCAACCGGTTCCGCAAGTACGCTGTCCTGGCCGCCTTCGTCATCGCTGCCATCGTCACCCCTACCCCGGATGTGGTCAACCAGCTCCTCATGGCCGGCCCCCTCGTCATCCTCTACGAGGTGAGCATCCTGGCGGTCTGGCTGTTCGGCAGACGCCGTTTCCGGGAGTTCGATGGAGAGGGGAGCCGAGCAGAAAGTCGATGAGGTTCCGTCGTCGTACGGGGGCAGATGCTCCTCCCGACCGGAGTTTTTTTGTTGACGGGTTCAAGATTGTCGGATAACGATCCGATACGATAGGTAATCGCCTACAGGGCCTTCGGAACCGCCATGAATCTGCTGACCCAATACTGTGAACAGCTCTGCACGCTACTGTCGAAGACCGTAGTCACCAACGCCTACGGTACGGTACTGTCCGTGGACGAGGGGGCAGAGGCCGTGGTCGGTATCCTCGTCGCCGCCCGGGAGTACGGCCGCAAGGTGATGGTGGTGGGCAACGGCGGCAGCGCCGCCATCGCCGCCCATCTCCAGAACGACCTCTGCAAGGCGGTCGGGGTGCGGGCCCTGTGCTTTGCCGATACCTCGCTCCTGACCGCCCTGGCCAACGATCACGGCTACGAAACCGCCTACGAGCGGTCGGTGCGGCAGTGGGCCGAGGACGGTGACGTGCTCATCGCCATCAGCAGCAGCGGCAATTCG
>CAYRGZ010000238.1:0-2571 GCA_964423785.1 uncultured Desulfobulbia bacterium
GGTGCACGATGGTGTAGCATTTATGGCCGACGATGTGCTCGCGGCCGCCGCAGAGTTCAACGAGGGGCTGATTGGCAAAGCTGATGGTATAATCTTGCTCGATCACGCAGATGGGATCGTGAAGGAGATCGAGAATAGAAAAATCGACTTTGTCCATAGGTGCGGCGGAAGAGGAAGGGGGAAGAAGGACATCTTCCTCTACTCAAGTTAAGTATAGGAGTTTACTACCGGAAAAGTCCAGATTTTTTTGGGAACGGGTCGTCCTGCTCCGGACTGTCTTCTCGCAATATGTTGATTTTGTACCGTAACTCTGCAGGGTTACAGGCTTTCCCAAGGATGCCGTGCTCCCCGTCCCCATCTTTTTCGTGGACACCGATCGATCCAACCCGATAAAATAAAAGTCTAACTCATTGACATCAGTTATGAACAACCTGGCCACCATGCGAAAGATTGCTGTTATCGTCTTTGGCTGTATCCTGCTTGCCACCACCGTCTCGGCCTCGGCCAATCGCCTGCGCGATCACGATCACGGCGACCCTCTGCCCGCCTTTTCCCTACCGCGGCTAACCGGAGGGGGAACGGTGCGCGTCACCCCTGGCGACCGGCCTCTGGCGGTGATGTTTTTCTCCATCAAACCGGAGTTCCGCAAGAAACGATCGCTGGCCCTGCTGGCGGCCTTGAACAGTTTGAACGAGGACTTCCAGGGGCGGGTGCGGATGGCGGCCGTCTATTGCGACGAGACGGGCCAGGACACGATCGCCGAGTATATCAAGGAGCGTCGGATCGAGCTGCCGGTGCTCGACGACGCCAAGCGGGAGGTCCACAACCTCTACGGCATCTTCATGATGCCGCTGGTAGTGCTCATCGATGCCGACGGCCGCCTGCACGAGGTGATCCCCTACGCCTACAACATCCGCGAAATGGTCGAGGGGAACCTGCACCTTCTGCTCGGGGAATGGGACGAGAAGAAATTGGCCGAGTTTCTGGCCCCGAAGAAGACGAAGATCTATTCCAAGGAAGAGAAGGAGTTCATCCGGCGGATCAACTACGGTAAGGTGATGATGAACCGCAAGATGTACCCGCAGGCGGTGCGTGAGTTCACCACCGCCACCCGGTTGCTGCCGAACAAGGTCGAGGGCTGGCTTGAACTCGGCTTTGCCCAGCTGGCTCTGGAAAACTGGCAGGAGGCGGAAAAGATCTTTCGCAAGGCGCTCACCATCGATTCCGAGTCCGACGGGGCCATCGCCGGTCTGGGGCTCGCCCTCTACCACCGAGGCGATATCGATGCCGCCCTGTCGGAGCTGGAGAACGCTTTCATCGCTCCGGAGCCACGCCTTGAGGTGATTCTCGCCCTGGCTGACATCTACGAGAAAAAGGGTGACATAAAGAAGGCGATCCGCTTCAACAAGCTGGCCGTGACCCGCCTGCTCACCATGTATGAACACCGCTGGCGATGAGGAAGAGGAAGACAGCCGTTGCCATCATCGTTGCCATGCTTGTCGGGGTGGTGTCGGCCGCGGCCCAGGAGGAGGGACTGTGGACCACTACCCCCTTCTTCTACTGGGTGGAGACGGTGGCGACCGACAAGGGGCCGCTCACCGTACTCGTCAACGACACGGAACCCGCCGGAGCGCGGCTGCAGACCATCATCTACGATGGGGTCACCCATGTGCGGCTGCTTCTCGAACTCGAGGCCAATCACGTGATCATTGCCCAGGGCGAGGACGTCCTCTACGAGGGCATACTGTTCTATGCCCCGAGTTACAACGATCTCATCGTGCCGGAAGATATGCCGGTGTACGTTTTTCATACCGAGGCTGGTGAGGCCCCCTGCCGCCGTTGCCACCGGATGGATCCCGGTCCCGCCGACCGCAAGCCCTCCAAGCCCGCGGCAAGCATCTGCTACGCCTGCCACCACGAGGAGATGGCCGACCGCCAGCATCTCCACAAGCCGGCTGCTGTCTGGCACTGTCTCGAGTGCCACCAGGCCGATTTCGGCGACTCCGATCTCTATCCCGACGCGCCGGTCCGCTATCGGGTGGCGGAAATCACCGAGTTGGCCACCCTTTGCTACCGGTGTCACGAGAAGGAGCAGGAACGCTTCGGTGCCTACGAGTACCTCCACGGCCCCGTGGGCGAGGGGGCCTGCATGTTCTGTCACGATTCCCACGGGTCCGATCAACCGAAGTTGCTGCACGACAAGGCCACCACCCTTTGCGTCGACTGTCACGATCTCGGTGAGATGCTGGAGCGGCCGGTGGTCCATCCGGTGCTCCTAAAGAAAGGATGCACCGCCTGTCACGACCCGCACGGTTCCAGCCACGGCCTGCAGTTGCGGCAGGCTGTGGTAGAGCTTTGTTTCTCCTGTCATCCACGGCTGCGGGAATTCGAAAACAGCCATCCGGTGAACGGCCATCCGACCCATGGCCGGCCCGATCCGCGGGACCGGCAGCGGGTCATGACCTGTGCCAGTTGCCACGATCCACACGGTGCGGCGGCCGCCAACCTGCTGTCCGAAGAGGAGACTATGCTCGTCTGCATCGGTTGCCACCGGATGGGCGGCCGATGAAT
>CAYRGZ010000239.1:0-2570 GCA_964423785.1 uncultured Desulfobulbia bacterium
TACGCGAGCCTCGACGCCCTGTGGGCGGTCTTCAAGGCCACCTATGCCTCCACTCTTCTCCTCGTCGGGCTGGTGCTGCTCCAGGGCTGGAACGGCTTTCCCCGCGCCGTGCCGCTCTTGTTCTTCTTCCTTGCCTTCCTGCTGCTCGGCGGCAGCCGGCTGATCTTCCGCCACCTCTACGCCGTGTTGTGCAAGAAAAAATCAGCCCATGCGAAACGGGTGCTCATCTACGGAGCTGGGTCCTCCGGGGCCCAGATCAGCATGGCCTTCAAGCTTTCCGATGAATTCGTGCCAGTGGCCTTTGTGGATGACAACAAGGTCCTGCATGGCCGGAAGCTGAACGGCATCGAAATATTCCCGCCACGCAACATCCCTGAACTGATCCGGAGCCATACACCTGATTTCATCCTGTTGGCCATGCCATCGGCCAGCAAGAAGCGCATCCGCGAGATACTCAGCCGGCTGGAGCCGCTTCCGGTCGAGGTCAAGAGATTGCCGTACCTGGAACAACTGGTTTCCAGCGAGATCGGCATCGAGCATATCCAGGACATCGCGCTCGAGGATCTCCTCGGCCGCGATCCGGTGCCACCCCGGCCGGAACTGCTGCGCGCCTGCATCGAGGGAAAATCCGTGATGGTCACCGGCGCCGGCGGCTCCATCGGCTCGGAACTGAGCCGGCAGATCGCCCGGCTGGGGCCGAAACGGCTCGTTCTTTTCGAACGGTCGGAGTTTGCCCTGTATACCATCGAGAACGAATTACAAGCCGAGTGGCAGGGCCGGCTGGAGATCGTCCCCATCCTCGGCTCGGTCTGCAGGCAGCGACGGGTGAAAGCGGTGCTCTCCGCCCTGGAGGTCGACACCATCTACCATGCCGCCGCCTACAAGCATGTGCCGCTGGTCGAGTACAATCCCATAGAGGGGATCCGGAACAACCTCTTCGGCACCCTGAAAACCGCCCTGGCCGCCCAGGAATGCGGAGTGGAGACGTTCGTGCTCATCTCCACCGACAAGGCGGTGCGGCCCACGAATGTCATGGGGGCCAGCAAGCGGATGGCAGAAATGGTTCTCCAGGGACTGGCGGCCCAGGGGAGCAAGACCCGGTTCACCATGGTGCGGTTCGGGAACGTGCTGGGCTCCTCCGGCTCGGTGGTGCCGCTGTTCCGCCGGCAGATCAAGGCGGGCGGCCCGGTCACGGTTACCCACCCGGAGATCACCCGCTATTTCATGACCATTCCCGAGGCGGTCGAACTCGTGCTGCAGGCCGGCGCCATGGGGAAAGGCGGGGACGTGTTCGTGCTCGACATGGGCGAGCCGGTGAAGATCGTTGATCTTGCCCGGAAGATGATTCGTCTGAGTGGTCTTGCGGTGCGGGACGAGAGCAACCCGGAAGGAGATATCGAAATCGTGTTCACCGGGCTGCGTCCCGGAGAAAAGCTGTACGAAGAGCTGCTGGTGGGCGATAACGTGATCGGCACGGAACACCCGATGATCATGCGGGCCGAGGAGGATTTTCTCTCCTGGCCCAAACTGGAAAAACACCTCGATCGCTTGGACCGGGCCTGCAGGCGGTTTGATCTCGAGACGGTCAAGGCCATATTGCTCGAGATAGTCGACGGCTACAGGCCGCAGTGTGACTCGGTCGACCCTGTCTGGCTCGCCAGCACGAAAAACACCGAGTTCCGCGAGTCGTTGCGGCAGATTCTCGCCAAAAGGATCATCCCCCATCCAGGGAGGCGGCAATAGATGCTCATCCGCTGTCTGTGTGTTTTCGCAATACTGCTGGTCCTGGTGCCATTCCAGGCCAGTGGCAAAGAGGTCGCCTTCTCCACCCAGAAAGGCGAGCGGATATCGTCGGTGCTGCCGGATTCCTGGCGCGCGTTGCGCGAAACCGAGCTTCGCAAATACCTGGAGGGCCGCGTGCCGCCGGCCACGGGGACGCCCCTGGCCGGCTACGTCGAGCCGGGCGCGGCGGGCAACACCGCAATACTTTTCGTCTTTCACGCCCTGCCCGACACGCCGGTGGGCAAGGAGCAACGGCAAAAGATGTTTTCCTGGTTCAAAAAAAACCGGGATCTGCTGAAGAACATGCTGCCCGCGCCGGTTTCCGGCATGACCATGGAGAACCTGGAATACATCCAGGACCGGCAAACCATCTTGTTCGCGACCAAGGTGACCATGCCGGAACGCGAACTGCACGGCGTGTCCGGCATTGTCTTCATGCGGCGAGGGTATCTCAACATCATTGGCTATGAGACTGACGGCGGCGAACAAGAGCTGCCGGTGCTCACCGCCTTTATCAAAAACATCTCCCTGCCGCCCACGCTGGAGGACCGGCACTCCCTGAATGGGCCATCACTGGCCTGGCTCCGGGATTCCTGGCAGCAGATCATCGGAGCAGGTCTCATTCTTGGCGTCTACGCCTACGCCTTTCTGATGCGCGGGCGACGTTCCTGACCCCCCTACGCATCCCCCGTCCCTTGCGCCGTTCCGGCCGTTTCTCCTTGACTTTCCCGGAAAAAAACAAGAAGTATAGGGGCAGCGGATGAAAAAAAGAGGTCCATGTCATGAAG
>CAYRGZ010000240.1:0-2557 GCA_964423785.1 uncultured Desulfobulbia bacterium
AGGTAAGATCACCGGGCCACTGTCCGGGCCCCGGCCATGACGTCGGTGAGGTCTTCGGCCATCCGTAGCAGCATGGCGGCCACCACCGGCCGATCTTGGGGCGACCGGCTCGGGTAGGAAAAGGAAAAGGCGCGCCGGATTTCACCGGCGAAGTCACTCTGCGGGTAGGCGGGCGGTTGTACCATATTCTCGCCCACGTACCAGACCGTGCGGCCCTTGTTGGTCTCGAGCAGACGCACCAGCATTTCTGCCTCTCCCCCTCCCAGTTCATATCCCGCCACCAGCCGGGTGATCCGGCCAGCCAGCACATACCGGGCGCCGGACCGGCGGCCGATGGCCACCGCGTCGGCCGGTTCGGTCCACGGCTCGTCCAGGTACTGGACCGTTTTAAAAGCCCTCTTGCCGAGCAGCACATCTTTGAACAACAGGGCCGCCGCTGTACCGATGTGCGGTTGGCTGCCGGCGGGCATTTGGAAGGGCAGCACCGCCACGGTTGCCGATTGGGCAAGCGGCTCCAGGGGGTAAATATAAACCACTGGCGCTGTTTTTTCGGGCCGGGGCGGCGTTACTTGTGGACCGGCGCAGGCGGCCAGCAGCAGGCCGAGGAGCGCCAACAGGCAGTTATTTCTCATAAACCGACAGAGCGACATCGTCTTCTCCCGTGTTGGCCCGCAACAGCGCATCCACGGCCCGGCTGCGTTGCAACTCCAGGCCGGCCACCGACAAGACCGCATCGGATCCCACATCCAGGAGCCGCACATTGATGATCACCGTCTGCGGGGTCAGGGTATAGGTGCCGGCGACCACGGCCGTGGCCCGGTGGCTGTCTGCCAGGGCAGCCGCCTGCCGGCTCAGCATCAGTTCCCCTTTGCGGGGCGTGATGACCAGCTCGGCGAGCCGCCGGGTCTCCAGGATCTCGGCACCGTGATGAAAGAGTTGGGTGGCCAGGGACTCGGTGAGCACCCGTCCGAAATCGCTCGTCCGATCGAGATGGTCCAGGGGCACCATGGTGGTCATCAGCAGCCGTTCGTCGGCAAGGCCCTGGTGCCGGTGGTTCATGACCAACTGCCGGGCGAGGTTCTCGCCGATGCCGAAGAAATCCGGCGTCATGACCGATACGGTGCCGCCGGTGCGCGGCTGGCAGCCGGCCAACAACAAAAGGCAGCAGAGCAGCAGGCGGCGGATCATCGTTCCCCTCCCCGTACCGGCACCGGCAGGGCGCGCCGGGCCGGCACCGTTTTTTCGTCCGTGAGCAGATCCTCGACCAGGGGCGAGACCGGCAGCACCGTCTCGGCCACGCCCAGGACCCGGTTGTCGGCGTTGTCGAGCAACCGGGCATTGATGAACACCCGGCCGGCCGCCCGCCGGTAGGTGCCGACCAGCACGGCGTCGGCCAGGTGGACATAGGGAATCTCTTCGAGGTCCCGGGAGAGGCCATACTCGCCGAAACGGCGTTTCACCAGCATGGATGGGGTCTTGCGGACGTCGATGATGTCCATGCCGGCCCGGCGCAGGGCCCCGATGGTCTCCTCCTGCAATAGGCGGCCGAGTCCGCTCGTCCGGTAGAGATCGTCGAGATTGACGAAGGTGGCCACGATCACCCGGGCATCGGCGTCGAGATCGCCCTGGCCGATGAGGTTGCCTGCCAGCTCGTCGATGGCGGCGGCAAAGGCGGCGGTTTCCTCCGGCGTCGCCACCGCTTCCTCCGTCTTGCCTGGTTTGCCTCCGCCGGGGACGGTGGCGGAAAAGATCCGTTCGGTGCGATAGACGTAGTCGGGCGGTACCCGGTGCGGCAGGTTGTAGACGTAATCGTGTGGGGGCATGGGCGCGGGCTCTGTCGACGCCGCGGCCGGTCCGGTGCCGCCGTCAGCGGCGGGGGACGGCGTGGCGGCGACGTCGGCCCCGCCGGCCGGCGACCGAACGATGCAGCCGGATATCGCCACGACCACGACAGCCAGCAGGGCCGTCATGCCGCGCACGACTCGCCGCAGACCTCCGGCGGCCGTTGTCGTTTGCATCGGACTATCGCCCCGGCCTGATTCAATTGAACTGCAGGTCGGGGTACTGCCCTTGCACATCCTTCCAGGCTGGTCCATACCGCTCCTCCAGACTTTCCGGTTGGTGGCCGCCGGCCGGGACCGGATAGACCACCGGCAGCCGCGTATCCTTCTCCAAGAACGGCATATCGATGGAGCCCCGCAAGCCGATCAGCGGGGTGGAAACCCCGGCGGTGCAGCCCCCAGCGAGCACCAACGCAAGACCGTAAAGCAACAATCGCATGATCTTCTCCGTTACCTTGCCAGTGCGTCAACGATTGCCCCCGGCCGTCAACGATCCCTCCAGTCCCAACCGGCAAATTTTGCCCGCTTCAGCGGTCGAGGATTGCCGCGCGGCCGGGGCCTGCCCGTCGGCGTGGTTGTTTTGGCGGCGCGGCACGTCCGTACCGGTGCGCCCTTGCGCCTCTTGCTTGGTTGTGGAGGTGAGCATTTTCCGTGCCATTCCAATCAATTGCCGAGGGAGCGGGACGGCGCCTCCCGCTCTCTGTCCAAAAAACCGT
>CAYRGZ010000241.1:0-2554 GCA_964423785.1 uncultured Desulfobulbia bacterium
ACGACCCGGCGGGAAGCCCGGTCAACCGAACTCCGGCCAAGTGACCGACTGCCAGCGGTCCCCCCGGGCGGCAAGCTCCACGGTGCGGGTCGTGGCGCTTTCCAGGGTGATGGTGATGGCGAGATAAGAGGCCGGGGTGAGGTCGCCGAGCCGGTCCGGCCACTCCACCACGGCAAGCCCTTCGCCGTAGATGACGTCGACGAGGCCGAGATCCTCGATCTCCTCTTCGCCGGCGAGGCGGTAAAGATCGATGTGGTAGAGGGGCAGCCGGCCGGGGTACTCGTGGAGCAGGGCGAAGGTGGGACTGGTGACCGGATAGTCGGCCGGCACCCCGAGCCCGGCGGCGATGAAGCGGGTGAGGGTGGTCTTGCCGGCGCCGAGGTCGCCGGCCAGCAAAACGACATCACCGACCTGGGCCACGCTCCCGATGGACCGGCCGAGCCGGGCCATGGCCTTGAGATCGAGCCCGGTCCAGGTAAGGGTCACTTTGCAAGCCGTGGCGTTGGGCATTTTCCTTACGATACGGGAGAGGGGCGTTACCGGCGCCGTCCGGGGCCTTCTTTCAGGTGCGCTTGTGGCAAAACAGGCAGCGGTACTTGGGCGGGTGTTCTTTGGGCAGCGGCGCCTCGCCGTCGGGCCGGTGGCAGTTTTCGCAGTCCTTTTCCGCTATTTTTTTTGGGATGCCGAAGAATTTTTCGTGCAGCTCGTCGTGGGGGAGATGCTTGGTCGTCTCCGGCGGTGCGTTCCAGAGGAAGAAAAAGACGCCGAGACAGACGAGAACGAACAGGATGTTGTAAAGCAGGGTGTTGCGTCGAGGTTTCGTCATGGGTGCTTTGCGTGGTTATGGTTCATGGGAGCCCATCTCCAGGCTGGCGAAGGTGGCGATGCCGGTGCGCAGCAGAAGCACGAAGATTTCGCCCAGTAGCCGCGCCATGAACGGACTCCTGGCCGCCAGTCGCTGGAATCGCCGGTGTTGCCGGTGCCGGGCGACCAGGGGCGCAAGTCGTCGTTCGCCGTCGCCGCCGCAGATGGTTTCGGCCACCGCGCGGCCGGAGATGATCGCCGGATAGATTCCCTCCCCGGTGAGAGCCGAGGCGAGGCCGGCGGCATCACCGGCCAAAAAGGTGGTGCCGAACCGCCAGCCTCGATAGTCATAACTAATAGGGAACGCCTCGGGCCGCAAGCCTTTTCGTCGGTGGGCCAGGCCAAGATCGTCGATCCACCGATCCAGGGCCCGGGCTAGATACCGGCCCTGGATCGGGCCTCCGGCATAGATGCCGATGGAGAACCGGTCTCGGTGCGGGAAGATCCAGGCATACCCGTGGCCAAAACGCCGGGAATCGAGATGCCATTCCATGCGCGGCCAGTGGCCGAGCAGCCAGTACTGGATGCCGAGGCCGAACACGCGGCCGCCGAGGTGCAGGCTGCGGCGTACGAGCGAATTGCTGCCGTCGGCGCCCACGAGATACTCATAGGCGATGACGCCGCCATCGGTCGTGAGCCGTCCTTGTTCGATGCGCTGCACTCGACAGCCGGTTACCAGTTCCGCCCCCTGCCGCCGGGCCTCTTCCGCCATCCAAGCACCCAGCGCCCCCCGATCGACGGTGACCACCATGGGGTGCGGGCAGCGGAGCACCACCCGTTGCCAGGCCGACACGATGTGTTGTTCGGCAAACCGGCGTTCGGCCAGGTGGTCGGGGAGAAAGCCGCACAGGCCGGCCCAGGTGACGCCGCCGGCACAGGTTTTGGGGCCAATGGCGGGATTCTTTTCGAGTACCGCCACCCGCCGGCCCGCCGCTGCCAGATCACGAGCACACGCCAGCCCGGCCGGACCGGCGCCCACCACTACCACCTCGAACCGTTCCATAACTCTTGATGGCCTCGTAAAAAATCGCAGCCGGTGCCGGCCTGTCACGATAACTCAAAGGGTTACAAACCGTGAACCCGATGGAATCGCAGTTTTTGCGATTCCATCAAAAAAAGATGGCCTCGTAAAAAATCGCAGCCGGTGCAGGCCTGTCACGATAACTCAAAGGGTTACAAAGCGTGAACTCGATGGAATCGCAGTTTTTGCGATTCCATCAATCTTCTGAGTCTCCGTCCACCGCACCGCACGGTTCCCTTGTATGCTGCTCCTCGCGTCAGCAAGACAATACCGTCTGCCGTCCGCGCCGACAAGGGCGGCGTGTGCCAATATAATAGTTTGACTTTGTCTTGACTGAACGTATACAACCATAATAGCCCGTTGAAAAACGGGCTGTGTGCGGCACATGGACGTGCCGCCGAATTCCGCCGGCTCTGAAGGAGCCAAGGAATTCGTGAGGTTGGCCGGAACTCGGTTCTGGCCGACCGTGGTCGAAAAAGCCTGGGATGGCTTTTTCGACGGACTGATAAAAGAGATGAAGCCGTAAAAACTCGCAGTCGGTTCAGGTCTGACACGATAATTCAACGGGTTACACACCGTGAACTCGATGGAATCGTAGTTTTTACGATTCCATCAAAAGAGAGGCTGTGACCTTTTCCGGTTAACACAAAAAGTTGAGGAGGTGCCGTT
>CAYRGZ010000242.1:0-2541 GCA_964423785.1 uncultured Desulfobulbia bacterium
ACGGGTTACACACGGTGAACTCGATGGAATCGCACTTTTTGCGATTCCATCAAAGTTGTACAACTCGTAAAAAGTCACAGCCGGCCCAGGTCTGACACGATAATTCAAATGTTACAAAGCGCGGACTCGATGAAATCGTATTTTTTACGATTTTATCAAAGTTAAATCGGCGGCGCCAACTCGCGGCCGGTTCAGGCCTGTTTCACGGCAATTCCTCTCGTCGAAAAAAGCCAGGGACGGCTTTTTCGATAGACTGTCAGGCGGCCGGTAGGAGCGATTGGAGCGATTGGGCCTCAGGCTGGGAGACGGTCGCCGGTTCGCCGTCGCTGGCGCCGGTCTTGAACTGGCTGACTGCGGCCAGCAGTTCCTCTGATACGGCGCTGTTCTCTTGCATGGCCTGATCGATGGCGTGGATAGCGGACGTCACCTGCTCGATGCCGTTGGCCTGTTCGTTGCTCCCGGAGGCGATTTCGCGTACCAGGGTGATTTCTTTCTGGCTGGATTCGTGCACGGCGGAGAAGGCCTGGGCCGTCTTGTCAACCACCGCCGTTCCCTGGCGTACCTTGGTGATGGTTTCCTCGATCATGGCGGCGGTGTTCTTGGCGGCCTCCGCCGCCCGCATGGCCAGTGAGCGCACCTCGTCGGCCACCACCGCGAAACCGGCACCGGCTTCGCCGGCCCGGGCCGCCTCCACTGCCGCGTTCAGGGCGAGCAGGTTGGTCTGGAAGGCGATTTCATCGATGGTCTTGACGATTTGGGATGTCTTCTCGCTGGCCTCGGCGATACCGTTCATGGCGATAGTCAGTTCCTCCATGCCACGCTGGGCGTCGGCGACCACCGCACCGGTGCGCTGTGCTTCACTGTCCGCCTGGGCGGCGTTGTCCGCATTGTGACGGATCACGGAACGCAACTCCTCGATGGAGGCCGATGTTTCCTCGATGGATGCCGCCTGGGTGGCATTGGCGGCGGCGAGTTTTTCGGCCGCCTGCTTCACCTTGGCGATCATGTTGGTTATCGCGTCCGCCATCCGGTTCATGGTGCCGGCGAGATCGCCCAGTTCGTCGCGTCCGGTCACCGCCATCCGCTCGGTGAGATCGCCGGTGGCGATCTTTGTCGCCATGGTGATATTGGCCTGCAGGGCGCGGCAGATACTGCGGGCGATGCCGATGCCGAGGCTGAGGGCCAACAGGATGGCGCCGCCCAGACAGAGGGCGCTGATATTGCGGGTACGCGCGGCGCTGGCACGGGCGGTCTGGTAGCGGGACTGGCCAAGCTCCTCCAGGCGGCTACTCAACCGCTCCACCGTGGCGAAAAAGGTGGTGTAGATGGACGCCTCCGGGCCGTTGATGCGGGCCTTGGCTTCCTCCTTCATGAAGTCGGTGCTCTCTTGCAGCGATTGGCCGCGGAGTTCCTGGTACTCCCGGTAATTTTTTTGTAAGGTCGTGACCAGGGAATGGATGGTTTCGTCGGTGGTGAGCGTGTCTATCGTCTGCAAGGAAGCGGTGATCGCCGTGTCGCGGCTTGCGATCTGCTCGGTGATGGCGTCCATCTGTTCTGGATCCTCGCTGCCCAGGTGGGCGAATTCGAGGAACCGTACCTGGCTGACGGCGGTGACGAGCCTGCCGAGTTCCGTGGCCGGGTGGAGATCCTGATGGTAGATGGAGGAGATGAGACGGGCCTGCTGGCCGATTCCCCAGAGGGCGAATCCTCCCACCGCGGCCATGACGAGGGTGACGAGGATGAAAGAAAGGGTCAGCTTGGTGACGATTTTGAGCTTGCACATTGTAGCAGATCCTCCTGGTGGGTTGGGCGAGGAACATGTTGGAAATAGTGATAAAAGGAAATCATGCTCTTAAATTATAGGACGACGGATTTTTATTGGTCAAAAAAAAAAAGAAAAGTGGAGGTGGAGGTGCGGGAGAAGGGCGTGATCGACGTCGTGGCGGCGCTCGTGGAGCGAGAGGGGCGGATCCTCGTCGTCCGGCGGGCCGCCGGTCAGGCCCAGGCCGGCAAGTGGGAGTTTCCCGGCGGCAAGGTGGAGGCGGGCGAGAGCCCGGCGGCGGCCCTGGCCCGGGAACTCTTGGAGGAACTCGGCATCGAGGTGACGGTGGGACGCCGGCTGGGCGAGAATATTCACTCCTATCCCGGTGGGGTCGTCCGGCTTTCCTTTTATGCGGCGGTCATCCGGGCCGGTGAGCCGGTCCTGCGGGTTCACGACCGGCTGGCATGGCTGCCGCCTGCCGAATTGACTCGCGTGGACCTGGCTGCCGCCGACCGTCCCATGGCGGCGATGCTGGCCGGGCAAACCGACCGTAACAGCTTGCAGGGCTGACGAGGGATAATTTACCGTAAGCCCCCTCGCCTGGGAGCTCTTACAACCGACCCGCCTTCAGAGGGGGCTAGTGCGACACGGGGCCACCATGGGTGAAGAGGCCGGGGAGACGGTTTGTTCAGCGGGGTGTGCCCCCATTGCGGGCGGCATGGAGGGCGGCCCCGATGGCCCCGACCATATCGGGCGCCGGGGGAGATAGCACGTCGACC
>CAYRGZ010000243.1:0-2519 GCA_964423785.1 uncultured Desulfobulbia bacterium
CTCTGCGGCGGCCGCGAGCACATCGTCGGCCATAAATGCTACACCATCGTGCACCACTGCCCCTGCCCCTGCGCCGACGGTTGCCTGCCCGCCGAACAGTGCCCTCATCGCCGGGTATTCTCCACCGGCCGGCCAGTGACCTTACGCCACGAACACCGGCTCGGCGACGACGAAACCCGGATCTACGACATCACCGCCACACCGGTACCGGGCCCGGACGGCCAGGTAAAGCGCATCCTGCAGGTGATGCGCGACGTCACCTGCCAGGTACGGGCCGAGCGGTGCGTGGAGGAAGTAGCAATCATCGAGGAGATCATGGCCAAGGTTGGTCGCCTGCTTTTGGCCGGCCGCGGCATGGAGGAAATCTCCTCCCTCATCCTCGACGAGGCACAGCGTTTCACCGGTAGCCCGGACGGCTACGTGGGCTATCTGGCCCCGGGAGACGACACCTTCGTGGCAACCGCCAAAAGCAAGAACGGCGACAGCGCCCAACAACTCGTCTTTTCGGACGACCAGGCACTCTACGATTGGATGCTCCGGTGTTCCACCGGCATCCTGGTCAACGATGCCGCGGACTCCTCCCTTGCCGACCTCCTGCCCACCGGGCACTTTCCTCTGCAGCGCTATATCGCCGTGCCGGTCCGAGCCGACGACGAGATGATCGGCATGGTGGTGCTGGCAAACAGCACCAGGCCCTACACCGATGGGGATCTACGTTTCGTCGAACGGCTCGCCGACTTGTACGGCCTCGCTCTGGTTCGCCGCCGTCAGGAAATCCAGATCGAACAGGCCAAGCAGGAGTGGGAGCGCACCTTTGACGCCATCCAGGACGTGGTCACCCTGCAGGATGACCAGATGCGGATCATCCGGGCCAACCGGGCCACGAGTCGCATCTTCGGCCTGGACCCGGCAGATATCATCGGTCGTCCCTGCCATGAACTCTTCCGCGGCTCACCGACCCCTTGCCCCGAATGTCCGCTCGCCGAGGTGATTGGCAGAGGCAAGGCCGTCACCGCGCAGGTCTTCCACGAAAAACTCAAGAAAACCTTTCTCGTCAGCTTGTCTCCCATCGTGGACGAAAAGGGCAATATCACCGGCTTCGCCCATTTTGCCCGCGACATCACGACGCAAAAAAACCTGGAGGCCCAACTACGCCAAGCCCAGAAGATGGAGGCCATCGGCCGACTGGCCAGCGGCGTGGCTCACGATTTCAACAATGTTCTGACCATCATCCAGGGCTTCGTCGGCGTGGCGGACCACGAACTGGAGCCGGACTCCAAGGCCCACCAGGCCCTGCAGCAGGTAAAAGAGGGGGCACGGCGTGGCGCCGACCTCGTCCGCCAGCTGCTCGTCTTCTCCCGTAAACAATCCCTGGAACGCCTCCCCATCGACTGCAACCAGGCGATCAAAAGTCTCCTCAAGATGATCCGTCGCTTCATCGGCGAGGACATCACTATCGAAACCGACCTTGCGGCCGAACCGGCCTATGTGCTCGGCGATCCTGCCAATATCGACCAGATCATCATGAATCTTGCCGTCAACGCCCGGGACGCCATGCCCGACGGCGGTACACTGACGCTGGCCACCAGCCGGTTCGTCGCCGACAGCGCCTACTGCAGCCGCCACCTCGAAGCACGCCCCGGCGAGTATATCTGCCTTACCGTGAGCGATACCGGTATCGGCATGGATCCACAGACCCGGGAGCGGATCTTCGAGCCCTTCTTCACCACCAAGGAAGAGGGCCGCGGCACCGGACTGGGCCTTGCCGTGGTCTATGGCATCGTCAAGGAGCACGGCGGCTGGATAACCTGCGACAGCGAACCCGGCAAGGGCGCGGTCTTCAAGGTTTTCCTGCCAGCCCATGACAGCACGACGGCCGGACAACGGCAGAGTGCCACCGATCCGAGTTCGCTGCCCCGCGGCCGGGGCCAAAGGGTGCTCATCGTCGAGGACGAGAAGGTGATCTGCGAATTCGGCGCCACCGCCCTGGGCAGTAACGGCTACCAGGTGAGCACCGCCGCCGGCGTTGCCGAAGCCCTGGAGCGGCTGGAAGGCCAGGAATTCGACCTGCTCTTCGTGGATGCCGTGCTGCCCGACGGTCGCGGCACCGATCTCGCCGAACAAGTCGTGCGCCGGCATCCACAAACCCGGGTCCTTATCACCAGCGGCTATCCCGATCAGGCCAACCTGTGGTCGGTCGTCCACCGCCACCGCTGGCCCTTCCTCCAGAAACCCTACACCATGGAAAACCTGCTCACCGCCGCGGCCCGGGCCCTGGATCACTCCTCCAACTCCCAAAAGTGATGGACCCGTAAAAACTCGCAGTCGGTGCAGGCCTGACACGGTAATTCAACGGGTTACACACGGTGAACTCGATGGAATCGCACTTTTTACGATTCCATCAAAAGTGATGAAGCCGTAAAAACTCTCAGGGGCCCAGGCCTGACACGGTAATTCAACGGGTTACAAAACGCGAACTCGATGAAATCGTAATTTTTACGATTTCATCAAAAGTGATG
>CAYRGZ010000244.1:0-2517 GCA_964423785.1 uncultured Desulfobulbia bacterium
GGCTCGTAACCCACTTCGCCGGAGTGGATCTCGATGACGTTGCGGATAAAAGCAAGTCCGTGTCCGGTCCCGGGCAACTCGCCATCCCGCCGGCAGCGAAAGCCGCTGTCGAAGAGTCCGACACGCTCCTCCTCCGGAATATGGCGGCCGGTGGTGAAGACGTTGAACTTGACCCCGTCCTTGCCGGGCCCGAAATAATCGGGCAGGTATTCCCGCCCGTAGGCGACCGCCTTACGCTCGCCACCCTCCGGCAGAGAGACTGGTTCAGTGTACTTGACGGCGTTGGAGAAGAGGTTGGCATACACCTGGGAGAGCAAGCCGAAATCCACCACCAGGGGAATCTCTTCGTCGCCCATGTCCGCCGGTCGCTCGACGGTGATGTTGCGGGCCGCAAACCGCCTGGCGAAGCGGGCAAGCTGCGGCAGAATGATCTCTTTCTCCACCAGGCAGGGCCGGGATCGCAACACCAGGTGCCCTTTTTCGAAATGGTCCCGACGAAACAGGCTTTCGAGGAACAGGGACAAGTGCCGATGGTGATCCTCGATCTCGCCGAGACAGCCGTCCATCTCGCCCCAAAGTTCGGTGATACGCCGGCCGACGGCGGCACACGCCTCCGGGTCCTTGTCCTCCCGGGCCAGAATATCGGCAACCGTGTCGCGCACCTCGCCCATGGCGGCGATGGACTTGCGCAGTTGCCGGAACAGGTAGCGAAAATACATGTTCGGCACGATGACGTTGTGCTCGATGTCCAGAACCAGACTGTTGATGAACGTCAGGTGACGGATGTGCTGGCGGTCGAGGAGCCGATTGTAGAGGGCGTAGGCGATCCGGTTGGCGTACTTCGTGAAGAAGAAACGGTCGGACTCGGACAGGCGGGCGGCGGGCAGGATCTCGAACATGCCGAGCAGCGGGGAGGCGATATCGAGTACGGCGAACTCCCGGTCGTGGAACTGGCGGCGGTGCAAGGGCACGATGAAGGATCCCGCTTCCTCGTAGGGGGAACCAGCCAACCGGACGTGACCGGGCGGCGGCGTGACGACAGCCGGCACGTCTGTGCGGCTGTCACAGGCAAGACGCAAACCATCACCATTCTCCCTCACCAGGTAAAGGCGGCACTCCACCTCCATGAACTCGCGTGGCACACAGACGCACACCCGGTAGAAGTCGGCCAGGGTCTCGAATTCCTGAGCGAGGTCGAAGAAGGTTTTCAGGATATCGTTCTTCTTCGGGGTGAAATTGTATGCGATGTAGTCCCGGCGTCGTTGCCGCACCCGGAGGCGAATGTGGGCGAGATCGGCGGTGCCGCTCCCCATCATCCGGCCCGGCCGAGGAGCACCACCTCGTCGCACTCCGATTCCTCCTCGAGCAGGACGTGGACGTGCTCGTCCGCCGCCACGGTCACGGTCATGCCGACGTAATCGGGCTGGATTGGCAACTCGCGACCGCCCCGGTCGACGAGCACGGCGAGCTGGATGGACTTCGGCCGGCCGTAGTCCATGATCGCGTCGAGGGCGGCCCGGATGGTGCGGCCGGTGAAGATGACGTCGTCCACCAGGATGATGGTCTTGTCGGCCACCGGAAAGGGGATGTCGGTCTTCTTGACGATGGGGTTCTGGGAGGCGAGACTCCAGTCGTCACGGTACAGAGTGATATCGAGGGTGGCGGCCGGCACCGTCGCCCCCTCCTGGCGCTCGATGATCCGCCGGATGCGGTCGGCAAGGTAGACGCCGCCGGTGTGAATGCCGATGATGCAAAGATCCTCGATGCCATGGTTACGTTCCAGGATCTCAAGGGCGATACGGGACAGCGACCGCTCGATATCGACGCCGGTCATGAGGCTTTTGCGTTGCAGGACCATGTTCCCTCCTTTCAGGGCCAGAAGGCGTCCACGCCCCGCTCGTGCACCAGGTTGATCGCCTCGGGATAGGCCTCGCATTCCGCCTCGAAGACCCGCGCCGCCACCTCCTCCGGCGAGGCGCAGTCGGCGATGGACACACATTTTTGGACCACGATGGGCCCCTCGTCGTAGACCTCGTTGGCGAAATGGACCGTACAACCGCTCACCTTGAGCCCCCGTTCGAACACGGCCCGGTGCACCCGCATACCGTAGTATCCGGCACCGCAGAACATCGGGATGAGCGACGGGTGGATGTTGAGGACCGATTTTGCCAGCGCCGGCGGGGGAGCATACAGTTTCAGGTAGCCGGCGAGCAGCACTAGTTCCACGCCGTGATCCTGGATGATGGCGTTGATCGCATCGTTGCCCACGGCATGAAAGGCGGGATAGCCGTAGTTCCGCGCCTTCTGCAGCCCGAGAGCGTCGGCAACGTTGGAGACCACCACCGCGATGGTCCCCTGCATGGTACCCGCCTCGATCCGCTGGTGGAAATTGTCCAGGGTCCGTCCAGAGCCGGACAGGAGTACGGCCATTCGCATCGTTCCATCCCCCGTTGTGCGTCTCTCACGATCGATGGAATCGCGAAAAATGCGATTCCATCGAGTTCACGCTTTGTAACC
>CAYRGZ010000245.1:0-2487 GCA_964423785.1 uncultured Desulfobulbia bacterium
GTAGCCGACGAGCGGGGTATGGCCCTGCTCTTTGCCCTCGTCCTGGTAGTAAGTCTCGCCGCCGGCGTGATCCTCTTTCAGCGACAGGCCCTGCTGGACTACCAGGCGGTGCGGGCCGGGGCCGAGGCGGTGCAGTTGCGCCTGCTCGCCCGATCCGGTATCGAACTCGGGCTTGCGCTCTTGGTCGATGATCTGCGCCGCGGCGCGGTGGATCATCTGGGCGAGGACTGGAACCGGGCCGCCGAGGCTGGGGAACTGCTCTCCGACGGTGAGCACCGGTGCGAACTCACCATCGTCGATCAGTCCGGCCGCATCCAGGTGAACGCCCTGCTTCCCGCCGCCGGCCGCAAGCGGAACCGGCGATACCAACTCGCGGTCGGTTCAGGCCTGACAGGGCATGCAACAGGTACACCCCGTGAACTCGATGGAACCGTAACCAATACGATTCCATCAAAAAACGAGACGACCGGGCCCGGATATGATACAAGACAGGCGCGGCTGCTCTTTCGGTTGCTCACTGGCAGCCGCTTTCGGATCGACCACACCCGGGCACGGCGCATGGTGGCGGCTCTGATCGATTGGCTCGACGCGGACCGGAAGGTCTGCGAGTTCGAGGGCCAGGCCGGGGCCGAAATCGCCTATTACCAGGCCCTCGACCCGCCGCGCCGTCCCGCCGACCGGCCGATCGCCGCCCTCGGTGAACTGGCGCTGGTGCGTGGTTTCGATCAAGAGTTGCTCGCAGGCAGCGGCGATCGTCCCGGCCTTGCCGCCTTTCTGTCGGCGGCCGATATTGACGGGCCGGCCCGGGGGCGAATCAACATCAACACGGCACCGGCCGCGGTGCTCGAGGCCCTGTCGCCCCGTATCGACCCGGATTTCGCCCGCGAGCTGGTGCGCTACCGGCGCGCCAATCCGAACCGGCTCGCCGACCGGCGCTGGCCGGAGCGGTTGCGGCCGAACCTCGGACTCGACATGCGGTTGATTACCACGGCAAGCACGGTTTTCGAGATCCGGGCCACGGCCCGGCGTCATCGGCAGTGGCGGCGGATCACCTGCCTGGTGGAGCGGCCGGCTTTCACCATCACCGGTTGGTTCGAGGAATAACGTATGATGTCTCTAGGCCGAACGCTCGCCTGTTGCATCGATGCCGACGGTGTTGCCGCCGCTGCCGCCGTAGGCGGCGGTCTCTGGTCGCGCCGGCCGCCGATGACGATGGTGGGGAAGGCGGCCGGTGACAAACTTCGGGAGTGGCGACCGGCCGACGGCGCGGTGCGGCTGGTCGTGCCCCTCGACCGGTTCGCGGTGCGCTACCTGCGTCTGCCCTTCGCCGATCCGGATAAGATCACTGCCATCCTCCCCCATGAATTAGTGGTGCCGTGGGAGCCCGACGACATGCTGGTCGGCTTCTCGGTGCTGGAGCGTGACGGCAACGGTTGTTTGGTGCTGGTCGTCGCCGTGCCGAAATCGGCGGTTGATGCTTTGTCGCCCCATCGTGACCGACTGGGGATGACCCCATCGTGTTGTTGCCCCGCCGGCGTGCCTCTCGCCGCGTTCCTCATCGAACGCCGGTTGATCGCCGCCGACGCCCTGCTGCTCGTGGCCGATGACCACGAGACTCGTCTCGTCGGCGTGCGTCACGGCCGCCTTTGCCTTCTGCGTTCCCTTCCGGCCCATTTGACCGGAACGGAACTCGGCCGGGCGGTGGCCAATACCCTGCGGGTGTTTACCATGCAGAGTGGCATGGAATTCACGCCCAGCGAACTGGTCACTGCCGGTATCGACGGCGACGAGGTTGGCCGGCGGCTCGGATGCCGAGTGCGCACGTTCACCGAGACGGCTGCCGGCCTGCCGCTTCCGGCCGACAGCCTGGATACCCCGGTGCTGGCCGATTGTGTTGCCCTGGCCGCCATGCCGCTTCGTCGGCTGCCGCTCGCCGTGCGGCCGGCCGGCGGCGAATCGGCGGCGGTACGCCTTGGGCTCTCCCGGCGCCACTGGCTGGCGGCCGCCGGCCTCTTCGTGCTGGCCACCGGCCTTTGGGTCGCCGATCTTGGCCTTGCCTATCGGCAGTTGTCCCAACGGGCCGCCCGCCTCGATGCCCGCCTGCGTACCGAGTTTCACGAGATCATGCCGCAGGTGACCCGGATCGTCGATCCCGTCGCCCAGTTGCAGGCCGCCATCGCCGAACGCCGGCGCGGTGGTGACGGTTCCGGCCTGGCGACCGGCCCACCGGTTCTCGATCTTCTTTACGATATTTCCAGGGCCATTCCCCGGTCGGCGGCCATTGTGGTGGACGAGCTGCTCGTGGAGCCCGAAGCGGTGACCATCCGTGGCACCGGCCCGTCGTTCAATGCCATCGACCGGTTGCAGAATGATCTCGGGATGCTCGCCTGGGTGAGCCGGGCCGAGATCAATGCCGCCGATCTCGATCGCGGCGGCCGGACGGTGCGTTTCGAACTGCAACTCGACCGGCGGGAGGGGGCCCGATGA
>CAYRGZ010000246.1:0-2379 GCA_964423785.1 uncultured Desulfobulbia bacterium
AGGTTCACGGTATGTAACCAAGTGAATTACCGTGTCAGACCTGCACCGGCTGCGACTTGTTATTACGAGGCCATCAGGTTTCGAAGAAGCCAAGGAAGTCGTGAGGTTGGTCGAAACTACTTGTTTTGGCCAACCGATGGTTGAAAAAGCCAGGGACGGCTTTTTTTCAACGGGCTGATAACGTAGCGATGCTCACCATCGACAACATCATCCACCTCGTGGCCGACTATATCCCGGCGGAAGGCCAGGAACGCATCCGCCGGGCCCACGAGTTCGCGGCCCGTATCCATGCCGGCCGGAAGCGTGATTCGGGAGAGCCGTATATCAACCATCCCCTAGAGGTAGCCCATATCCTTGCCTCTATGCGGCTCGATACCAATACCATCGTCGCCGGCCTCCTCCATTCGGTGTTGAAGGAAACGCCGCCGGCCGACGAGAAGGAACTCGAGGCAACCTTTGGCGAGGATGTGCTCTTCCTGGTCAAGGGTACCACCAAGATCATCAACGTCCGCTATTCGAGCCGCGAAGCCTACCAGGCGGGCAATATCCGCAAACTGCTCCTGGCCATGGCCGCCGACGTGCGGGTGATCCTCATCCGGCTGGCCGATCGGCTGCACGACCTGCAAACCCTCGAACATTCCGACCGGGAGCGGCAACTGGAAGTGGCGCGGGAAACCATGGATCTCTATGCGCCGCTGGCCGGCCGTCTCGGTATCGACTGGATGAAGCGGGAACTGGAAGATCTCGCCTTTCGCTACCTCTATCCAGAGGAATACCAGCGGCTCGCCTCCCAGATCGAGAGCTCCATGGCCGACCGCCAGGCATTCGTGGACAAGGTTATGGGTATCCTGCGCCGCGCCCTCGACGAGAACGGACTTACCGGCTGCCGTATCCTCGGTCGTCCCAAGCATCTGTACAGTATCTACAGGAAACTCGTTGCCCAGAAGATCCCCCTGGAGAAGGTTTACGACAAGGTGGCCTTCCGGATCATCCTCAAGACGGTGAAGGAGTGCTACGAGGCCTTGGGCGTCGTCCACTCCCTCTGGCAACCTATTCCCCATCGGTTCAAGGATTTCATCAGTTCACCCAAGCCGAACGGTTACCAGTCCCTGCATACCTCGGTCATCGGGCCGCACGGTGATTTCATGGAGGTGCAGATCCGTACCGAGGAGATGGACGATGTGGCCAAGGAGGGCATCGCCGCCCATTGGGCCTACAAGGAAGGCAAGAACATCTCGCAAAAAGACGCCCGGTTCTTCCAGTGGCTCAAGCAGCTGGTACAGGGGCTGCAGGAGGTGGAGGATCCCAGGGAGTTCCTCGAGGCGGTCAAAGGGGAATTGCACCAGGAGGATATCTACGTCCTCACCCCTGCCGGGGAGGTCAAGGATCTGCCGTACGGCAGCACTCCCCTCGATTTCGCCTATGCCATCCATACCGAGGTAGGCAACCACTGTGTCGGCGCCAAGGTCAACGGCCGGATCGTCCCTTTGAAACACCAGCTCCATACCGGTGACGTGGTGGAAATCCTCACCTCGCCCCAGGCCCATCCGAGCCGGGGCTGGCTCGCCCTGGTCAAGACCAGCCGCGCCCGGGCCCGGATTCGCAGTTGGCTCCGTCAGGAGGAACAGGAACGGAGTCTGCGCCTTGGCAGGGAACTGTGCGAGCGGGAGCTGCGTAAGCATAACCTGAGCCTGAAAAAAGTCATCAAGACCGGCCACCTGCGTGAGGTCCTGAAACGGTTGTCCTGCAATTCCCTGGATGATTTGCTCCTCAAAGTCGGGCGGGGCCAGTTGACGGTGGAGCAGATCGTCAACGTGGTCGAGCCGCCGGAGTTGCGGCCGCCGGAGCCGCCGGCGCTGCCGGAGCGGCGTGCCGCACGGCGGCGCACCGAGCGGCCGGTTATCGAGATCGACGGCATCGACGACATGCTGGTCAACATTGCCCGTTGTTGCATGCCGGTGCCGGGGGATGCCATCGTCGGCTTCATCACCGCCGGCCGCGGTATCAGCGTCCACAAGGCCGGCTGCCCCAACCTGCAGGCCACGGATCCGAACCGGTGGATCGAGGTGCGGTGGGCCGGTTCCGAGGAGACGGCGCACAGTGCGCACTTGCGGGTGATCGGCAGTGATCATCGCCGGCTGGTTACCCGGCTCACCGATGCCATCGGTGTTGCCGATGCCACGGTCACCGGCCTGGAGGCGCGGACGGCCAAAGAGAGCGGACTGGTCACCGTCAATCTGGTGGTAGAAGTGCGGAGTGTCGATCATCTGGAGCGGCTTCTGCAACAGCTCCGCAAGGTTGACGGGGTCCTCGAGGCGGTACGGGTCTAGCAGTCCGTCCAGAATCCACCGCCTCGTTATGATGAAGCCGTAAAAACTC
>CAYRGZ010000247.1:0-2379 GCA_964423785.1 uncultured Desulfobulbia bacterium
CGGCCGGCCGGGCATCGGCGAGAAAGTAGTTCCCCTTTTCCGGGCCGAGTTGGATGAGGTTGTACAGTTCATCCGGTTGGATCTCCGTCACGCCGGGTGGCAGCTTTGCCAGTTTTGGTTTGATGACTGTGGCGATCTTGCGGCCGTCTTCTTCCCGGTAGAACACCTTGGCGGCATGGCCCTTGGTCGCGAACTCGAGGCCCTGGGTATGATCAGTGTAGCTGATCATCACCGGTCCCTTCTTGGTGTTGATGGAGATCGTCTTGGCCTTTTTCGAGACACCCAGTACCTTGCCGGCCACCATCTGATCGGCTGTCTTCTCGACCGCGGCGGCGGCCGGCACGGTGGTGGCGGTTATGGGTACGGCGATCATGCCGAGGGCAAAGGTGGTTACGGTGATGTTGCGGCGTACTGATCTGAACATGGCGGATCCTCCTGGGATTGATGGATGAGGCGACTGCGGCTCCCGCCGCCTGTCGTGCTGGATGTTGCGCACCGCTTGCGCAAGGAACCTTGCGCCGGTTTCGGTGCGCGTTTGTGGAGGATCAAATCCCGTGCCGCGGAACGGTATGTTTATAACGTGCTGATGTGATAGGAAAAAAATCGGATTACCCGAAGGAAGAACCCAGGAAGGGGTGCAAGGAACCTTGCGTGTTCGGAGGGCGTGGCCGCCGCTTATCGGCGGCCATTCTTATTTGTTCCTGGATCCGTGAGCGTTCGTGCCTTCGCGTATCTGGCGTGCGCACGGACGCCCCGAAGGGTGGCTTTAACGTCAGGGTGAATATTGATGAAATCGTAAAAAGTACGATTTCATCGAGTTCACGCTTCGTAACCATTTGAATTATCGTGTCAGGCCTGCACCGATTGTGAATTTTTACGAGGCCATCAATATTCTCGAAAGCGGTTTTTCCTTGTAACGGCATAGATATAAATGAAAAAAAGAGACGATAAGTAAAATTTCCGTCACGGATCCAGGTTGTTGTCAGTGGCCGGCAAGTTGGGGGCAGGAGTCGAACTTCTTGGCCAAGGTTTCGCGGACGAATTCCGGTCCGGACAGCCAGCGGAAGCCCCGTTTGAAGGAGAACTTGAAAATGTTGGCCAGGGAAGATTGCTGCTCCGCCTCCACGGTGCCGTTGCAGAGGGGAGAGCCGTCGGCGGCCAGCAGGCGGTAGGAGAAGCTCACCGCCGCCGGGCTGACGGCGGCGTAGGTCGAGCCCTGCCGGTCCCGGTAACGGGTCAGTTCCACGGCCAGTACGGCGTCGGCACCGAATCGCTGGCCGATCTGGCGGGCGATTGCCGGACCGGAGGCGGGATCGGTAAGGGTCTCGACCGTGTTGGGGTGGATCTGCAGAACCCGCAGGCCGCGGGCGGTGAGAAGCTCCTCTAGGGCCTCCGCCATCACCCGGCGGCCGGTGGCGAGAGTGGGGTCTGGGTCTTTTTGCGGATCAGGGGGTGGCACGGTGACCGGTAGCACGGCCAAAGACGATATCGTACTTTCCGCCTTGGGCGCGGCGGCCCGACGCGGAGTGCAGGCGGCCACCACCAGGGCGGCCATCGCGACCAGAACGATGACGAGGGCGGCTGTCCGTTGCATCAGAGGGTCCCCTTGGAAGAGAGCGGTCCGCGGCTGCGCGGTTCCTTGGTGCAGGCGGCGTCCAGGGCGCGGCCCAGGGCTTTGAAGATCGCCTCGATGATGTGGTGGGCGTTCTTGCCGTGCGCCAGTTCGACGTGCAGGGTTATACCACCGTGGATGGCGAGCGCTCGCAGGAATTCCTCGGTCAGGGCGGTATCAAAGGTGCCGACCTTCTGGTCGGTGATGGTAACATCATAATAAAGGTAAGGTCGGTTGGAGAGATCGAGGGTCACCCGGACCAGGGTCTCGTCCATGGGCACGGCGGCCGCTCCGTACCGGCGCACGGCGGCGTTGTCGCCCAGGGCCTGGCGGAGCGCCTGGCCCAGGCAGATGCCGATGTCCTCCACCGTGTGGTGGTCGTCTACCTCGGTATCGCCCCGGGCGGTGAGCTCGAGATCGAAAAAGCCGTGTACCGCAAACAGGGTGAGCATGTGGTCGAGGAAACCGACGCAGGATCGGACTTCGGCCCGGCCGCTGCCGTCCAGGGCCAGGCGCAGGCTGATGTCGGTCTCTTTGGTGGTGCGGGTGATGGTGGCGGTGCGTTCCACGCTCTGCTCCTTGTTCTTTTGTCGGGTTGCAAGATTGTACGACGCGTAAGAACTCGTAGTCGGTCCAGGTCTGACACGGTAATTCAACAGGTTACAAAACGCGAACTCGATGGGATCGCACTTTTTGCGATTCCATCAAAATCGGTCCTGTCTGGTACCTTACCAAGGTCCGCTGGTAACTGGCAAGTCGATTTCCCT
>CAYRGZ010000248.1:0-2372 GCA_964423785.1 uncultured Desulfobulbia bacterium
AGCTACGCAAGCGTGCCGATGACGCCGCAGATGGGGTGCCCTGTGACCACATACGGGCCGACACCGGCGGCCACGCGGGATGTCCATGGTTCTCCCCACCCGATACGGACCAGGCATGGGGATTGCGGGGACTGGCGCCCCCCGTGATTCGCTACGTGGCCGGCACCAGGCCGGTACGTAACACCTTTTCGAAGGCGTCGACGAGACGCCGACGCTCGGTGCGCGAGGCATTGCCGAGGCCGAGGCCGCCGTCCAGGTAGTCGCAGGCACATCCCTGCAGGAACCGGTCGAGCAGGGCCTCGATGGTGAAGATGATCACCGCCGGCGGGATGTCGTCCCGCACCTCGCCCCGCTTTTGGCTGCGGCGGCACAGATCCATGAAGTAATCCCCGGATACCAGCCGGATGCGGGCCAGAAGCTCCCGCCGACCCGGAATGCCCCGCTCGAAGAGGACCTGTAGGTAGAGCTGGTAGTAGAGCGGGTTCTCGTCGATGAACCGCAGGCCCGCCTCGAACACCGCCCGCACCTGGGAAAAGAAATCCGGCGCCGCTGTGGCCGCCGCCTCCTTCACCGCCCGTTTCACCTGGACGACGAAATCCTCGAACAGATAATGAAAGAGGGCCTCCTTGTTGGCGAAGTAGCGGTACACCGACCCCTTGGCGATGCCCAACTCCCGCACCAAGCTGTTGAGACTCGCCCGCCGATAGCCGTGGGTGGCGAATTCGGCCAGCGCCGCGTCGAGAAAACGCCGCTGCCGGTCTGGCGGCAGGTTGCGAAAGGTGGATTTCGGGATGCTTGTGACCACCCGGTCACAATAGCGCCCAAACAAAATTTTGCAAGAAAAAAGATGATCCCGTAAAAACTCGCAGTCGGTCCAGGTCTGACACGATAATTCAACGGGTTACAAAGCGCGGACTCGATGAAATCGTATTTTTTACGATTTCGATTTCATCAAAAAGAGTGAGGGCGTGCATCAGTCGTAGAGGAAGAAGCGGCGCCGCAGCCGGTCGAACTCGGCCAGCTCCGCCTGCCAGCAGGCCTCGATCTCCCGGACCGGAACGCCTTCTTCCAACCGGCGCCGGACGGTATCGTCTCCGAGGATGAGGTCCAGAGGCAGACGCTCGTAGTCGTACTCGTAGGGCGGCTCCTTGTAGGCAAAATCCGGATGGTCGATGATCGCGGCCAACAGGGCGAGGCTGAGCCGCAGAGGGCGGAAACGACGCGGCTCGGTGACGTGGATCTGGAAGCCGTGGCACAAGTGCCCTTGCCACTTGTTGCTGGTGGGCTCGAAGGCCACCGGCCGCAAGACGCACCCGGCAAGGGCATCGTCGTCCAGCCGGCGGCGGATCGCCTCGGTATCCCAGTACGGCGCGCCGCACAGCTCGAACGGTAGACAGGTGCCCCGCCCTTCCGAGACGTTGGCGCCCTCCCAGAGCACCTGGCCCGGATAGACTAGGGCGGTGGCCGGCGTCGGCATGTTGGGCGACGGAAAGACCCAGGGAAGGCCGGTATCGGTGAAAAACATCGCCCGCCGCCAGCCGCGCATGGGCACCACCTCGAGGTCGGCGCCGATGCTGAAATGGTCGTTCAGGAGCCGGGCCAATTCGCCGATGGTGAGCCCGTGCCGCATAGGCAGCGGATACAAGCCAACGAAACTCGTAAAATCCGGCCGCATCAGCCCCCCTTCAATGATCTCGCCGCCCACCGGATTCGGCCGATCGAGAACGATCACCTGCTTGTTCCAGCGGGCCGCCGCCTCCAGGCAGTACGCCAGGGTGGAGATGAAGGTATAGACCCGCGTGCCCACGTCCTGCAGATCGACGAGCAGCACGTCGAGGCGATCGAACATCGCCTTGGTCGGGCGCCGCGTGTCGGCGTACAGGCTGAAGACCGGCAAGCCGGTGACCGGATCGGTCCCGTGCGGCGACTCGATCATGTTGTCCTGCCGGTCGGCGAAAAAGCCGTGTTGCGGAGTGAAAAGACAGGTGAGCCGGCCGGGCAAGGCCGCCGCCACCAGGTCCCGGCTGTGCCGAAAGCGACGGTCGGTGGACGCCTGGTTGCACAAGAGCCCCAGCCGCCGGCCGGCCAGAGGCGGCGGATCGGCGACGAACGCCTCTATGCCAAGGGTCACGCTGTTACTTCCCCTTGCAATTCCTGACTGGCACGGTATCGTCATCGCAATCTGTTCCCAACGTGCAACCCAACGGAGTAGTCGCCATGAAGATCGCCATCAGCGGCAAGGGCGGGGTCGGCAAGACCTCGATCCTCGCCTGGCGATCATACCGCAAAAAGGCCGTCCCTGCCCTTTTTGCGCAACGCAAAGCCAAGGCAGCGCCTCGGCTTTGCTCACGAACGCCCGCCTGGTTCCGGCG
>CAYRGZ010000249.1:0-2109 GCA_964423785.1 uncultured Desulfobulbia bacterium
GTGGGAAACATGGGCGGTGCTCGGTGTGTCGGGCGAGTTCTTTTCGAAATAGGCTTGACAAATCGGAAGCTCTCTGTATAATCAATAGGCTAAACTTATGCAAGGGCCCATAGCTCAGTTGGCTAGAGCCACCGGCTCATAACCGGTCGGTCCCTGGTTCGAGTCCAGGTGGGCCCACCAGAACGATCAACGCCGGTGGCCGAGGGCCGCCCCACGGGAAGACCTGGATTGAAATTTCCGCAGCGCAAAGACGATTACCCATTCCGGGTGCCGGAAGCGGCCTTGGAATCCGCGGGAAAAAGGTGCAGCCTCAAACGGATGCGCCTTTTTTGTTTGTCGGATGGAAGCCCATTGTATTCGGCCCGTGGATCGGCGACGGGGAGGCGGCCATGACCGGGGGAATGCGGGAGAGCCACGGTCCAACCGTTGGCCGCGTCCTCGACCTCCTCGACGGGCTGGCCCCCTTTTCCCTCGCCGAGGAGTGGGACAACGTCGGGCTCATGGTCGGCGATCCGGGCGCGGCGGTGACCGGTATCCTGGTCGCCCTCGATGTCACCGCCGCCGTGCTCGATGAGGCCACCCGTCACCGCTGCAATCTCGTTGTCAGTCACCATCCCGCCATCTTTCATCCCATCTCCCACCTGCGCACCGACCAGCCGACCGCCGCCCTGGCCATCCACGCCGTCACCGCCGGCATCGCGGTCATCGGCTGCCACACCAATCTCGACAAGATAGATTTGGGCGTGAACGGCGCCCTGGCCACGGCCCTCGGCCTTGCCGCCTGGGAGCCCCTTGAGCCGTCGGACTCCGGCATCGGCTTCGGGCTCATCGGCGATCTTCCAGCCCCGGCGAAGGGGAGCGATTTCGTGCTGCGGATCGGCCGGACGTTGGGATGTGCGGTGGTGAAGGTGGCGGGACCGGTGCCGGAGCGGGTCGTCCGGGTGGCGGCCTGTGGCGGCAGCGGATCGGACCTGGCCGCAGTAGCTCGCGACCGCGGTGCCGATATCTATTGTTCCGGCGAAATCAAGCACGCTATCGGCCGCTGGGCCGAGGCGGTGGGCTTCTGTGTTGTCGATGCCGGCCACTGGGCCACCGAGCAGGTGGTGGTGGCCCCGCTGGCCGCCGAGTTGACCAGGCGACTGGCGGCGGCGGGCATGCCGGTGCCGGTGCGGACCAGCGAGGTGCTGACTGACGTCTTTGCCAGCGTGACGATTACGGGGAGGGAAGGAGAGAGTTGAAGGAGGTGGTTGGTTGCCGCCCTGCCGGCCGGTTCCTGCTTGCGCGGTGCGGGGGCGGCGGTTTTGTCATGGAATCGTTTTGAGGAATCAGGGTGATGAGTCTACACGAAGATGTCGCGAAGTTGATCGAGTTGCAAAATATCGACCTCGAGGTCCGCAGGCTGGACGAGGCCATTGCCGCCGGGGAACAGGAACTGGCCCGGCGGCGGCAGCGGATCGAGAACTACCGAGCCGAGATCGAGGAGATGAGTGACCGGCGCGAGCGGTGCGCGGCGCGCCGCCAGGAACTCGAGGAGGCGATCGAAGAGGAGTTTGCCCGCATCAAGGATCGGCAGGCCAAGATCATGAATGTCCAGACCAGCCGGGAGTACCAGAGCCTGCTCAAAGAGATCGAGGACGGTAAGGAGGCCAACCGGCAACGGGAAGACGAGGCGGTTCTCCTTATGGAGGAAATCGAATCGGTGGACAAGAAACTCGCCGAGATGCGCAACCTCTGCGAGACCGAGGAGAAGCTCCTGGCCGAAAAAGAGGCCGAGGTCGCGGCCGAGGCAGAACGCCTGCGGGCCGAACAGGCGAAGATCCTGAAAAAACGGACCACCAAGGCCAAGAAGATCCCGGCTTCCGTCCTGCGGCGATATGAGCTGTTACGCGAACGTCGCAATGGCGTGGCCATCGTCGGGGTCAGCAACGGCGTCTGTCTCGGTTGCAACATGAACATTCCACCGCAGATGTACAACAACCTGCTCAGGGCAGAGGAACTGCTCACCTGTCCGATCTGCAACCGGATGATGTTCTACCAGGCACCCGAGGAATAATTTTGATGAAATCGCAAAAAATGCGATTTCATCAAAATCACGCTTCGTAACCACTC
>CAYRGZ010000249.1:2209-2351 GCA_964423785.1 uncultured Desulfobulbia bacterium
GAATTGTCGTGTCAGACCTGTACCGACTGCAAGTTTTTACGGTTTCATCAATTTTGATGGAATCGCAAAAACTGCGATTCCATCAAGATCACGCTTCGTAACCACTCGAATTGTCGTGTCAGACCTGTACCGACTGCAAGTT
>CAYRGZ010000250.1:0-2314 GCA_964423785.1 uncultured Desulfobulbia bacterium
ACCTACCGGAACGCCGGCGCATGATGCAGGCATGGGCCGATTACCTGGACCAGCTGGCGGCCGGCAAGAATCACAAGGTGGTGCCGATACGCACTCCCAGCAGTTTGCGCTGATCCTCGCCACCTCAGATCGAGGAGGGGTGAGGGTCACGGTGTGGCGGGGTTGACCTCGGCGGCGTCAACGGTGTGGATGTTCTCCTTGCCCTCCGGCGTCGCTGCCAGGCCGATGCGGGTCAGGACGATCATCGCGCCCGGGTAGACCTCGTCAGGACCCTCCGGGCCGATGGACCCAAAACCGACCCTGAATTGCAGCGCCAGGTTGTAACGCCCCTCGTGCAGCCCCTTGTGCTTCACGAGTATCTCCGCGAGTTCCTTGAGGGAGAATTCCGCCACCACCCTCTCGCCCCGTTCAATTTGTTGCATGAACACCCCCCCATTGGATTGGGTCGCCAACCGTCACAGTGTAGCTGTCCGTCTCCTGCCCGGTCTGCTCCAGCACGATGCGGTGCGTATGCTCGTGCCGCATCACGCGCCGGTCTCTCAGCTCGTTGGTGATCGCCGTACGGACAAAATCGTTCAACGAAACGCCGCGGTCAGCGGCCGCCACCATGGCCTCTCGGTGCAGCTCCGGGCCGATCCTAACATTGAATGTGCCGCTGCATGGCTTGTCGGCAGGCCGGCCACTCTGATCGCAATACGTCAGGTAACGTTCGACCGCGTCGATGAAAGCGGCCTTTATACTGGGGACGTCTTCTCCTTCATAGGTCACGATGTCGTTGATGAAGAGGATGCGGCCGTGAAGGCAATCGTCCTCGACGCTGACCTCGATGGTGCCCGTGTAGCCCTTATGCTTTATCGTGCTGTTCATATAGCGCCTATGCTATTGAGTGCTTCTTTGACTGTCTTGATCTGATATAATTTCAGTATGCCGGATGGATGCGTTCTCGATATGACCAACCGTAGTCCGCTCTCATGCTCGAACACAAAGTGTGACCCTCCTGTGCATGTCTCTTTAAACCCATGAGACCGCATCAACGATACGAGTTCCCGCCACGTGAAGTCCCTTGGCGGTGGCGTGGCGCACAGCCTGCTCAGTAGCTTGTCTTTGCGTGTCATCGAGATCGTACCATGGAGCGCCGCCCGTCCGCAACCAAAACTTAGTTGCACCCTGACACCGCGCTAGCGCCGATCCACAAAAGAGGTCAGCCGTGGGCAAGGGTGAATACCTGGGCCATCTTCGCCTCAGATCGCCGATCCCACTGGGGCCACCAAGCCCCTGCCGGCGTTCGCCACGCCGGGGACGACCGGCTGGATGCAGGGCCGCCGGGGACCACGCTCCTTGTTTGGATATTGATCCCAAACCTTGCCATCGAGCAGGCGGCCATGCTGCTTCTTCCTCACCCCACCCCACTGCTTGAAGAAGAACGGCACCCCGGCGGCCACGCATTGATCCCGCACCGAAGCCGCCCAGGCCCGGCGCATCGGCCTGGCGCCCGGTCCGGACTCCCCGCCGACGATGACCCAATCAATTCCGCCGAGGTCGAGCCCATCGACAGGACCGATCATCGGCTCGATGGACAGGAAGCGCACCGCCGCCGGCGCCCGCCGCAAGAGGCCCGCCCGAAAAGCGTATCTGCCCGACTCGACCGTGACGCCGATCCAGACATTCTCCGGCCAGTCGATCTGGCCGGCCACGGCCGCCAGCCGCTCCGCCCGCTTGGTCAAGACCTGGAAGGTATGCCAGGAGGCCCGGCGCATGGTGGCAAAAACCTGCTGGATGAAGGAAAGCGGGATATCGTCATGGAAGAGGTCGCTCATCGAGTTGACGAATACGCGCCGTGGCTTGCGCCAGCGCAGAGGCAGGTCCAGGAGGTCCTCGTGCAGCGTGACGGCGAACCCGTTACGGTACCGCGCTGTGGCCATAGAAGCGACATGAGTGCCAAGCTTGAGCTTGCTATGGGCGACAGACCTTGCATGGACGGTAGCCAGCGCTTCTTGCAGCTGCTGGTGAGGCGAACGAAACAGTGCATGTGCTACAACTATAATATCTACAACCAGGACGGTGAAAGACATGAGTTTTGTAATTTCCGCGATATTCTCCTGATGAATTTTGCTGTTCCTCTGGCGTGTTATTTCGTTTCGTCAATACTTGATGAGCTTGTCTCTGTGGGCCTTTATGATAATAGCCATTTCGCATTATAGTAATTGTTCTTGTTTTCACGCTATCAGATTGTTTATGCACATTACCACCACCATGCCTCCATTCCCATGGCGGCATAGGGTTGCGATTTACCCATAATCCATACTTACGATTC
>CAYRGZ010000251.1:0-2285 GCA_964423785.1 uncultured Desulfobulbia bacterium
CGCGGCAAGCCAAGCCTTGACACGACAACTCCACGAGTTAAAAAAAAACAGCAATGATCGAGACCAACGAACTCATCACCCTGCTTCTCGGGCTCGGCATCGCCGGTTTCTACGGTGTCTATTACCGGCGGCTGCGGGGCTGGTCTGGCAGCGGCTGGCTCTGTGCGGCATACGCCGCTACGATGGTTGGCTGGATCCTCACCGTGGCCGAGGGATTCTGGTTTCCCGATCTCCTGAACACCGTGGAGCACGTGGCCTATGGGACCGGCGGGGCGCTCCTGGCCGGCTTCCTCTTGCGGGGAGGCCCGCCGCGATGAACCTTGTTCTCGATATCGGCGATCTCCTCGAGACCCTGGCCAGCCTGATCGGCCTCGGCCTGCTCTGGCACCGCCGGGCGGTCTTTCCCCGGCCGGTGAAACTGTTCTCCACCGCCCTCCTGGTTCTGAAACTCCAGCATGGTATCGGCAACATTCTCGAATATCAGGCCCTGATCGCCCTCCTCGATCCGGTGGGGGATTACCTCAAGGTCACCGAACCTCTCCTGTGGGGCATGCTCGCCCACGCCATCCTCACCGCCATGGACCGGACGGCCCTGCACCGTCAGCAGGCCCGCCTCGAAGAGCTGATCGCCGAGCGTACCAGGGACTTGCAGGAAAAGAACCGGGCTCTGGAGGATGAAATCAACGAACGCCAGGAAATGGAGGCGGCCCTGCGTGAGAGCGAGATCCGCTATCGGGCGTTGTTCGAACACTCCAGCGACGGCCTGCTCCTCCTCCAGGACGGGATCATCGTGGAGGGCAACGAGGCGGCGGCCCGGCTCTACGGCATATCACGGGATGAACTGGCCGGCAGCTCGGCGGATCGCTTCTATCCTCCCCTCCAACCGGACGGCTGCGACTCGGCCAGCCGCTGCCGGAAACAGATGGAGCGCGCCATGGCCGGCGAGTCCGTTGCCTTCGAATGGTATTGCCGGCGGGACGACGGCTCGCTCTTTGCCAGCGAAATCGGCATGCACCGCATCGACCTCGATGACGACCACCTCCTCCTGGTATCGGTGCGCGATATCTCGATCCGTAAGGCCATGGAAAAGGTGGCGGCCCGCAATCAGCGCCTGGAATCCCTGGGGCAGCTCGCCGGCGGCATCGCCCACGATTTCAACAAGCTGCTCACCGGAGTGATCGGCAACCTGTCCCTGGCCCGGGAGGAACTGGCGACCGGCCGGCTCGGCGACGAACGTCTGGCCGCCATCGAGCAGGCTGCCCTGCGCTCCCGCGATCTGACCCGCCAATTGCTCACCTTTGCCAAGGGCAACAAACCGGTTACCACGATCCTGAAAATCGCCCCACTGGTGGAGGAAACGGCCCGGTTCGTGCTCTCCGGCTCACCGGTCAAGCTTTTCTTTTCCGCCCCCGACAACCTGCGGTCGGTGGAAGGGGATGCCGGCCAGCTCGCCCAGGTGATCGAGAATATCATCACCAACAGTCGCCAGGCCATGCCCGACGGCGGTACCCTGGGAATCGAACTCGCCAACCGCGACATCGAAGAGGCCAACCCCTACGACCTGCCCGCCGGATCGTACGTGGTCATCCGCGTGGTGGATTCAGGCCCCGGCATCCCGGAGACCATCGTCGACCGCATTTTCGACCCCTTTTTTACCACCAAAAAGGAAGGTAACGGGCTGGGCCTCGCCATGGTTCACTCCATCGTCCAGGCTCACGGCGGTACCGTCCTCTTCGAGCCGCCGGTGACCGGAGGGGCCGGATTCACCATCCTGTTGCCGGCCACCGACAAACCACCTCCGACTCCCGATGCCGTAACCGCCGCACCCCCCTCCCCGATAACGGAGTCCACGAGAGTACTGGTCATGGACGACGAGGCCATGGTGCGTACCGTGGTGGTCAACATGCTCGAACTTATGGGCTGCACCGTCGATACCGCCGAACACGGCGAGGCGGCCATCGACCTGTGCCGGCGGGCCCTGGAAGAAGGTTCCCCCTACAGGATAGTGATTCTCGACCTCACGGTGCCCGGCGGCATGGGAGGGGAAGAGGCCATGGCCGCCATCCGCGAACTCACCCCCGACGTCATCGGCATCGTGGCCAGCGGCTATGCCGCCGCCTCCATCATGCACGAGTATAAGAAGTACGGTTTCGACGCCGTCATCCCCAAGCCGCTCACCCTTACCACCCTGCGCCAGACCCTCGCCCGCCTCCTGTAAACCTCGCCGATTGAATGTGTAGAGTAGAGCGCTGCCAGCGATGACCCACAACGACTACGCCCCGCCG
>CAYRGZ010000252.1:0-2280 GCA_964423785.1 uncultured Desulfobulbia bacterium
TGCGTATCTGGTCACAGGGCACCCCATCTGCGGCGTCATCAGCACGCCCGGCAGCTGAAGTGGTGAGTGCTGAGTGTTGAGTGCTGAGTGGTGTTTGGATGCCCTGCAACCAGACTCAGCACTCATCGCTCATCGCTCATCACTCAGAGACAGCGACTTCGGCATACGAAGGAGCAACCCCGTGATCAGTTACGATCCTGCAATGACGCAAACCCGTGGAGGGAACGGTGGCGACGAAACGGACACGCAAGACCATCGACGAGATCAACGCCAAGATCAAGGCCGGCGAGGCGGTGGTGGTCACCGCCGAGGAAATGGTCGATATCGTCAGGAAAAAGGATCCAGAGGGGGCGGCCCGGTCGGTGGACGTGGTGACCACCGGCACCTTTTCGCCCATGTGCTCTTCCGGGGTGTTCATCAATTTCGGCCACGCCAACCCCACCCTGAAGGCACACCGGGTCTGGCTCAACGGCGTGCCCGCCTATGCCGGTCTTGCGGCGGTGGACATCTATCTCGGCGCCACCGAGCCCGCCGAGGACGACCCCCTGAACAAGGTCTTTCCCGGCGCCTTCCGTTACGGCGGCGGCCACGTTATCGAGGACCTGGTGGCGGGAAAACCGGTGACCCTGCATGCCATCGGATACGGCACCGACTGCTATCCGAACCGGGAGATTGAAAAGCGCGTCACCCTCGCCGATCTGCCGTGGGCCGTGCTCTGCAACCCGCGCAACTGCTACCAGAACTACAACTGCGCCATCAATCTTTCCGACCGGACCATCTATACCTACATGGGAACCCTGAAGGCCAACGGCCGTAACGCCACCTATTGCAGCGCCGGTGAACTGAGTCCGTTGTTGAACGATCCCTATTACCGAACCATGGGGATCGGCACCCGTATCTTCCTCGGGGGCGGTATCGGCTACATCACCTGGCACGGCACGCAGCATAATCCCGGTGCGCCGCGGCTTGACAACGGCACTCCGCGTCGGCCGGCCGGGACCCTCATGGTACAGGGCGATCTCAAGGGTATGTCGCCGCGCTGGTTGAAGGGCATCAGTATGCAGGGGTACGGCAACACCCTGGCTGTGGGGGTCGGGGTGCCCATCCCGATTCTCGATAGTGAAATCGCCGCCTTCACCGGAGTCTCGGATGCGGAACTCGTCACCCAGGTGGTGGATTACGCGCATGATTATTCCCACGGCGTGGCACGGAACTACGGCGAGGTCTCTTATGCCCAGCTCAAGAGCGGCACCATCGAGGTCAACGGCCGCCAGGTGCCCACGGCGCCGCTGTCCTCCGTTGTCCGCGCCCGGGAGATCGCGGAAACCTTGAAACGTTGGATTGCTGAGGGCAGGTTCATGCTCACCAACCCGGTGGCCCCGCTACCCGGCGAATGATCGGTGGCATCGCGATACAGTACGACGGGGTGCGAGTGGTTACGGAACGGGAAAGAGAGCTCCTCGATGGGTTGCGCCGCTGGATCCGGAAGGCCGGGCCCCTGGCCGTCGCCTGGTCGGGTGGCGTGGACAGCACTCTTTTGGTTGCCGTCGGCCGCCAGGAACTGGGTGACGACCTGATCTCGCTGCACGCCCACACCCCCTTGCATACGGATGAGGAACTGCGCCACGTCGAGGATCTCGCCGAGCGGCTGGGGGTGGCAGTGGAGATCGTGCGGGCCGATCCCTATCAGTGGCCCGAATTTATTGCCAATCCCACCGATCGGTGTTACCATTGCAAGCGGCGTCTGTACGGGCGCTTCGTCGAGTTGGTGCACCGTCGGGGTGTCGGGATGCTGGCGGACGGCACCAATGCCGACGATCTCGAGGACGATCGGCCCGGACTGCGCGCCTTGGAGGAGTTCGGGGTGCGGACGCCGCTCGCCGAATTGGGGCTGACCAAGGCGGTGGTCCGTCGGTTGAGCCGTTTTCTGGATTTGCCGACCTGGGACCGACCGTCCAATTCCTGCCTCGCCACCCGGGTGCCCGCCGGCCTACCCATCGAACCGGTAACCATCGAGCGTATCCGGCGGGCGGAGGCGGTTTTGACCGAGCACGGCTGGATTGGCAGCCGGGTGCGTCTGACCGGTGAACGGGCGATGATCGAGGTTCCGACCCCCATGGTTGAATCGTTATGGAATACGCTACGGCAGGGAGGGCTGATAAGTGCCCTTCGGGAGGTCGGCGTGGAGTCCGTCTATGTCGATTATCGAGGTCGACCGTAACTGGTCACGGGGTTGCTCCTTCGTATGCCGAAGTCGCGACCTCGCGGACCGGGTATCTG
>CAYRGZ010000253.1:0-2268 GCA_964423785.1 uncultured Desulfobulbia bacterium
GGGTTACACGCCACGAACTCGATGGAATCGCAGTTTTTGCGATTCCATCAATTATAATCTAACCAATAATTGTTATCAAGAAGAATGCTCGTAAAAAAATCACCGGGTCGGCCCCTGCCGCTGGGGGCGACCTGCATGGCCGGCGGGGTCAATTTCGCCTTTTTCAGCCGGCATGGCCGGCGGGCGGCCCTGGTGCTCTTCGACGAACAGGGGCGGCGGACGGACATCGAACTGGATCCAACTGCCAACCGGACCGGCGACATCTGGCATGTCTTTCTCCATGACGTGCCGGCCGGTACCGAGTACGCCCTCCGGGTGGATGGCGAGTGGGATCCCCACGGCAGCGGCTATCGGTTCGATTTCCGGCGCCTGCTCATCGATCCCTACGCCCGTGCCCTTGCCGGCGGCGAACGCTGGGGAGCGGCGGCCGGCGGCGGCCACGGCTTCCGTCGTCGTTGCCGGGTGGTGGGCGGCGGCTGCTACGACTGGGAGGGAGATCGGCCGCTCGGCATCCCTCTGGAGGATACCGTGATCTACGAGTTGCACGTGCGCGGCTTCACCATCCACCCCAGTTCCGGGGTGGCCCATCCCGGCACCTTCCGTGGTCTGATCGAGAAGATTCCCTACCTGCAGCGGCTCGGGATCACTGCCGTCGAGCTCATGCCGGTCACCGAGTTCAACGAAAACGAGATTCCCCGGCACAATCCGAAGACCGGTGAGCGGTTACGCAACTTCTGGGGCTACAGCCCGATCGCCTTCTTCGCGCCCAAGGCCTCGTATGCCGCTGATCCCTGTGACCCGGTGACCGAGTTCCGGGACATGGTCAAGGCCCTGCACCGGGCCGGCATCGAGGTCATCCTGGACGTGGTCTTCAACCACACCGCCGAGGGTGGCGACGACGGGCCGATACTCTCCTTCAAGGGGCTCGACAACACGATTTACTATCTGCTCGACCCGGCAACGCGGGCGTATCGCAACTTCAGCGGTTGCGGCAATACCCTCAACTGCAACCATCCCCTGGTGCGGCAGCTCATCATCGACTGCCTGCACTACTGGGTGATCGAGATGCACGTGGACGGCTTCCGCTTCGATCTCGCATCCATCCTCGGCCGCGACCAAGAGGGCCGGGTGCTCGACAATCCGCCAGTGGTGGAACAGATCGCCGAAGACCCGGTGCTCCGCCGCACCAAGATCATTGCCGAGGCTTGGGATGCCGCCGGCCTCTACCAGGTGGGCAGTTTTTCCGCCAGCCGGCGGTGGGCCGAGTGGAACGGGCGATTCCGCGACGATGTCCGTGCCTTCATGGCCGGCCGGCCGGGCACCGTCGGCGTGCTCGCCACCCGCATCGCCGGCAGCGCCGATCTCTACACCGACCGTTCCCCCACTGCCAGCATCAACTATGTCACCTGTCACGACGGTTTCACCCTCGCCGATCTGGTGAGCTATGAACGCAAGCACAACGAGGCCAACGGCGAGCACAACCGCGACGGGTTCGACGACAACATCGCCTGGAACGGCGGTGTCGAGGGACCGACCCGCAACCGACGGATCGAACGGCTGCGCAGAAGGCGCGTGCGGACCTTCGCTGTGTTGCTCCTGCTCTCCCAGGGGGTGCCGATGATCCTGGCGGGCGACGAGTTCGGCCGCAGTCAGGGAGGCAACAACAACGCCTACTGCCAGGACAATCCGACGAGCTGGCTCGATTGGCAGCTGGCCGAGCGTAACGCCGACCTGGTACACTTTTTTCGCAAACTCATTGCCCTGCGCCGGGCCCATCCGGTCTTCCGGCGCACCACCTTTTTTCCGCCGCCGGAGCCGGGCCGACCGGGGGAGATCCGCTGGCAGTCGGCCTCGGGCAGGGAGGATTGGTCCCCCTCCTGCCGTACCCTGGCCTTCTTTCTCGACGGTGAACGCGCAAGGATCCCGGACGACGACTTTTTCGTCATGGTGAACGGTGATCGCCGGCCGCACCGATTCATGCTGGCACCGCCGGCCGCCGGCCGCCGCTGGCACAAGCTCGTCGATACCGGCGCCGAACCGCCGTCTGACTTCCTCGATCTTGCCGACAGCCCGCCGCTTACCACCGACCGGCTGACCGTCGCCGCCCTGGCGGCGGTGGTGCTCATCGCCCCCCGTCCTTTGATGAGGGCTGAGGACTGAGTGCTGAGTGTTGAGTGGTCCTTACTACTCAGTCCTCGTCATTCAGCACTGAATTATGATGGCCTCGTAAAAAGTCGCTGTCGGTTCAGGTCTGACACGATAATTCAA
>CAYRGZ010000254.1:0-2211 GCA_964423785.1 uncultured Desulfobulbia bacterium
GGACGGCTTTTTCGACAGGCTGGTAGATCAGTCCGCCATGTCGGCCAATACCTCGTCGAGGATGGCGAGCATCTGGTCGATGGCCCCGTCGTCCACGATGAGCGGCGGCAGGAAACGCAAGGTGGTGTTGCCGGCGAAGTTGGCGAGCACGCCTCGTTCGAACAACCGGTTGACGATCTTGGGTCCGAGCGGCCGGGCGCTTTCCGCAAGAACGAGGCCCTGGATGAGGCCGAGGCCACGCACTTCGGCGCCGATGGCCGGATATTTGGCGGCGAGGCGCTGGAGTCCGTCGGCGAGAAATTCGCCACGTCGGCGTACCGTGTCGAGAAAGCCCGGTTCCAACAAGGTTTCGACCACGGCGACGCCGGCGGCGCAGGCCACCGGGTTGCCGCCGAAGGTGGAGGCGTGGGTGCCGGGGGTGAAGGCGGCGGCGACGCTCTCCCGGGCCAGGGTGGCGCCGATGGGCATGCCGTTGCCCAGGGCCTTGGCCAGGGTCATGATGTCTGGTTCCACCCCGAGCTGCTGGTAGGCGAACAGGGTGCCGGTCCTGCCCATGCCGACCTGGACCTCGTCGAAGATGAGAAAGAGCCTGTGTCGGTCACACAGGGACCGGATGCCGGCGAGGTAGTCGAGGGGCAGCGGCCGGACTCCCCCTTCCCCCTGGAGGGGTTCCACCAGGATGGCGCAGGTCTGCGGACCGATGGCCTTCTCCAGGGCGGTGAGGTCGCCGAAGGGCACGCTTTTGAAGCCGGTCGGCAGGGGCTCGAAACCCTTGTGGAATTTGGGCTGGCCGGTGGCGGCCACCGTGGCCAAGGTGCGGCCATGGAAGGAACCCTCCAGGCTGAGGATCTCGTAGCGGTTCTCACCGCCGGCGATGCGGGCCAGCTTGAAGGCCGCCTCGTTGGCCTCGGCGCCGGAGTTGGCGAAAAACACCCGGTCGGCGAAGCTGTGGGTGACCAGCAGCTGGGCGAGTTTTGTCTGGGGTTCAGTATAGAACAGGTTGGAGACGTGCAGAAGGCGCGCCGCCTGCTCGCGGATCGCCTCGGTCACCCGCGGATGGTTGTGGCCGAGACTGGTGACCGCGATGCCGGAAAGAAAATCGAGGTATTCCCGGCCGTCGGCGTCCCGCAGGCGGTAGCCGTCGCCGGCTACCATCACGGCGGGAAAGCGGCTGTAGGTGTTCATGAAGACCTGGTCGGCGGTTTCAATCGTTGGGTGCATCGCTCGTGATCTCCGTGCCTATGCCTTCCTGGGTGAACATTTCGAGCAGGATGGCGTGCTCCTTGCGGCCGTCGATGATATGGGCCTTGCCGACGCCGGCGGCCAGGGCGTCCTGGCAGCAGCGGATCTTGGGGATCATGCCGCCGGCGATGACGCCGGACTCGATGGCGCGGTCGGCCTCGCTGGTGGTCATGGAAGCGATCAAACGGCCATCCTGGTCGAGGACCCCCTCGACATCGGTGAGCAGGATGAGCTTGGCGGCCTGGAGACGGGCGGCGATGGCGCCGGCCACGAGATCGGCGTTGATATTATACGATTGGCCGTCCTCGCCCACCCCCACCGGAGCGATTACCGGAATGAAGTCCTGCTGGTCCAGGGTTTCGAGCACCGCCGGGTTGACCTCGGTGACCTGGCCGCCCCGGCCGAGATCGATGATCTCCGGCGGCCGGTCCGCGTCGAGGTGCTTGCGCATGGTCAGCTTGCGGGCCTTGACCAGGTCGCCGTCCCGGCCGGAAAGGCCCACCGCCCGGCCGCCGTGGAAGTTGATCAGGCCGACGATTTCCTTGTTCACCTTGCCGACCAGCACCATTTCCACCACGTCCATGGTCGGGCCATCGGTCACCCGCATGCCGTGGACGTAGGACGACTCGATGTTCATCTTGGCGAGGAACTCGTTGATCTGCGGCCCGCCGCCGTGCACCACCACCGGGTTGATGCCAATGTATTTCATCAGGATGATGTCGAGGGCGAAGTTCTTCTTGAGCTCCTCGTCCACCATGGCGTGGCCGCCGTACTTGATCACCACCGTCTGGTTGGCGAACGAGCGGATGTAGGGTAGGGCCTCGATGAGAATCTTTGCCTTGGAAAGACTGGAATTCATGACAAACTCGTAATAAATCGTAGTCGGCCCAGGCCTGACACGGTAATTCAACGGGTTACAAGCCGTGAACTCGATGAAATCGTATTTTTTACGATTTCATCAATCCATGA
>CAYRGZ010000255.1:0-2207 GCA_964423785.1 uncultured Desulfobulbia bacterium
GGCAGACTGCGAATAAAAAAATCCCTGGACCGTAACCCGATCCAGGGATAACCCTTTTTCTCCACAAGATCTCGCCGCGTCTTCAGTCCACGAAGAACGCAGCCCCCTCGCAGGCAGGTCTTCTGACTCCCGGATCCTCCTACTTGCCGCGCCTTCCCAGCCGAGAGCAGCCAGTGGCCTCATTGCGGCGTTCGTCCCCGGTCACAGCGGCGGGCCCGTTCCGGATTTGCACCGGATTCCCTATCAAGCACAAAGGCACCTGGGGGTATATGCCCAGTGTGTTACCCGATTTCTGGGGGACAGTCAAGGGGCGACCATCGGCCGCTATTCGGCGGGCGGAGTGTATCGCTTGCCCCGCCATTCGAACTCGTCGATCTGTCGGGGCGCAAGGTACTTGCGGGCATAGCGACCCACGAAACCGGACTCCACGAGGAGATCGCACAGATCGCCGTCGAGATGGTTGTCCTTGACCATAAAGCCCAGGATACGCATCATCTCGGACAATTTCTTGCCCGGTTTGTACGGTCGGTCGGCGGCGGTGAGGGCCTCGAACACGTCGGCCACGACAAGTATTCGGGCCGCTAGCGGAATATCGTCGCCGGACAGGCCGTGCGGATAGCCAGAGCCGTCCAGCTTTTCGTGGTGCATGGCGGCGATACGGCCGACGTTGGCGAGTTTTTTCGGAAACGGCAGACGGGAGAGCATCCGTTCCGTCACCACCACGTGGTTGTTGATGATCTCGCGCTCCTCGTTGGTCAGGGTGCCGCGCCGGATGGAAAGGTTCTTGACCTCGTCGCTGGTAAGCAGCGGCTCCTTTCCCCGGGAGGTGGTCACCGGCACCGTTGCCAGGCGCTCGATCTCGGCGATGGTGTGGTCAGCCAAGAACTCCCCCCCCTTGTTGGCCGCGGCGAGGAACGCTTCTGCTTCGTCCGGATCGATGATCGGTCCGTCATCGGAGGACGGCCCGGTCGCCGCAGAACCGAGCTGTTGGCGCAACTGCGCGATTTCGCGGTCCTTGCGGTACAGTTCCAGGCGCAGTCGCACCAGTTCCAGCCGGTCGAACACCGTCTCCAGCTTGGTGGACTTGTCGATAACGTGGGCCGGGGTGACGATCTTGCCGACGTCGTGGAGCCAAGCGGCCATCTGCAATTCGCGCAGCCGATCGGAATCGAAGCGCTCCTCGGCAAACGGTCCTTGCTCGCGTTCGTGCACCAAGCGGGCCAGAGCCTCGGCCACTTCGACCACCCGCTGAATGTGGCCGGCGGTGTAGGGGGATTTTGCGTCGATGGCCGTGGCGACCATCTTGACGATCGCCTCGAGCAGGTTTTCCAGGTCCTGGATGAGGCGGTTGTTGGTCATGGCGATGGCCGCCTGGGAGGCAAGCCCGGCCACCAGGGCAACCTCGTGATCCGGGAAATCGATGACCTCTCCCGTCTGCCGGTCCATGGCGTTCAACAGCTGGATGACACCGATGATCTCATCCTGGTGATCGCGCATCGGCAGGACCAGCATGGACTTGGACCGGTAGCCGCTGGCGGCGTCGAACCGGCGGGTACCGTTGAAATCGAAGTCCGCAGCATAAACGTCGGCGATGCGGATGATCTCGCCGGTGAGCGCACAGTGGGCGGAAACGTTGGCGTGATTCTCGCTGCCGTCCGGATTGCGCAACTGGACCGGGGGCCAATCGATGGGCGCGCCGTGTCCTCCCTGGTGGATGCCCAGCGAGGTGTTGCGCAGGATCTTAAAATGTAACAATCCGTTGGCCGCATCGTGGATGTAAAGGGTGCAACCGTCGGCGTTGGTGCAGCGCTGCGCCTCGCAGACGATCATTTCGAGGAGGCGGTCGTGATCCTTTTCCGCCGACAGAGCGGTACCGATCTCGGCCAGCCGTTCGAGCTGGCGCTGCTGCTCGCCGATCAGGCGCAGGGCCTCATCGAGGGTCATGGTATCACCGCTGCCGGTCACCGTACTCCGTGCCGCCATCATCTCCTCCCTATTCCCCGATACCCATAGGTTCTCTCCCGAGCATATCGCGTCGGTTTATCGATCAGCATACTCATTCCGGCAAGGCAGGGCAAGGGACGGCCCCCTCATCGGCGTACCCCCTTGCCCCGTAAAAACTCACAGGGTGCCGCAAATTTACGCAAGCGCGACCGGGAACTATAGTAAACTTATGCGATCGGGCGCGATCGCGCGAAGATGGGACG
>CAYRGZ010000256.1:0-2206 GCA_964423785.1 uncultured Desulfobulbia bacterium
ATGACCGACGACCTCTTGCAATTCGTCACCGGTCGCGATCCGGAACAGAAGGAATTCCACCAGGCGGTGGGCGAGGTCCTCGCCACGGTACGACCGGTCCTCGACCGCAATCCCGCCTACCGGCGGCTCGGCGTCCTGGAGCGGATCACCGAGCCGGAACGGGTGATCATCTTCCGGGTGCCGTGGATGGACGACCAGGGCCAGGTGCATGTCAACCGCGGTTTCCGGGTGGAGATGAACTCGGCCCTGGGGCCGTACAAAGGGGGCTTGCGCTTCCACCCGTCGGTGAATTTGAGCATCATGAAGTTCCTCGCCTTCGAGCAGGTGTTCAAGAACGCGCTGACCACCCTCAACATGGGGGGCGGCAAGGGTGGCGCCGACTTCGACCCCAAAGGGAAATCCGACGACGAGGTGATGCGCTTCTGCCAATCCTTCATGATGGAGCTCTACCGCCACATTGGGCCGAATACCGACATCCCGGCCGGCGACATCGGGGTGGGGGCGCGGGAGATCGGGTATCTTTTCGGCACCTACAAAAAGCTCAAAAACGAATTTACCGGCGTGCTCACCGGCAAGAACCTCGCCTGGGGCGGCAGCCTCATCCGGCCCGAGGCCACCGGCTACGGGGTGGTCTATTTCGCGGCCGAGATGCTCGCCACCCGCAATCAGACCCTGGAGGGCAAGACCTGCCTGGTGTCGGGCTCCGGTAACGTCGCCCAGCACACGGTGGAAAAGCTCCTCCACCTGGGGGCCCGGCCGGTGACCCTGTCCGACTCATCCGGCTTTATCTGCGACGAGGCGGGCATCACGCCGGAAAAACTCGCTTTCGTCAAGGAACTCAAGAACATCCGGCGCGGCCGCATCCGCGAATACACCGACCGCTTCCCCGAGGCCACCTACATCGCCGCCGATCCGGCCGCCGACCACAACCCGCTCTGGGACATCCCGGCCGATTGCGCCTTTCCCTGCGCCACCGAAAACGAGATCAACGGCTCTGACGCCGCCAACCTGGTCAGGAACGGCGTCTTTCTGGTCTGCGAGGGGGCCAACATGCCATGCACCCCCGAGGCCATGGACATCTTCCTCGAACACCGGCTGCTGTATGCCCCCGGCAAGGCGGCCAACGCCGGCGGGGTGGCGGTCTCTGGCCTGGAGATGGCCCAGAACTCCATGCGGCTGCGCTGGCCGCGGGAGGAGGTGGAGGAGCGGCTGCGGCACATCATGCACGCCATCCACCGTACCTGCCTGGATGCGGCGGCAGCCTACGGCATGGATGGCAACTACGTGGCCGGCGCCAACATCGCCGGCTTCACCACGGTGGTGGACGCCATGCTGGACCAGGGGGTGGTGTGAGCCACCGGCGGCGGCCAGCCGCCGTATCGTTTTTTTTATTCCCGTCTTGCCGCTTATTTTTGTATAACAGAGTTTGTATAATAGCGTATGTTATATATTCGGTTGATTCGGCCGGCACGTGGTGGGGATACTCACCAAGACCAGTGACAATGGAGGGAAGTGACATGAAGATTACGATGAGCACCACATTTCGCCTGCTTGCTCTGACCTTGGCGGCGATCACGTTTGCCACCGGCCAGGCCCGGGCCACCGAGGTTCTCGTCAACGGCGATTTCGCAAGCGGTCTGGCACCGTGGTACGTGGAGGACAGGATCGATCCCTCCTGGGATCCCCTCGACTCCTCGCAGGGTGCTGCCAGTCTGCACCCACTGAGCACCGAGGGCTACATGGGGCCGGTGCTCATCCAGCCGGTCAACGTCACTGACATCGCCGGCCAACAGGCCACCGCGACCGTCGACCTGTGGGTGGTCAACGGGGACCTGACTTCCGATGCGCCGATGGTGGCCATGAAGATCGAGTTCCTCGACTCGAGCGGCCAGATCCACGAAGAAACCGTACTCCAGTCGAGCCTAAAGGAGATCGGACAAAGCGACGCAGCCAACCCCTCCCACCAGCAGGCGTCGCCCTACACCTTTCCCAGCGACGCAGTCCGCCTGGTCGAGGTGAGCCTGGTCAAGCTGGGCTACGGCGAAGTGATGGCCGACAACGTCAGCCTCGACATCGCCAACGCCACCGTGGGCCCGGTACCACTGATCACCGGTATCTCGCCGACCTCGGTCGCCTACGGCGACACGGTGACCATCACGGGCACCAACTTCGGCACCACCCAGGGCCAGGTCCTGATCAACGGCCG
>CAYRGZ010000257.1:0-2181 GCA_964423785.1 uncultured Desulfobulbia bacterium
AAAATTGATGAAACCGTAAAAACTTGCAGTCGGTACAGGTCTGACACGACAATTCGAGTGGTTACGAAGCGTGATTTTGATGAAATCGCATTTTTTGCGATTTCATCAAAATTATTCCTCGGGTGCCTGGTAGAACATCATCCGGTTGCAGATCGGACAGGTGAGCAGTTCCTCTGCCCTGAGCAGGTTGTTGTACATCTGCGGTGGAATGTTCATGTTGCAACCGAGACAGACGCCGTTGCTGACCCCGACGATGGCCACGCCATTGCGACGTTCGCGTAACAGCTCATATCGCCGCAGGACGGAAGCCGGGATCTTCTTGGCCTTGGTGGTCCGTTTTTTCAGGATCTTCGCCTGTTCGGCCCGCAGGCGTTCTGCCTCGGCCGCGACCTCGGCCTCTTTTTCGGCCAGGAGCTTCTCCTCGGTCTCGCAGAGGTTGCGCATCTCGGCGAGTTTCTTGTCCACCGATTCGATTTCCTCCATAAGGAGAACCGCCTCGTCTTCCCGTTGCCGGTTGGCCTCCTTACCGTCCTCGATCTCTTTGAGCAGGCTCTGGTACTCCCGGCTGGTCTGGACATTCATGATCTTGGCCTGCCGATCCTTGATGCGGGCAAACTCCTCTTCGATCGCCTCCTCGAGTTCCTGGCGGCGCGCCGCGCACCGCTCGCGCCGGTCACTCATCTCCTCGATCTCGGCTCGGTAGTTCTCGATCCGCTGCCGCCGCCGGGCCAGTTCCTGTTCCCCGGCGGCAATGGCCTCGTCCAGCCTGCGGACCTCGAGGTCGATATTTTGCAACTCGATCAACTTCGCGACATCTTCGTGTAGACTCATCACCCTGATTCCTCAAAACGATTCCATGACAAAACCGCCGCCCCCGCACCGCGCAAGCAGGAACCGGCCGGCAGGGCGGCAACCAACCACCTCCTTCAACTCTCTCCTTCCCTCCCCGTAATCGTCACGCTGGCAAAGACGTCAGTCAGCACCTCGCTGGTCCGCACCGGCACCGGCATGCCCGCCGCCGCCAGTCGCCTGGTCAACTCGGCGGCCAGCGGGGCCACCACCACCTGCTCGGTGGCCCAGTGGCCGGCATCGACAACACAGAAGCCCACCGCCTCGGCCCAGCGGCCGATAGCGTGCTTGATTTCGCCGGAACAATAGATATCGGCACCGCGGTCGCGAGCTACTGCGGCCAGGTCCGATCCGCTGCCGCCACAGGCCGCCACCCGGACGACCCGCTCCGGCACCGGTCCCGCCACCTTCACCACCGCACATCCCAACGTCCGGCCGATCCGCAGCACGAAATCGCTCCCCTTCGCCGGGGCTGGAAGATCGCCGATGAGCCCGAAGCCGATGCCGGAGTCCGACGGCTCAAGGGGCTCCCAGGCGGCAAGGCCGAGGGCCGTGGCCAGGGCGCCGTTCACGCCCAAATCTATCTTGTCGAGATTGGTGTGGCAGCCGATGACCGCGATGCCGGCGGTGACGGCGTGGATGGCCAGGGCGGCGGTCGGCTGGTCGGTGCGCAGGTGGGAGATGGGATGAAAGATGGCGGGATGGTGACTGACAACGAGATTGCAGCGGTGACGGGTGGCCTCATCGAGCACGGCGGCGGTGACATCGAGGGCGACCAGGATACCGGTCACCGCCGCGCCCGGATCGCCGACCATGAGCCCGACGTTGTCCCACTCCTCGGCGAGGGAAAAGGGGGCCAGCCCGTCGAGGAGGTCGAGGACGCGGCCAACGGTTGGACCGTGGCTCTCCCGCATTCCCCCGGTCATGGCCGCCTCCCCGTCGCCGATCCACGGGCCGAATACAATGGGCTTCCATCCGACAAACAAAAAAGGCGCATCCGTTTGAGGCTGCACCTTTTTCCCGCGGATTCCAAGGCCGCTTCCGGCACCCGGAATGGGTAATCGTCTTTGCGCTGCGGAAATTTCAATCCAGGTCTTCCCGTGGGGCGGCCCTCGGCCACCGGCGTTGATCGTTCTGGTGGGCCCACCTGGACTCGAACCAGGGACCGACCGGTTATGAGCCGGTGGCTCTAGCCAACTGAGCTATGGGCCCTTGCATAAGTTTAGCCTATTGATTATACAGAGAGCTTCCGATTTGTCAAGCCTATTTCGAAAAGAATGTAGCCGACAAATAAACTGTCCGGGGTTGTAACACGTAAACTGTCCGGGTTGA
>CAYRGZ010000258.1:0-2125 GCA_964423785.1 uncultured Desulfobulbia bacterium
TCTGGAAACCGGGGACCTCGATCGGGCCCACGACGTCTTCCGCCGCCTCGGCCCCGGCCTCTCTCCCGAGCAGCGGCAACAGATCCAGCGGGCCATCGAAGCGGGCGCCGTCCCGGGCCTCGCGGACTGGAGCAAGATCCCCCTGCCCCTCCGCACCATCCCAACGGCGACCAGGCCGACGGAACCACCTCCCAGGACAACCGAGCGGCAGATCTTCTTCATCATCGGCACCCCGAAGTCCGGCACCACCTGGTTGCAGCATCTCGTCAATGGCCACCCGGCCATCACCTGTGCGGGCGAAGGCGACTTCAACCTGCTGGCCACTCTGCTCCACAACCTCGCATTCCAGTACGACACCCACATGCTGGGCGTCAACGCCCCCATGGGGACCGACGCCTACCTGCGCTTCTCCCACGCAGACATCCTCACCCTTTACAGGACGGCCATACTGCTCCTCTTCGCCCACATCGATACCGGCCCGGAGGTACGATGCATCGGCTCAAAGAACCCCATCCTCATCCATGCGTTGGATGCCTACCATCGCATCCTGCCGGAGGCAAAATTCATCCACATCATCCGCGACGGCCGGGACGCCGCCGTTTCCGCCTGGTTCAACAACCTCCGCAACACGGGCGGCGCCTTCCAGGCCCAATTTCCAAATCCATCCGACTTCTACGCCCTGTTTGCCCGTAGCTGGGCCCGCAACGTCCAGACCGGCCGGGCCTTTGAGGCCCGTCATCCAGAGGTCTATCACGAAATACGATACGAAGATTTGCACCGGAGCCCCAAGGAAACGTTGAGGGGCGTTCTCGAATTTCTCGGCGTGGATCCCGATGCGGTGGAGCTCTGTCTCGAAGCAGGGGATTTCCGGCGACTGGCAGGCGGTCGCCGGCGAGGGGAGGAAAATCGGGCGTCCTTCTACCGGAAGGGCGTTGTCGGCGACTGGCAGAACCATCTTACGCCGGCCGACGTGCGTACCTTCGAAGAACTGGCGGGTGCCGAGCTGCAAGCCCTTGGCTACTGCTGACCTCGATCGCCAGGCATGTTCCGGTTGAGAAGCCGGCCAATCGCTGTCCGCACGGCATCGAGGTCAAGGTGTTCCCAACACGGGGCCCTGGAGCCGGAGGCAAAGGCGTCGGCCAGCTCCCGATGCACCGCCTCGAGCTGGGGCTCGATCGGCGCAGCGGAATCGATCCGGGCGACGTGTTGTTTCGCCGCCTCCAGGACCGTGGCACTGTCCACCGCCTCCTCGCAGGCATAGCCGAACCGCCAGCCAAAGGAGACCCCGCCGGGGAGCGTTCCTTGAAACTCGGCAAGCCCCTTGGAACGGTTGCAGGGGGCGGTGCAGGTCCGGCCATGGTAGGCGATCTGGATACCGATCACGGTGGGGCTGTACCGGATGCGCAGATCTTTGGCGATGCTGTTGAAGATCGCCACCACGGGTTTCCCAAGGGCGGCACCAATGTGGACCGCCGAGGTATCGACGCTGACGATACCGTCCATCGCCCCAAGCAGGGCGATATATTCCCGGAAACCGATCGAGGTGGGCGAGAGATCGACGACCGTATCGGTCAAATGGAACGCATGGAGGAAACGGGCCGCTTCCGCCGGAGTATCCATGAAGATCACCGGCTGGAAGCCGTCGTCCCGGAGCATCCCAAGCAGCCGGGCCGCCAGATGATCCGGCATGGTACGGGTGAGGGCGCTCCGAAAGACGAGCGCCACCAGTTGCCTGCCGGCACTCCGCTCCCGGGCCGCGGCAACCGCCCCGGCCACGGCGGGCGATGGCGCGAGCGGCTCCAGCCGCGGTCGCTTGGCGGCAGGCGCGACCGAATCTGGCTCGATGCCCAGCCGCTTGAGAAAGCAGTCGGTCATGTGCAGCCGGCCAAACTCCGGATCCTGCACTAGGCCGGAACAATCGGCAACCCCGTCGTACATGCCGAACCGCGCCAGAGAGAGGCGCAAGGGCAACACCCGGATCCCCGGGATACCGAGCAACACGGCGGTGGCCCGAGCAGGGAAGATGGAAAAGACGTCGAGCTGCGGCACGGCCCCGGTATGAGCGTGAAGCCGCTCGGCCAGGCAACGGATCGCGGCCCCGGCCATGATCGCGTCGCCCAATCCG
>CAYRGZ010000259.1:0-2082 GCA_964423785.1 uncultured Desulfobulbia bacterium
CTGGGCCGACTGCGATTTTTTACGAGTCGTACTTTTTGGCATCGGTCGCTCCGCACGACTCCTTGTCTCCAAACGGGCCTATCCGGATTTCATGCTCTACAACGACTACTTCGGCTTCCGGGAAGCACCGTTTTCCATTGCTCCGGATCCCCGCTTCTTGTTCATGGGGAGCCGGCACCAGGAGGCCTTCGCCCACCTGTTGTACGGTTTTCGCAACGAGGGCGGCTTTGTTCTTCTGACCGGTGAGGTCGGGACCGGCAAGACCACGGTGAGCCGCTGTCTCCTCGAGCAGGTGGGGGAGGACACCGAGGTCGCCTACATCGTCAACCCACGCCTGTCCGCCGTCGAGCTGCTATCCGCCATCTGCGACGAACTGGGAATCCCCCAACCGCAACCACCGACCATCAAGGCCCTGGTCGATGCCATCAACCGCCGGTTGCTCGCAAACCACGGCGCCGGCAAGCGGACGGTGTTGGTGATCGACGAGGCCCAGAATCTCGATGCCGACGTTCTCGAACAGATCAGACTGCTCACCAACCTGGAGACCAGTAGCTGCAAGCTGCTCCAAATCATCCTCATCGGCCAGCCCGAGCTGCGCGACAAGCTCGCCCGGCCGGAGTTGCGCCAGCTCGCCCAGCGGATCACCGCCCGCTACCATCTGACGCCCCTGGCCGCCGGTGAGATCAAGGGCTACGTGGAACACCGCCTGCGGGTCGCCGGCGGTGACCCGGACCTCTTTTCGCGCCGTTGCCTGCCGCTTCTGTATCGGTGGAGCGGCGGCGTGCCGCGGCTTATCAACGTCATCTGCGACCGGGCCCTTCTGGGGGCCTATACCGAAAACAGCCGACAGATCACGCCCCGGATCGTACGCCGCGCCGCGGCCGAGGTTTTGGGCTTTACCGACGATCGGCGGCGGCGCCGCTGGACCGAAGTGGGGCTCGTCGCCGGCTTGTTGCTTGCCGCCGTCCTGGTGCCCGGCCGGCTGGCGCTTGAGCCCGGTCCGCCGGTACCGGTGGCCGATACGCAAGGAGCGTCGGTGGCGGCGCCAATCTCGTCTACGGAGCCGATGGCGGAGGCGGAGCCGGTTGTGGCGTCGGAGCCGCCGGAGGCGAGGGAGATGCCGCCGGCGGAGGATCGGGAGGCGGATGCCGAGGCCGCCGACGAAATTCGGTGGCGGGATCGGTTGCCGGCCGGCTACTCCCGGCGGGCCGCCTTTGCGGATCTGTTTGCCCGTTGGGGAGTGGCCTATCCGGCCGACGAGCCGCTGCCGCCGTGTACCTTTGCCAGGACGAAGGGGCTGCGCTGTTTCTACACCGTCACCCGCCTCGACGATCTCCACCGTCTCAACCGGCCGGCGGTGTTGCAGATGTTTGATGAGGACGGCCGGGAATTTTTTGCGAGTCTCGTCGGTATGACTGGGGACCGGGCCGTGCTCCAGGCCGGTTCCGACGAGTGGCGGCTGTCGTGGCGCAGCGTGGCCCTGGCCTGGAGTGGCCGGGCTACGGTGCTCTGGCGGCCGCCGCCGGGATACACGGATGCCGTGGCGCCCGGCGGCCGGGGGCCGGTCGTGGCATGGCTTGGGAAGCGCCTCGGCCGGCCGGGATCGGAACCAGCCGTGTATGACAACGGGTTGGTGGCGATGGTCAAACGGCTCCAGATCGACAACGGACTCGTGCCCGACGGCGCCCTGGGGAGCCGGAGCCTGCTCGTGATCCAGAATTGCCTCGGCACGACCGATCCGGTGCTCGATCCGGGCCGACAGCCTGCCTGTGAGGCGTTGGCGGGGAAGTAGGCATGTCGTATATTCTCGACGCCTTGAAGAAGGCGGAAAAGGAACGACGGCGCGGCCAGACGCCGACGCCGGAAGTTTTGGCCGATCTCGATACCGCCGGTATCGATACGGTTGCCGGCAGCCGACGGCGGTTGGTGTGGATCGCGTTGGGCCTGGCCGGTATCGGTCTTGCCGGCGGGCTTGGCTGGTACCTGGGGCGGGATGCCGGAGAGAGGCCCGAGGTAACTGGTCAGGAGGGTGCTCCTTCGTATGCCGAAGTCGCGACCTCGCGGACCGGGTATCTGGTTGCA
>CAYRGZ010000260.1:0-2078 GCA_964423785.1 uncultured Desulfobulbia bacterium
TCTGCCAGCTGCGGCTCCTGGCGGCCGAGCAGCAGTCACAGCCCTGACGCCTTACCACGTCCGCGTCCACGACGGGCGGCCTTTCCGGCCGCCCGTTTTTTTTTGTTTGTACTCCTCACAGTTGCCGAAATCGCTGTTAGCACCGACTGCGATTTTTTCCGAAGCCATCACAATTCCGTCAGCGAACTATCCTTATTCTGACAATTTTGTTATCATAATTCACACAGAAACGTCTGGGCATAGCAAAATAGGCGTCCTGGACGAAAGATCCGGTTTGGCACAACGATTGCTTTCTTTGTCAGACCAAAAACGCCGGCCCCGCGTCCCTGGGCCCGGAATCCTTTGCCACCATCGATCACAACTTTGGAGGAACAACAATGAACACCGGTGACACCGCATTCATGCTCGTGGCCACCGCCCTGGTCATGTTCATGACCCCGGGCCTGGCCCTATTCTACGGCGGCATGGTCCGCTCCAAAAACGTTCTCAGCACCATTCTGCAGAGCATCGTCTGTCTCGGGGTAGTGTCGATCATCTGGGTGCTGTATGGCTACTCGCTCGCCTTTGGCCCGGACGTGGGCGGGATCATCGGCAACCTCGACTGGGCCGGGCTGGCCGGGGTTGGACTGGCTCCCGGTCCCTACTCCGACACCATCCCCCATCTCCTCTTCTGTGCCTTCCAGATGATGTTCGCCATCATCACTCCGGCCCTCATCACCGGCACCTTTGCCGAGCGGGTCAAATTTTCCGCCTTTCTCCTGTTCACGATTCTCTGGGCCACCCTGGTCTATCTACCGGTCTGCCACTGGGTCTGGGGCGGAGGCTGGATCAGCGGCCACGGCGGCCTCGATTTCGCCGGCGGCACCGTCATCCATATCAACTCCGGTGCCGCGGCCCTGGTGGCGGCACTGCTCTTCGGCAAGCGTCGCGGCTGGGGCCGGGAGGCGTTTCATCCCCACAATCTGTCCATGACCGTGCTGGGCGCGGGCATTCTCTGGTTCGGCTGGTTCGGCTTCAACGCCGGCAGCGCGCTGGCCGCGGACGGCATCGCGGTCAACGCCTTCTTCACCACCCAGGTGGCGTCGGGTACGGCGCTCGTCTCCTGGCTCGTCGCCGAATGGATCATCCAAAAGAAGCCGACCACCCTTGGAGCGGCCTCCGGCGCCGTGGCCGGCTTGGTGGCCATCACGCCGGGAGCCGGCTTCGTGACTCCAGTGGCCGCCCTGATCATCGGCCTTTTGGCCGGCTGCATCTGCTATCTGGCCGTGCTGCTCAAAAGCCGCCTCGGCTACGACGACGCCCTCGACGTGGTGGGAGTGCACGGGGTCGGCGGCCTCTGGGGCGCCCTGGCCACGGGCCTCTTCGCCACCACCTCGGTCAATCCGGGCGGCGCCGACGGACTATTCTACGGCAACCCGAAACTGCTGGCTATCCAGGCCATGGACGCGGGCGCGACCATCGTCTATTCCATGGTCATGACCTTCATCCTGCTCAAAATCGTGGACCTGTGTACCGGGCTCCGGGTCTCCAGCGAAGACGAGGTCAAGGGCCTCGATCTCACGCAGCATAGCGAGATCGGCTACAACCTGTAATCACCCGTTCGCTACAAAAAGACAGCCCGGCGGGCGGCCGTTACGCGGCCTGTCCTGCCGGGCTGTCTATTTCAGAAAAGGAAAATCCGGGGACTCCGTCAACAGGTCAGATGCAGACAGGCGGCCGGACGCTTTCCCTCGCCGACCAGGCGGTTGTACAGGGCCACCGCCTGCCGGGTGGGCTCGACCAGAAAGTCGATACCCCGATCGGCCAAAAGCGGCCCCAGGGCGGGATCCGGCACCATCATGCCGCTGGCGCCGGTGCCACAGACGAGGATGGTCGGCGCAGCGGCCAGGATCTCGTCCAGGTCGGCCAACACCAGACGGTGACCGCTGGCCCGCCACCAGTTGTCGCGCACCCGGCCGTCAGGAAAGATGAGCACGTCGGACCGGTATTGCCGACCGTCGATGGTGATAGACCCAAACCCATAGTCATCGATCATCGCCGTTTCCCTCCTCAGAAAATTGATGAAACCGTAAAAACTC
>CAYRGZ010000261.1:0-2001 GCA_964423785.1 uncultured Desulfobulbia bacterium
TGCCTCTTCCTTGCATCTGGGGCGCCCTGTAACCAGATACCCGGTCCGCGAGGTCACGACTTCGGCATACGAAGGAGCACTCCTCTGACCAGTTACGGTCGCCTCCATGTCGCGGACCAGGAGGGCGACCGCGGTCTTGAGGCCGCTGAAGCTGAAGTCGAGGCTGTCCTTGTCGAGCCAGGCGCGCGGCAGGGAAAAGCGCGTGCGATCGCCGGATTCGGCCAGCCGGCCGATGATCGGGCCGCCGGGATAGGGGAGGCCGAGCAGCTTGGCCACCTTGTCGAACGCCTCGCCGGCGGCGTCGTCCAGGGTGCGGCCCAGCAGTTCGCTCGTCGTCGGTCCGTCCAGCCGGTAGATGGAGGTATGGCCGCCGGAGACGACCAGGGTGACACAGGGATAGCGGATTTGCCGGCCGGCGAAGAAGATGGAGGCGAGATGCGCGTCCAGGTGATCGATGCCGATGCACGGCAAGCCGCGGGCCCAGGCCAGGGCCTTGGCAAAGGAAAGGCCGACGAGCAGCGAGCCGATGAGCCCGGGGCCGCGGGTGACGGCCACCGCGTCGATGGCGTCGAGATCGAGGTCGGCCTCTGCCAGGGCGGCTTCGACCACCGGGTAGATGTTTTCGATGTGTTTGCGGGATGCCAGTTCCGGCACCACGCCGCCGTAGCGGCCGTGCACGGCGATCTGGGAATCGACCACGTTGGCCAATAGCCGCCGGCCGTCGGTCAGGATGGCCGCCGCGGTCTCGTCGCAGGAACTCTCGATAGCCAGGATGTGCATGCCTGCTTTTTAGATGGAGCGGGCTGGATCGTCCTCGGCCACCGGGTAGGAGCCCAGCCATTCCAGCAGGGAACAGCAGGGACGCAGGTCGTTGAAGGCGTCGCTGATATGGGCGTCCTCCATGTGGCCGAGCATGTCGATGAAGAAGAGGTACTTGCCCGGTTCCGACTTCACCGGTCGTGATTCGATGCGGGTCAGGTTGATGCCGCGGCGGGCCAGGATGGAGAGGATATCGTGCAGAGCGCCGGGGCGGTCGAGCAGACCGAGGAGCAGACTGGTCTTGTCCTTGCCGCTCTTGGACGGCGACTGCTGGCCGATGACCAGAAAGCGGGTGGTATTACCCCGGTAGTCCTCCACCCCCCGCACCACCACCTGCAACTGGTAGGTGCTCACCGCCAGTTCGCTGGCGATGGCTCCCACCGACGGGTCCTCGGCGGCCATCTGGGCGGCGATGCCGGTGGAAAAGACGCTCTGTTTCGGTATGTCGGGCAGGTTCTTCTTCAGCCATTGCCGGCACTGGGCCAGGGGTTGGGAGTGGGAGACCACCAGCTTGACGTCCTCCAGCTCGCCGGATTGGTTGACCAGGTTGTGGCGGATCTCCAGCAGGACCTCACCGCAGATCTTGGCCCGGTAGTTCATGAAACAGTCGAGGGTGGAGGTGACGGCGCCCTCGATGGAATTCTCCACCGGCACGATGCCGTACTGGATGCGGCCCCGTTCCACCTCGTGGAAGATGTCCTCGATGGTCTCCATGGGCCGGTAGATGGCTGAGTGGCCGAAGGTCTTCACCCCGGCCAGATGGGAGAAGGTGGCCTCCGGCCCGAGATAGGCGACGTCCGCCTGCTTCTGGGACAGCCGGCAGGTGGTGATGATCTCCCGGAAGATGCTGTTGAGCGACGGCTCGGGAAACTCGCCGGCGTTGTAGCGGCGCAGGCGATCGAATATCTCCCGCTCGCGCAACGGGTCCCACTTGGCGCGGTTTTCGCGGCTCTTGATCTTGCCCACTTCCCGGGCACAGCGCAGGCGCTCCTTCAGGAGGGCGAGTATCTGGTTGTCGATGGCGTCGATCCGCTCCCGCAGGGCGATCAGGGTTGGTTCTTTCGACATGGATACGGTCTTCCTAACGAAAATCGCAGGTCGGTGCCTGCCTGATAGATGCTTTGACGGACTGTTACGATCCCGACAAATCTATAAGGAAACCGATCCGCTTGCAAAGAAAAA
>CAYRGZ010000262.1:0-1978 GCA_964423785.1 uncultured Desulfobulbia bacterium
GCAGCGCAAGAAAAAAAGACGCCGCTTGTCGAAGGGATGCAGCCGGGCGATTTCGGCCCGATCCACCACCGGCCGCGGCCGGCGGCGACGATACCGGAACGGCTCCACCGCCCGCCGGATCTCCGGCCGCACCCAGGGCCAGAAGAGTTCTTCCAGCTCGGTCTCGTCGATGGCCCCACTTGCGGCCCGCAAACGATCCACGAAATCCGGATCCAGGTACACGGCGTTGCCGCCCGGATAGCACAGCAGGCGGCCCGGATCACCGCCGAGATCGGCAAGGGTATCGCTCTCCCACACCCCCTGCCGGCAAACGGACCGGCGCAATACATAGCGCCGGGGGCCGAAGAGTCGCAGCCGGCCAATGTACATTGGCCCTACAAGCCGGCGGCGGCCAACCGCTCGATGACCGCGGCGAGTTCGTCGGGCAGCCCTGGATCCATCGGGTGCAGCAGGGCGGCCATGTAGAAAACCGAGTCCACCGCCAGGGCTTGGCGGGCATCGGCGCCGATCTCCTCCACCGCGGCCATGATCTCGTCGGCAAGGCCGGCCGGCAGCGTCCCGACAAGGGGGAGCACCCGCTGCGGCAGACCGGCCAGCAACTCGGCCTTGGCAACGAGATGATGCCGATGCGCCTGCCGGTCTTCCTCGTCGTACAAGGCGCGCTCGGCCGCCGCCTCCAGTTCCGCCACCCGGGCCGCCGTGGTTCGCAGTTCGTCGAGGATATGCATTGCCCCATTCCTTTGCCGATGGTAAACAGTATTTACGAGTTCAGCATAGGCTAAACAAGCGGCAAAGACAAGGATGGGACCTGGGAATACATCGATGCCGACCAATAATCGACAAAAACTGCCTCCCTTCCTGGCACCGCTCTTCTGGGAATATGACCCGACTGCCATCGACCTGGATCGCCATGCTTACTGCATCATGGCCAGGATCATGGAACGGGGACCATGGGATGCCATGCAATGGCTACTGCGTCGCTACTCCCGGCAGCAATTAGTGGACTTCTTGCGGCAACGAGGCAAGGACATCCTGCCGCCGCGCGAACTCAACTTCTGGGCCATGGTATGTGGCGTTCCAGAACCGGCCCGCAGGCAATGGGTCTGCCAAGCCCGCAACCGACGGGATCCGTGGCATACGCGCCATGCATCGTGAAATTCTCTCGCCAGACCAGCGTCGCATCTTGCCAGCGCTCGTTCAGGTGACCGCAGGCACAAACTTCTATCTTGCCGGCGGCACGGCCCTGGCGTTACGTATTGGCCATCGCCCCTCGGTGGACTTCGACTGGTTCGCCCCCTCAATCGGCGATCCGGAACAGATCCTTCGAAGTCTGACAGCCCAGGACCTCGCCCCGACGGTCGTTTCCACCGGCCCGGAAACCTTCTACGTTCTCATCGAAACGGTGCAGGTCAGTTTTATCGGCTACGACTATCCCTTACTCGAGCCGATCGAACGAGCGGACACCACATCTCCTCCCCTGGCGGGGATAGCGGACATCGCGGCCATGAAACTCTCCGCCATTGCCAACCGGGGAGCACGCAAGGATTTCATCGACCTGTTCTTCATCATCCGTGATCACATTCCTCTCCAACGGTGCCTCGAGCTGTTCCAGCGGAAATACGCCCAGCGGGACATCGGCCATATCGTACGAAGCCTCCTCTACTTCGCTGACGCGGACCAGGAACCTCCAGTGGCTATCAACACTCCAATCAGCTGGAACGCAATAAAAAAATCTCTGGAACAGGAAACCTTGCGTCTCATCCGTACCTCTGCCCCCTTTCCGCGCGACGCCTCGTGAATCAGACAGGCTCAATGACCGGCGGCAAAGACAAGGCTATCATCTTCTACGGCGGCAAGCCAAACCGCTACAGCATCAACGCCCTGCTCGGCAGCCTGCTGGCAGCCGGCTATCGGCGCATGCCCATGGTTTTCGACCGGCCGGACACCCTCCTCGCCCACGCCAGGCGATACATGGGCC
>CAYRGZ010000263.1:0-1935 GCA_964423785.1 uncultured Desulfobulbia bacterium
GGTTGTAACCCGTTGAATTACCGTGTCAGACCTGGGCCGACTGCGAATTATTACGGGTTCACCATTTTTGGCAACAGGGCCAATCAGCCGCACTGCACCTCGATACGTCGCGGCCGGGCCGGCGCCATCTTCGGTAGTTCGAGGGTCAGCACCCCGTTGGCCATCCGGGCGCTGATCCGATTCTGATCGATGGCCTCGGAAATGGTGAACCGCCGCAGGTAATGCCCCTGCTCGAACTCGCGCAGCAGTACCCGCCGGCCGTCCTCCACCATCGGCGGCATGGCACCGTCGATGGTCAGCACCCCATCTTCCAGGCTCACCTTGACATTCTCCCGCGGCACGCCGGGCAGATCCGCGTGGACCACCACCGCCTCGGGTGTCTCGTAGATCTCCACCGCCGGCACGAAATGACGACCGGTTTTCGTCGCCTCGCCGCCGTGCCGCACTTCCTGTTTCCGCTGTACCCGCAACTCCTTGTCCGTCATGATCGCACCTCCTCGTCGTCGCTCCGAACGAGACCGTCATCCCGCAATGGTGATCCGGCGGGGCTTGGCGCTGGCGGCCTTCGGCAGAGTGATAGTCAAGATCCCATCGACGCAGCGGGCCTCGACGCCGTCGGCGTCAACCCGGACCGGCAGATCGACGGCCCGGTTGAAACGACCGTACTCCAGCTCCCGGCGGTGATAGGAAACCTTGTCGGCCGCGGCTACCGGTTTGCGTTCCCCCTTGATGGTCAGCGTGTCGCCCTCGAGGGAGATCTCGAGATCGCTGGGTGCCAGCCCCGGCACCTCGGCCTCGACGTAGAGCCGGTCCTCGTCCTCGCTGATGTTGATAGGCGGGTAGACCGTCGGCCGCTCGACGGCCAGACCGCCGCCCATGAGTCCGCGGGCCAGGCGGTCCATTTCCTGCTGCATCCGTTCGAACTCAGCCCACGGATTCCGGTAAAAGGGCCGATCTCCAAATCGTAGCACCGTCATGGTCGCCTCCTCCTGCTCGGGTTCCTCGTAATCATTCTCTCGCCCTGGTTCATACGATAAATACGAATCGCCCCCTGTCAACCGCGGGAACCATCTTGCCAGGGACGGCATTTTCCCCTACCATCCGGTAAGACATTGTGATAATATTGGCGATTCCGTTTCGGATCCTAGCACCACTCCAGAATCAACCAAGTATCCACGCAAGGAGGACGACCATGAGACTGATCCTGCTGGGGGCCCCCGGTGCCGGCAAGGGCACGGTGGCCAAGATGCTGACCAAGATCGACGGTTCGGTGCAAATCTCCACCGGCGACATCCTGCGCAGCGCTGTACAGGCCGGTACCGAACTCGGCAAGAAGGCCGAGGAGTACATGAAACGCGGGGATCTCGTGCCCGACGACCTCATCATGGGCATCATGGAAAAACGCCTGCAGGAACCGGACTGCGAAAAGGGCTTTCTCCTGGACGGCTTTCCCCGCACCATTCCCCAGGCCGAGGCACTGAAAGAGCTGCTCGCCCGACTCGGTATCACCCTGGACATGGTGGTCAACATCGACGTGCCCCGGGAGGTGATCCTCGACCGGCTCACCACCCGCCGCACCTGCTCCAACCCCGAATGCCAGGCGATCTACAACGTGAAAAGCAATCCGCCCAAAAAGGAAGGCATCTGCGACAAGTGCGGCAGCCCGGTCATCCAGCGGGACGACGAAACCGAAGAGGCGATCAGCCATCGGCTCGAGACCTACAACGAGAAGACCGCGCCGCTCATCGGCTTCTACGAGAAGGAAGGGCTCCTGAAGACTATTACCGGAACCTCCAGCGAGGCGGTCGTCAAGGCAATCACCGAGGCCCTGGGTCTCTGATTTGCCACCGGCCGGGGGCGGCCCCCCGCCCCCGGTCTCTCTCCCTTGTATCTTAACCAAAGCACAGAGAAGCGCCGTAGACGGCCGTATGGCCA
>CAYRGZ010000264.1:0-1899 GCA_964423785.1 uncultured Desulfobulbia bacterium
ACAGCAGGAGATGCGTCGCAGGGGGCGACCGGCGTCGTCGTAGGGGATGTTGCCGGCCTGCAGCAGCTTGTTCATCACGCAGCCCTCGGGAATGGTGAGGGAGAAGAAGCGCTTCTCCGTCAACCCCGGGTTCTCGACCAGCCGGTCGTCTTCGATCCGAAAGGCGTTGACGGGATAGTCCTCGCAGAGCGGGCATTGGTAGACCCGGCCGTTGGGAAAGACGAAGTAGTTTTCGGCTACGTTGCCGGCGCATTCGAATGGTTCGTCCGGATCGAGGAACACCTTGGGATAGATGACCTCGAGGCCGGCGCCGGCGGCCTGGGCCGCCGCCTCCGGCACCACGGCCAGCCATTCGTCGGGGGTGAGCTGCAGGCCGTCGTCGGCCTCTGCGGCGTTACCGCGCAACCCGATGACCTGAATGAAGAAGCGGCTGACCCCGAGATCGGTGAGCAGGGCCGGCATCCGGTGCAGATGGTCGATGTTACGGCGGCTCACCGTGTAGATGACGCTGACCGCAAAATTCCGTTTCACCGCCCGGCGGATGTTGGCCGTGCAGGTGGCGAATACGCCGTCGCCGCGCAGGGGATCGTTTACTGCCGGCTCTGGCCCGTCGAGGGAAAAACTGAGCACCGCCTCGTCCGGTTCGATCCGGTCGAGAAAATCGTGGAAGAGGTAGCCGTTGGTATCGATGGTCACCGAGCCGTATCCCAGGCGGCGGGCGGTGTGCACCGCCCGGGCCAAGTCGGGATGCAGGGTGGGCTCGCCCCCGAGCAGCACCAGGTTGTTGTCCTTGCCCGGCGCGAAGAGGAGGGCGAGCCACGCCTCGATGGTGGCGATGTCCAGGGTGATGGTGCCGTGCTGGGCCGGGTTGATATAGCAGTGGTGGCAGGAGAGGTTGCAGGCGGTAAGGATGTGCAAAAAGACGTTGCGCTCTCCGGGAGCGAAGGCAATGGTGCGGGGTCGTGGCGTCATGCGTTTTCTGTCTGTTCCAAGGTGTAGCGGGCGAGATACGTGTCCTGCAGGTAGTCCGAGGGCTGGTCCCGGAAGAAACGGTCGAAGAGTTCCAGGCTTTCCTGGCGCAGGATACCGCTCGTGATCTGCGGTCGCATCATCTGGTAGAGGGGCGGCAGCCGGCCCAGATCGAGCCCGGTGCCGCCGCCCATGGCGTCCTCGTAGGCGTAGACGAAGCGGCGGATGCCGTTGAGGAGCAGGGTGGCGTAGCACATGAGGCAGGGCTCCAGGGTGGAGTACACCGTCACCCGGGTCATGTCCAGGGCGGGGTTTTCAGCGGCGAGTCGCCGCAGGGCGACGATTTCGGCGTGGTCCAGTTCCGTCAGGGCGGTGCCGGTGCTGCCCTGCCGGCCGCCGCGGGCCACGATCACCCCGTCGGCCACCAGCACGCACCCCACCGGGAACTCGCCGGCCGCCAGGGCCCGGTGGGCATCGGCCAGGGCCTCGCGCATGAAGGTCTCGTGATCCATGCGGGGAGTTTAGTCGGCCATCGGCAAACCGTCAACCGGTCGCCCGGTCCGTGTTGCCGGCCGACGTTTTTTGGTGTAGATTCCCGCCACCGAACGATGGAGCATTCCAGGTCCATCAGAACAGGAGAGAAAATCATGGGTGAACAGGACGTGACCTTTCTGCCGTACGAGAAGGCCAAGGAAATCGTTGCCAACGTCATCGAGGAGGAGCACATCCACGAACCGGGGCGCCGCATCCTGACCGTCTACGATCACGACGAACGCGAGCTGTGCTGGTTCGACGCCGAGGAGGTGCTGGCCGAACTCGATCCGAATCTGAAGGGCGACGATCTGAAGATCGCCGCCGTCGAGTACATCCTGCACCGTATTCCCGATTGGGTGGTGGAGTAGGGGCGAGCCGCCCGTACTGTCAAACAGT
>CAYRGZ010000265.1:0-1879 GCA_964423785.1 uncultured Desulfobulbia bacterium
CCGCCGGCCTTTTTCGGCTATTTCCCGTTCGCTTCCGAGGTGTGCCACCGATTCTTGGCCAGGATCATGGCGCCGGTGGGGAGATGCAGGCCGGTGCGGTCGGCCAGGTGAGCCGCCACCACCGGGCATTTCACAGTCAGCAGGAAGTAGATGGGCCGGTTGGTGTCGGAGAGGGTTTCGAAATTGCCCTGGCCCTTGCTGATTACCACGTCGGCTGTGGCAAAGATTTCCCGAAAGGTGGGGGAACAGGCATCGAGCACTGTGCCCGGGATATCGGTGCCGTTGGAGATCACGGTGGCGAAGCGGTCGAGTCCCAGGGCCAGGGCGTCGGTCACGGTTGCGTCGTTGATCACCGGTCGTTCCTTCACCGCCAGCCACCTGGTCTTTCCCGCCAACTGCTCCAGGAAAAAAGCGTCGAAGACGATCTCGCCGCAGTTGTCGGCGAGCAGCAGGACCGATCGTGCCGCGTCGAGGTCGGCGCGCAAGGTTTCCGTATCGTCGATGGCCAGGGAGGTGTCCAGGCAGCGGGCCAGCATGTCGCCCGGGTCGAGATCGTGCTGGGAGCCGTAGTCCATGACGTTGCCGGCGATGGCAAGGGCCAGGGCGGCGCGCAGCGGATCGTCGTGGGCCGCAAGGCGTGGCCGCATTGCCTGGACCAGGGTTGCGGCCTCCTGGTTGCTTGCCGCCTTCAGCGGCGCGAAGGGATCGGCATTGCCGGTCAACCGGCTGATCATGCGGTAGAGGGGAGCGGCGTTCTCCGGCGGTGACTTGGAGCGGTCGAGGCCGGGTAGCATGGCCGCCGCCTCGCGGACGATGGTGGCAAGCGTTTCCGGATCGGCCCCGGCCGTCCTGCCGGCGAACAGGGCCTGGCGCAGGAAACAGGGAAAGCAGTCGAGAGCGGTTTCCATTTCTACGTATTTCCCGCCACGTCCGGGTCGGCAGGGTCCAGGGGCAGGTAGTCCGGCTTGACGTTGCCGAGGGCGGCCAGCATGTTGGCCCGCACCGGCGGATCGAGCTCGAAGAGATGGGCGAGCAGGTCGCGGATCTTCTGGCGGCGGCTGTCGGTGCCGAACGGGCAGGGGGTCTTGACCGGGGTGATGCCGGCCACCGCGCCGATGCGCAAAACGTCTTCCTTGTAGAGACCGGCGAGGGGCCGGATGATGGTGAGCCGGCCGGAGAACAGGTCCTGACGGGGCAGCAGGGTGCTGATGTTGCCGGCGTAGCACATGTTGAGCATCAGGGTCTCCAGCATGTCGTCCGCATGGTGGCCGAAGGCGAGGCGGTTGCAGCGGTGGGCCGCGGCCAGGTCGAACAAGCGCTTACGGCGCAGGCGGGCGCAGGCGTGGCAGCCGTCGAGGTCGGCGCCGTGTTTGGTGCAGTCGTCGATCAGGTAGGGGATCGGCAGCCGGTTCAGTTGCCGGGCCACCGCCGGGGCGGTGGCCGGATCGAATCCCATGTCGATGTGCACGGCCAAAAGATCGTACGAAAAGGGAGTCTTGCGTCGCCAGTGATCCAGCAGCCAGGCGAGCACCAGGCTGTCGATACCGCCGGATACCGCCACCAGCACCCGGTCGCCCGGGGCGAGCATCCGGTGGGCGTGCATGGTTTTCCCGATTCTATGGTTGGTCTTGCGATCAAGCATCGTCACCGCGGGGGGCTGTTCTTTTCCGATACCAGATGTAGCCGACCGCAAGCAGGAAACAGGCGGCCACGAGGGCCAGGGTGATTTCGTGCAGGAACTCCTGGATGCGTTCCTGGTTGTTACCGATGAAGTAGCCGACCAGGGCGAGGATCACCACCCAGATGCCGGCCCCGAGACCGGTGAACAGGGAGAAAAGGCCGATGTCCATGCGGGCCAGGCCGGCGGGCAGGCTGATAT
>CAYRGZ010000266.1:0-1864 GCA_964423785.1 uncultured Desulfobulbia bacterium
GTATCTGGTTGCAGGGTGCCCCAGATGCAAGGAAGAGGCACGCGCCGCGTACTGGAAGCTACGCAAGCGTGCCGATGACGCCGCAGATGGGGTGGCCTGTGACCAGATACAACTGATCACGGGGCACCCCTCACGTCTGCCGGAGTCGCGGCCTTGCAGGCTGGGTATGTGGCTGCAGGGTACCCCATCTGCGGCGTCACCTGTCGCGGCAATAATGCAAAAAAACCTCGCCGGTATCGAGCCGGCGGCAGTCGCGCAAGAAGAAGTCGTCCAGGGGGGTAAGGCCGCTTCGCCACGGCCGCACCAGGCGGGAAGCGTCCTGGTGGCCGGAGATGCGCGGCACGATGGTGACCATGATCTCGTCGATGAGCCCCTCTGCCAGGCAGGTGCCGTTGAGGCCGCCGCCGCCCTCCACCAACACCCTGTCGATGCCGGCGCCGGCCAGCCATTCTCGTACAGCGGACATGGACAAGCGGCCGTCCGGCCGGGTTGGAACGGTGACCACGGTGGCGGGGAGATGGGCAAGGCGGCCGGCCGCCTCGGCGGTGGTGAACAACACCGGCCGTGGCTCGGTGGCGAACAGGCGGCGGTCTTCGGGCAGGTCGCCGCTGGCGGTGACGATGCAGCGCAGGCGGTCGGCGGCAATGCGCCCCCCGCGACCGGCCATCACCGGGTCGGCCCGTCGGAGCGTCCCGGCGCCGAGGATGCCTGCGCCGGTGGCCTCCCGCATGGCCTCCAACAGTTCGCGGTCCTGCCGGCTGCCGAGCGGGGCCGGCTCGATGCAGCCGTCGATGGTGACCGCGGCCATCATGATCATGGTGGGTTGCGACAACGTGCCCCTCGCTGGTCCTTCCTTCCCTTCGGTTACGGTAGCCGGCGGTCAACGAGCGTGGTATGGTAGCAAATCCCGAGAAAAGAGGATCCACCATGAACCACGAAGTACGCCGCATCCCCCTGGAACAGATCGACGTCCATGACCACGCCTTTCGCCTGCTGCCCGCCGGGGTGGCCGATCCGCCGCCCGACGACCTGAAGGAATCGATCCGCCGGTTCGGCATCCTCCAGCCGCCCATCCTTATGGCCCGCGACACCGACCGCTACGCCGTGGTTGCCGGCCGGCGGCGGCTGGCGGCGGCCGATGGCCGCGATCCCGCCCCCTGGTGCCGGATTCTGCCCGCCTCGACCTCGACGGTCGAGGCCCTGCTCATCGCCTACGAGGACGACCGCTTCCACCGGGGAGAGACACCCCTGCGCCGGGCCATGCTGGTTGCCGGCCTTGAAAAGCTCCTCGACTGGCAGGAACTGGCTCGCACCATCCTGCCGCGGCTTGGCCTGCCGCCCCATCGGCAGGCGGTGGACCGGCTGCGGGCCCTGGTCGAACTGGAGCCGCCCATCCTGCAGGCTCTCCACGACGGCGTTCTCGACGGCAAGGTGGCGGAGGAACTGACGGAACTCTCCATGCGCGACCGGCTGGCAATCTACGACTGTATCGCGAACCTGCGCCCCAGTGTCGGCAACCAGCGCAAGCTCGTGGCCGGCTGCCGGCAACTGGCCCGCCGGCTAAAGACCTCGATCATGGCCATCCTGGCCGCCGACGAACCCCAGGCGATCCTGAATCACCCCACCGCCACGGCCTCCCAGAAAACCGCCAAGCTGATGGCCTGGCTCACCCGGCAACGGTTCCCCCGCCTCAGCGCGGCCGAGGAGGAATTCAACCGCCGGGTGCAGGCCCTGCACCTGCCCGACACGGTGCGCCTCCACCACGCCCCGGCCTTCGAACGCGACACGGTGACCATGGAGATCACCTTCGCCGACCTGGACGCGGCCAGCCGGGCCTGGGAGGCCCTACGGCCGCTTCTTTAGC
>CAYRGZ010000267.1:0-1853 GCA_964423785.1 uncultured Desulfobulbia bacterium
CCGGCCCTGGCCCAGGACGTGGTCGACCGGGTGGGGGCCGGCGACACCCTGTTCGCCGTTGCGGCCATGGCGGCGCGGCTGGAGGCTCCGGCCGAGATCATCGCCTTTCTCGGCAACGTGGTCGGGGCCGAGGCAGTACGGACCATTGGCAACCTGCGTCCCGTCGATCCCCTGGGGGTGAAGAAGCACATCACCGCCATCCTCAAGTGAGGAGGGTTGCATGGCCTCTCGGTATCCCCTCTTCGACCGCGGCCGTCTCAAACTCGGTCTCCTGGCCGAGCGGCGCCATGATCTCGATCTTTCGATTCTGCTCCCCCTTGCCGCCGTGCCGGTCACCGAGCCCGCCCTGGCCACGGTGGCCGACCGGATCCGGTCGGCACGGGCGCGGAGCCGGGCCGTGGTCCTGATGATGGGGGCCCACGTGCTCCGGTCCGGGGTGCAGCGCTACCTGATCGACATGATGGCACGGGGGGATATCAGCTGTCTTGCCATGAACGGCGCCGGTGCGATCCATGATTTCGAGCTCGCCCTCATCGGTGCCACCACCGAGAGCGTGGCGGCCTATATCCGGGACGGTCGCTTCGGGCTCTGGCGGGAGACCGGCCGGCTCAACGACATCGTCCGGCAAGGCGACGCCGCGGGGCTCGGGTTCGGCGAGGCGGTGGGCCGGGTGATCGAGGAGGAGAGTTTTCCCCACCGCGAGAGCAGCGTGCTCGCTGCCGGCTACCGGCTCGGCGTGCCGGTGACCGTGCACGTGGGCATCGGCCAGGACATCGTCCACGAGTTGCCCAACTGCGACGGCGCGGCGGTCGGAGCTGCCAGCTACCGGGATTTTCTGATCTTCGCCAAGGTGCTGGAGGATCTCGATGGCGGGGTGGTGATGAACTTCGGTTCCGCGGTCATGGCGCCCGAGGTGTACCTGAAGGCTCTGGCCATGGTCCGCAACGTGGCGAGACAAGAGGGCCGGAAGATCAGCCGGTTCACCACCCTGGTTTGCGATCTGCTCGATTTGCCGGACGATTGCTCCGTCGAGCCGTGTCGGAGCGATCCCCGGTACTATTTCCGTCCCTGGAAGACCATGCTCGCCCGCACCGTGGCCGACGGCGGCGAGGGAATCTACGTCCGGGGCAGCCATGACCGGACGATTCCCCAGTTGTGGAGCGCCTTGCGGGCAGGCGTCCCGGCGGGAGCCGACCGCCGGGACGATAGTCCCTGAGGAGGTCTGTTTTCCCATACTGTTTATGAAAGCCAGCCGCCGGCCGATACCTACTAGAAAGAGACGGGCCGCCGGCCGTGCGGATATTGATTGTTTCCGGGCAAACTTGCAGACAGGAGGAGAGATGTGCAACAGCAGGCATACATGATTGACGCGCAGGTCTTGCCAAACCTCTGGGGATTGGCCGATGCTGGAAATTTCGCAGAGGTGTTGGGGGTGCTCACCTCCCACGGTGTGCGGGAAGATGCGTTGGGTGAGACCCTGTTCGCCTGCGCCCGGCAGGCGATCGCCGAGTCCCGGCTCGCCACCGGCCGGCGCATCCTGGAGTTTCTGGTTGCGGCCCTGGAAGATGAAGAGGAAAAAACGTCTCTCTACAAGATGATCGGCGATCTCCACCGCATGGAGGGGAACCATGTGGGGGCCAGGGAATGGTATGGGCGGCTCGCTGCCACCCGGGAGAATATCCGCCTCTGCCTGGAGACTTTTATCGCCGATCGGGATGTTGCCGGGTTGTTGGAATTCCGCGATCGGGTCCTTGCCGGAATGACGCCAGAGGCCCAACGGGTCGTGCATGGCTTGGTGGACGAAGTGATGATGCGGATACAGGAAGATCCAGAGGTGCGTGCGTGTCACGCGG
>CAYRGZ010000268.1:0-1818 GCA_964423785.1 uncultured Desulfobulbia bacterium
GACCAAAATTTTCTCGATTTCCGCTGCCGGTGTGATCTTCAACATGTTGTTAGCGACGCTGCCAGTCTCTCCACTCACCCTCTGGTCATCGCCCCACCAACCGGCGGGCCAACTGGGCCATCCGCCGGGCCTGCGCCGTGTCTCCCTCCTCCTCGTAAAGTTGGCCGAGTAAGCGCACCGGCCACGGATTATCCGGCCATTGCCGGCGACAGGCCTCGAGCTCCGCCTCGGCCCGGCGGCGGCGGCCGTGGCGGAGATGATGGAAGGAGCGGGCCAGGCGACGGACCAGGGTTGGATCGCGACGTCCGAAAAGTTCGTCCTTGGAGAAATCAGCCGTCCGGGCGAGTTCGGCCAGGGCCGCCTCCCAGGAACGCCGATAACGCCGCGCCGTCTTTGGATCGTACAACAGGATTTCACCGGCGCAGAGGAACCGGTCCGCCGGCACCCCGGCGGCAAGCGCGGTGCCGGGGTAGTAGACCAGCGGACCGGCCACTGCGTCGAGAAGGCCGGCGGTGCGGACAAAGGCAAGATTCTCCTCCGCCTCCGCCGGTGTCTCCTCCATGCCATAGATGAAATACCCGAACGGCCGCACCCCCTGGCGCCGCAGCAGGGATGCCGCCTTGTGCACCCGCTCCGCCTCGATACGCTTACCGAGCAACCGTTGCAGTCGCGGGCTCACGGTTTCGATGCCCATCTGCACCTGGTCGCAACCGGCGGCGGCGAGGGCGCCGGCCAACTCGGCGTCGAGAAAGCGCACCGATCCCTGGCAGTTCCAGAGAAAATGGAGCTTGGCCTCCCGCAACCGCCGGCAGAATTCGAGAACATGGCGCCGGTCGGCCAGAAAGTTCTCGTCCCGGATACTGCAATAAAGGGCGCCGGTGCTCCGCTGCAGGTCGCGCAGGTAGCGGACGAGCAGTTCGGGACTATGGCGCCGTAACCGGTTTTGCCAGAGAACGCTCGAAGAGCAGAAGGTGCATCGGAAGGGGCAACCGCGCGACGCGATCAGGATGGCGAGATTCTCGGGCCGCACCTGCCGACAATGGGGCAGGATCTCGGAGGGCAAAAAGAAATACCGGTCGAGATCGGCAAGGGGCACCGGCGACCGGCCGACCATCCCGCCGCCCTGGCGCCGGTAGAGGCCGGCAATATCGTTGAGCGAGCCGCGCCCCAGGAGCACCGCGTCCAGCAGGCGCACCACCGTCTCCTCGCCTTCGCCGCGCACGACGAAATCCACCGCTCCCTCCCGGCGCAGGATGGCTTCGGCCAGCACGGCGAGCGGCCCGCCGAGCACCACCGGCGCCTTGGGCCGGAACCGTTTTGCCAGCTCGGCGAGCCGAAACGCCTCGCGATGACAGCCGAAAAAGGCGGAGACAAGGACCGCGTCGGCCGGTATCGTCCGCAGCCGATCGGCCAGCCGGCGGCGGGACACCTCGGAAAGGTTGTACAGCCGGGCCCGATAGCCGGCGGCAAGCAGACTGTGGAGGATATAGAAAAGGCCGATGGGCACGAAGGAGGAAAACTCGTCCCGTCCCTCACCCTGGGGGCCCCGGTACAGGAGCGCGATACGCCATCGAGATCGGTTCATGCAGGATAAAAAAACAAAAAAAAATGAAACCCCACCGCCCCCCCCGTTGTCTTTATCACAGACTGCAGGCCAGGCCAAGCTGCAGATACCGTTTTTCCTCCTCTCTCTCCAAATCCCTTCCCACGAAAAAACCCGGCCAGTTCGCTGGCCGGGTTTTTTCACCTTTCGCTTTAGATGAAATCGCAAAAAGTGCGATCGGTCATTCGCTGCGCTCACCACCTCCATCGAGTTCA
>CAYRGZ010000269.1:0-1757 GCA_964423785.1 uncultured Desulfobulbia bacterium
CCAGATATCAGATTACGTCGCCAGCTAAAAATGCACCCTGTGAGGGCTTACTTTCAACGGACTGTGAGGGTGTGGCGGGGAGTTCAGTCTGCCGCACGGTTGTTCTCGATAGGTAAGGAGGAAAGCAGATCGATGGCTCTCGATGTTTCGGTATCGCAGCAGGGAAAGCGGGTCGTGCTCCAGGTGATGGGCACCATAGACGAAAAGGGGGCGGAGGCCCTGAGGCAGCACTTCAGCGATTTGCCCCTGGATCAGTTGGAGGAGGTGGTGCTCGACATGGCCGGCGTCCCCCAGATCGGCAGTTCAGGAATCGGTAAGATCTTATTGTTCTACAAGAACTTGGGGCTGGGTGGCGGTCGGCTCATGGTGACCAATCTTGCTCCGCACTTGTATGAACTGTTTTGCGAGCTGAAGCTCGATACCTTGTTTACGGTAAGCGGTAGGGGCGGTTGAGTGCGGCGGCGATTTCCCGCCGGATCGTCCCTGATCAGGCGCCAGGTGACCATAAAGGGGGAGGGTACGATGTATTTGGACAAAATGACGTTGGGCCGCCGGATTGAGGCGGCGTTTGCCGTGTTGTTGCTCTTGACCTCGGCTCTCGGTGTCGGCGTCGCCGTGGGGATCGGCGGGCTTGCTGAACAAGGGGACGCCGCCATCGTTGTCCGGAACTTACGCTTCTGGATTTTGGTCGCAACGCTGGTGGTGGTGGTGACCGGTGGTATCCTTGCCTTCTTGGTCGCCCGGCGTGTCGGTCATATCCTTGCCAAGGTGGCGGATGGTATCGAGGCCAATGCCGTCCAGGTGGCGGCCGCCGCCGGTACGATCACCTCGGTGAGCAAGACCCTGGCAGAGAGTGCCGCCGCCCAGTCGGCCACCGTCCAGGAAACCTCGGCATCCCTGGAGGAGATGGCGGCCATGAGCCGCAAGACCTCGGAACTCACCGCCGGCTCCGAGGCTCTCATGAACCAGAACATTGAGAAATCGGGCCAGTCGCTGAAGGCGCTTGTCGAATTGACCCGCAATATGGAGAAGATCGAACAGGACGCCGATGCCATCCGTTCGATCATCAACACCATCGATTCTATCGCGTTCCAGACCAATCTCCTGGCCCTGAATGCCGCCGTCGAAGCGGCGCGGGCCGGTGAGTATGGCGCCGGTTTCGCGGTGGTGGCCGACGAGGTCAAGAGTCTCGCCAACCGGACGGCGGTTGCGGCCCGTAATACAGGGGAACTGCTCGACAAGAACATCCAGCGGATCATCGAAAGCGCCGAGGCCTTGAAGCGGGTGAACGCCGATTTCGACCACATCGTCAATACCGCCACCAGCATCGGCGAAAAGACGACCGCCATCACCCAGGCTACCCGGGAACAGGCCCTGGGTATCGAACAGATCTCCAAAGCGTCCATGACCATGGAGAAGGCGACGCGCGATGTTTCGCAGACTGCGATCAGTGCCTCCGAGGCGGCGGCCGAGCTCGCCGCCGAGGCCGAGGAGATGGGGGTGATGGTGGCCCATCTCGTCTCTCTGGTCTACGGCCGCAAGCGGCAGGCTGTCCGTATCGAGGTGCCCAAGGCCAATGTCACATGCTGGGAGATGAAGAACTGTCCGCCCGAGCGGCGGGATTCCTGTCCCGCCTACCCGGATCGTGGTAACCAGTGTTGGGTGGTGACCGGCACCCTGTGCGGCGGCAAGGAGCAGGGGTCGTACCGGGAGAAGATGGCCAACTGCCGTAAATGCGACGTGTACAAGGCCGCCCA
>CAYRGZ010000270.1:0-1720 GCA_964423785.1 uncultured Desulfobulbia bacterium
AGGACGGGGGCGAATTGCAGATCGTATTCGGTGCCAGACGGCGGACGTGGTGGGTAATTGTTAGTGACCAACTACTATTTTGTGTATAAAATAGTAGTTAATCGCCAGCGGATCCCTGGCTGGAGACTGCTCCAAATGCTCGAACTCACCGGCAGGAGGGGAAAAACCATGGTCAAGGTCATCGCACCGCCATCACTGGCCAGTATAGAGCAGGCCCTCCCACCGGAAAGGATCGCGCGCCTCATGACCCTGATCCTGCGGAAGCGGATCACGCCGGTGGTCAGCGGCCGCTATTGTCACTGGGACGACCTGCGCCACCGGCAGCCGCCGTCAGGCCTGGATCACGCCGCTTGGTGGCTGGGAATCAAGTCCGTCAGGGCAGCCGCCATGCGGGAGTTGCCCTTGCGGGATGCCCAGGGGCGAGCACTTCAGTACATGCATGCCGACCCCGTCATCGAGCTGCTCCACGAGATCGACATCCGTGCCGGCATGGCGGGACCGATCGGCCGGGAGATCGTCGAGCCGGACTTCCGTGAAAGCTACCTGTATAGGTCGCTGCGCGACGAGGGGATCGACTCCAGTTTACTGGAAGGAGCTGCCACGACCAGGCGGGAGGCATTGGCCATGCTGGAGGAAGGGCGCACGCCGCGCTCGCACGGCGAGCGGATGGTCCTGAACAATTTCTGGGCTCTGGAGAGGGTCAGGGAATGGAAGGACGAGCCGCTGACGGAGGACCGGATCCTGGAGCTTCACGAGGTCGTCACCCGCGACACGCTATCCGATCCAGCGGAGTCGGGACGCTTGCGCCGGCCTGAGTTAGACGACGACGTCGTCGTGGGTGACGCCGCCGGGCACCTTCTGTACCGGCCGCCGCTGGCGGCGGAGCTGCCGGAGCGGCTGGAGCGGCTACTGGCCTTCGCCAACATGGATCCCGCCGGGGCGCGTCCCTACCTGCATCCAGTCGTCCACGCCGTCGTGCTGCACCTGCAGTTTGCCTTGGATCATCCCTTCACCGACGGCAACGGGCGTGTGGCGCGGGCGCTGTTCTACTGGGCCCTGGCCCGGCACGGCTACCGGACGTGCGAGTACGTCTCCATCTCTTCCTACGTCCGGCGGGCACGCGCCGGTTACCAGCGCGCCTTCCTGCTGACCGAGACCGACGACGCCGACGCGACCTACTTCCTGGTCCACCAGCTCAAGATCCTCCGTGACGCCCTTGTCCATCTCGAGAGGCACGTGGCTGACCAGACGCGGCGGATCGACCGCCTGGCGGACATGCTCCTGGACAGCGGGCTGAACGACAGGCAGATAGCCTTGCTGGCCGGTGCCCTGCGCAACCCGCGTGCCCGGTTCACCATCGAGGGGCACAGGAAGAGACACGGTGTCGTCTACCAGACGGCGCGGAAGGACCTGATGGATCTGGCCGCGCAAGGGTTGCTGGTACGGAACACCGTCGGCAGAAAGTTCGTTTTCCGGGTGGCGGACGATCTGGAGGGGCGGTTGAGGAGGAGGTGAAAGCGTAGGCTTGTAGGGCACCGGCAAGGCACCGAACCCTCGATGGATACCTCGCAATGAGCCATGGCTGACAAGTCCTGCAGGTTAGGGATCGATTCCCGTGTAGCATGAAACAGTAAACTACACCGGAGCGGATCGATGACGGACGTGGGTCGCACTCGTGACCGTTAAGACGCTTGGTGGTTACATCTTGGTTTGCCCCTAT
>CAYRGZ010000271.1:0-1703 GCA_964423785.1 uncultured Desulfobulbia bacterium
CTATACTCCGGGTGAACGAAGATACCGGGGATCCTTGCATCGAGTTCACCGTGTGTAACCCGTTGAATTATCGTGTCAGGCCTGCACCGACTGCGAGTTTTTACGAGGCCATCAAAATTGATGGAATCGTAAAAACTACGATTCCATCGAGTTCGCGGTGTATAACCCCTTGAATTACCGTGTCAGACCTGCACCGACTGCGAGTTTTTACGAGGCCATCAAAATTCCGTCACGGATTCAGGAAGCTGATAAAGCGAACAGACGAGCCGCGCCTCCTCGCCGTGGGAGAGGCGGGCCACGGCCGCTGCGGGCGAAAGCCAGACGAGATCGCGGATCTCGTCACTCGGCTCGAAGGCGCAAGGGCCGGTGGCCACCATCCGCCAGAAGACCACCACCTTGGGGGCGCGGCCATGCAGGTAGCTGGTGGCGCCGGCAAACCCGGTGATCCGCACCGGACAGCCGGTCTCCTCCCTCACCTCGCGCACCGCCGTTTCCTCGAGGGACTCGCCCGCTTCTCGTTTCCCTTTGGGCAACGCCCATTCCGGTCCGTAGAGCTCCCGATAGATCACGGCGATCCGGCCGGAACCGTCGGCCGCCTCGACGATACCGCCGGCGGCGAGGATGAGCGGCGCAAGATTTCCGGTCATGGTTCTTCGCCGGCCATGAAGCGGGCCGCCATATCCACCGCCGACCGGCTGCCGATGATGAGTGGTACCCGCTGGTGAAGGGACTCCGGCTCGATATCGAGGATGTCGCGACCGTCGTCGGTGATCGCCCGGCCGCCGGCCTGCTCGGCGATGAAGGCGAGCGGCGCCGCCTCGTAGAGCAGCCGCAGCTTGCCCTTGGGCTTGGCCGGGTTCTTGCGGTCGGCCGGGTACAGAAAGATACCGCCGGAGATGAGATTCCGGTGGAAATCGGCCACCAGGGAGCCGATGTAGCGGCCACTGAGCGGCCGGCCGGTGGCCCGGTCCTCGGCCTTCAGGTAGTCGATATAGCGGCGTACCTTGTCGTCCCAATAGATGGTGTTGCCCTCGTTGACGCTGAAGTACTTGGCCCGGTCTGGCATGGTGATGTTCGGATGAGAGAGATAGAACTCGCCAACTGTCGGATCGAGGGTGAATCCGTCCACCCCCTGACCGGTGGTGAAGACCAGCATGGTGGAGGAACCGTAGATGATGTAGCCGGCGGCCACCTGGTTGCGACCCGGCTGCAAGAGGTCGGTCTCCTCACCCTGGCCGTTGACGCTCTTGCGGCGGTGGATGGAAAAGATGGTGCCGATGCTGACGTTGACGTCGATGTTGGAGGAACCATCCAGGGGATCGAAAGCCAGGGTGTATTTGCCCTCGTACCCCTCCGCCACCGGAATGATGTCCGCCTCCTCTTCGGAGGCCATGACGCAGAGGTACCCGCAGCGTGACATGCGGCGCTTGATGAGGGAGTTGGCGTACTCGTCGAGTTTCTGGACGTCCTCGCCCTGGACGTTGGTCTTGCCGGCCTGACCGAGAATGTCGGCAAGCCCCGCCCGGTTGACCTCGGCGGCAATGGTCTTGGCCGCCACGATGAGCTCGATGAGCAGGCTGGTGAGTTCACCGGTGGCCTCGGGATGCAGATGCTGGTTGTCGAGGATGTGCCGGCTCACCGTGATACCCAAAGGTTTCATGTGCATGATCGTCCTCCTTTTCTTCTCACCGTCTTTTTTGATG
>CAYRGZ010000272.1:0-1659 GCA_964423785.1 uncultured Desulfobulbia bacterium
GTACGATTCCATCGAGTTCACCGTGTGTAACCCGTTGAATTACCGTGTCAGGCCTCGACCGACAACGAGTCTTTCTGGGTTTGATGGGATGTGAGTCGCTGGTCGATCAGGCGACGCCCACCGTGTGCTTCTGGATGAAGTATTCGAGTTGGGCCTGCTGGCTGGGGGTCAATTCACCGAACTGGACACCGCAGCGCCGCAGGTTGGACGAGCTTTCGTCCAAGGGACAGTCGGCGATGATTTTGATGGGCAGCTTGTCGATGCGGCAATCGTCCTCGTCGAAGAGGTCCATTTCCAGGAATTCGTCGCCCCACTCCTCCTTGCCGGAATAGGCAAAGGCAAGGCCGCTGCGGCTGATGTCGAGGATCTGGTAGGGTATGATGCTGTTGGGCGACACGACGGCCAGCGCCCTCCCCTTGACGAGGTACCGTTTCTCCTTTCGTTTCTCCCGCACGGATACTCCTCCCTTCACGGTGGACATCGAGTAACGTTTTGCGGTATCGCGTTTCGCTTTTATTCTACCGCAAAGGAGGTGGGGAGGGGAAGGGCTGCTAGAGCGCAGTCAGATCGTTGTCGGCCGCGGAGTCGGCGGGAGCGGCGATGATGGTCGATAGCTGGTGGTCGTAGGCGACGAGCCGGTTGGCGGCGATGATCGCCTTCACCTCCTCGATGTAGGCGGCGCCACGGGCGGAATACGGTTCAAGACCGTCGGCCAGGACCAGAGGGTCCATGGATTCTTGCCGGAGGGCACGTAATGTTGCGTAGGCCGGGTGGCGGTTGATGTTGAGGAGATAGCTCCGCACCGAGTCGAGGATGGAGGGATACCGCGCCACCTTGTGGTTCTTGCCGGGATCACGACGGATGGGAACAATGCCGTCGGCGGCCCAGGTCCAGATTCCAAAGATGTTGTTGCCCTCGCGGGCAAAGCGCGAGGTGCCCCACGACGATTCGATGGCGCCCTGAGCGAGAATGAGGCTTGGTGGCAGCAGGTTGACACGTCGCAGGAGTTCGTCCACCGTGCGGGCCCGGTATTTCCGGGTGAGATGGCCGAGGAATTCGGCTTCTTCCACCGTAGCGCCCCGGGCCAGCAGTTGCATTGGCTCGGGAATCGCGTCGGTCGGAGAAAGTCCCATGCGGGCCGTGATATCGACAAGGCGCTGCCGTTCGGCTGCTACCTCCTGCAAAGCTTTTATCACGACGGGATAAAGCAGGCGAAGGAAGGTCTCCTTGCGTTTGGTGCCGGACATGGCGGCCAGTTCCAGGGGCAGCGAGGTGTGCACCCTGGTTTCAGCGGGCAACGCCGTCGAGGCTGGGATGGTACGAAGGGACGTCTGGGGTTCTTGGGTGGTGGCGGGTTTCTCGCCGACGGCGGTGACCGGCGCCAGAGATGCCGGCTGCGCAGGGGGCTGAGGTGGAGGCTCCAGTTGCTGGCGGACAAAAAGGCCCCAGAAAAGGAGGGGGAGTAGGAGGAGCCATGGCGCTCCCTTGCGCATCGCCTGGAGCAGGTCGGTGCTGGAATTCTCTATTTCGTTGATTTCGTTCATTGTTGCGTCATTGGGCCTGGGCGCGACCTACCGCCTGTCGATTAGCTGTCCGATGAAAAATGATGAAGCCGTAAAAACTCGCAGTCGGCGCAGGTCTGACACGATAATTCAACGG
>CAYRGZ010000273.1:0-1650 GCA_964423785.1 uncultured Desulfobulbia bacterium
CCTGCATGGGGGGTATTCGAGTCCATCACCATTCATCAACAGGAACAGCGATGAACGTTTTCGTTTTTGCACCCGAACTGGTCCTACTGCTCGGCAGCTTGCTCGTCTTCTGCGTCACCCTCGGCGAGAGCAGGGGGGGCGCGGCCCGCGGCCTGGCGGTGGCCACCGGCATCGGCGCCTTGCTCTGTTCGCTCGCCACCATGGGCCGGCAGGCGGATATGTTCTTCGACGCCTACCGGATCGATCTCTTTTCGCAGCTTTTCAAGACGGCCATCACCCTGGGGCTGGTGCTGGTGCTGCTGGTGGGCCGGCGGCTCAAAGACATCGCCGAGAACATCCGGCCGGAGTACTACCTCTTTCTGCTGCTTTCCACCACCGGGCTCGTCATGCTGGTCTCCAGCGTCGAGCTCATCACCCTGTTCGTCGCCCTGGAGTTGTCCTCCTATTCCGTCTATCTCCTCGTCCCCATGCGGGATGATCATCGGGGCCTGCGGGTACAGATGGAGGCGGCCATCAAGTACGTCATGTTCGGGGTGGTGGCCTCGGGGATCATGCTCTTTGGCATGAGCTATCTGTTTGGCATCACCGGCACCACCTATCTCGGAGAGCTGCTTACCCGCTTGCAGTCGATCGGGGCAACCCCGGCGGTGGTCGCGGGCCTGGCCATGGTGCTCGGCGGCTTCTTCTACAAGCTGGCCGTCTTTCCGTTCCACTTCTGGGTGCCCGACGTCTACCAGGGCGCCGCTAACGAGACCACCACCTACATCGCCACGGTACCGAAGCTCGGTGCCGTCGCCCTGCTCATCCGGGTGACCAGCTTGGTGTCGGCCGAGGGGCAGGCCGTGGTCAATTTGATGATCGTCTTGTCCATCTGCTCCATGTTCTACGGCAACCTCGCCGCCCTGGTGCAGACCGACATCAAGCGGATGCTGGGCTTTTCCGGCATCGCCCACGCCGGTTACGTCCTGCTCGGCCTCGTGACCCTCAAGGACGCCGGCTTTGCCGCCGCTTTCTACTACATCGTCGGTTACCTGGTGATGACTCTGGCCTGCTTCGTAGTGATCTGCGCCGTCTCCCGTGAGGGCGAGAACGTCGCCATCAGCGATCTCGCCGGCCTGTACAAGCGGGCGCCGCTTCTGGCCTTCACCCTGCTCGTCGGCATGTTCGCCCTGGCCGGCATTCCGCCCTTTGTCGGCTTCATGGGCAAGTTTTTCCTGCTCGCCAACGCCCTGAAGCAGGGCTATCTCGCCCTGGTCATCATCGCCGCCCTCAATACCGCCATCTCCATCTACTACTATCTCTCCGTGGTGAGGGTGGCCTTCACCACTGACCCGGAAGACCGGCCGGCGGTGCAGACCGATTTCCTCACCGGCGCGGTGAGCGTCTTCTTGGTGCTGGTGATTATCGGTCTCGGCTGCCTGCCCAACCAGGTGATGCACATCGCCACCACCGCTGTCCGCGCCATCCTTTGATTCGGATTTGCCCTCATCTTCCCCCAAGGGCCGCCGTCCGGACCGGACGGCGGCCCTTTTTTGATGGAATCGTAACAATTCCGATCGGTCATTCGCTGCGCTCACCACCTCCATCGAGTTCGCCGTCGTAACTCGTTGATTTATCGTGGCAGACCTGGGCCGACTACGATTTTAGTAC
>CAYRGZ010000274.1:0-1619 GCA_964423785.1 uncultured Desulfobulbia bacterium
ACGAACTGCGTCGCTGAAGTTCTTGGCGGGAAAAGTGATGAAGCCGTAAAAACTCTCAGGCGGCCCAGGCCTGACACGGTAATTCAAGGGGTTACACACCGTGAACTCGATGGAATCGCACTTTTTGCGATTTCATCAAAAGTCTTGGGCAAAGATGGTTTTTTTGGTATATTACAGGGCTGAATCGAGCCACCGTAGCTCAGTTGGTAGAGCAACTGATTCGTAATCAGTAGGTCGCGGGTTCGAGTCCCATCGGTGGCTCCAGTCAATAAAATCGAAGGCTTAGCCGTTTCACGGTTAAGCCTTTTTGTTTTTTTGTCTCCGGTTTTCCCCCGCTTCTGGGTCCTGCGCTGCGAGCAGGCGGTGGGCATCGGCCAGCAGCGTCAGGATATGCTCCGCGTCGAGGCCGTGTCGTTCGAGGCAGCGTCGCAGGGCCGCCGCGTCGAGATGGGCGGCGGGGGCGCCGGGCACCCAGGGGATCTCGATGCCGATTTTTCGGTAGCGGCTCCTGGCATAGGCGGTGAGTTGCCAACCGCGGGCCAGGTTGTAGAGCCAGACGATGAGGCGCAGGTTGATGTGGCCCGGCACCCGGTCCCAGGGCGGCAGGCGGTCCCACAGGGCGTCGGGCCGCCGGTTGCCGGTGGCAGCCTGCATGGCCTCGCCGAGCCGCCGGTCGACGGTGGCGATCAGGTCGGTGGCGTTGTCGAGTTCCGGCAGGATGGCGACGTGCAGGTCGAAATCCTCCGGCCGGGACGCCCCGAGGCTGATCGTGTGAATGGCCGGTCGGGAGAGGCAGAAGAGATCGTTGAACTGCATGGGGTGCAGCGGTTGGCAGAGATCCCGAAGAAGGGGAGGGGGATCCTGCAGCATGCCACCCTTGTCCGACGGGCTGATGACGAAGACCCCGAGATCGTGTTCGGCCGCCGTTTCGAGTACCGGCCGGTGCTGCTGGAAGATATAGTACCAGTGCAGGTTCAGATAATCGAAGCCGCCGTCGTCTTGGTGCTCGACGGCGGCCAGAAGCACGTCGGTATCGCCGTGGCCGGAAAACCCGACGAACCGCACCTTGCCGGCCGCCTGCAATCGCCGGGCGGCGGCCAGGCAGCCGCCCGGCCGGCATGTCTCCCACAGCGATCGATGGTCGTTGATGCCGTGGATGGCCAAGAGATCGACGTACTCCACGCCGAGTCGGTCGAGGGAATCGTGGAAGTCGGCCACGAAGCGATCGGTATCGGCGTGGGGCGGGATCTTGGTCTGCAGGATGAACCGGTCCCGCTGGTAGTCCGCCAGGACGCGGCCGAGTTGTCGTTCCGAGCTGCCGTACCCCCGGGCGGTCTCCAGGTGGGTGATGCCGATGGCCAGGGCCCGTTCGACAATGGCGGCCAGCCGCTTCTGGCTCGCCGCCGGGATATCGGCAAGATCCATGTCCTGCCAGCTGTGCATGGATCGCATGAGGCCGAGGCTCATTACCGGCATGGAAAGGCCGGTTTTGCCGAATCGTCGGTAATGCATTATTGTGGATGATTGATGGAATCGCAAGAAGTACGATTCCATCGAGTTCACCGTATGTAACCCGTTGAATTATCGTGTCAGGCCTGCACCGACTGCGAGTTTTTACG
>CAYRGZ010000275.1:0-1596 GCA_964423785.1 uncultured Desulfobulbia bacterium
GGCAGGCAAATAATGCGTAAAAATTCGGTTGACTTTATCCACAGTTGCTGAATCCACCAATCCGTTGAAGAGCATAGCGACGCAGACGCTTTTCAACGGGCTGGCACGGTGAACCGCCGGATGAGCACGTCCAACCCCACCATCACCATCATCGGCGGCGGTCTCGCCGGTTGCGAGGCGGCCTGGCAGGCGGCCCGGCGCGGCTGCCGGGTGCGGCTCTTCGAGATGAAGCCGCACCGCTACAGCCCGGCCCACACCATGGCCGATCTCGGCGAGCTGGTGTGCTCGAACTCGCTGCGCTCCGCCGATCCCCATTCCGCCATCGGCCTGCTCAAGGAAGAGATGCGGCTGCTCGACTCCCTGGTGATGGAGGCGGCGGACGCAACGAGAGTGCCGGCCGGCCGGGCTCTGGCCGTGGACCGGGTCCGGTTCGCCCGCCATCTCACCGCGACCATCGAACGGCTGGAGGCGGTGGAAATCGTCCGCCGGGAGGTCTGCGAACTACCCCCTCCCGGCGATGGGCCAATCATCCTCGCCACCGGGCCGCTCTCCGCAGACCGACTCACCGAATCCCTCATCCAGCTCACCGGCCGCGACAATCTCGCCTTCTACGACGCCATCGCGCCCATCGTCACCGCCGAGTCTCTGGACTACGACATCGTCTACCAGGCATCCCGCTACGACGACGGTCCGGGCGACTATCTCAACTGCCCGATGGATGAGGCCCAGTACTTTGCCTTCATCGAGGCGCTCAAGACCGCCAAGACCGTTCCCCTGAAGGATTTCGAACGGGCGGCCTACTTCGAGGGTTGCCTGCCCATCGAGGTGATGCTCGAACGCGGCGACCACACCCTGCGCTTCGGACCAATGAAGCCGGTGGGACTGCCGGATCCGCGCACCGGCCGCGAACCGTTTGCCGTGGTTCAGCTCCGCAAGGAGAATATCGAGGGCACCACCTACAATATGGTGGGGTTCCAAACCAAGCTCACCTACCCGGAACAGGAACGGATCTTCCGGATGATCCCCGGCATGGCCCGGGCCGAATTCGTTCGTTTCGGCTCCATCCACCGCAACACCTTTGTCTGCGGCCCCCTGGTCCTCACGCCGACCCTGCAGTGCCGCATGCGGCCCGATCTCTTCCTGGCCGGCCAGATAACCGGGGTGGAGGGGTACGTCGAATCCGCCGCCATGGGACTTCTGGCCGGCATCTTCGCAAGCCGTCTCGCCCGCCGCCTGCCGCTGCCTCCCCCACCGCCGCCCGACACCGCCCACGGCGCCCTGATCGTCCACGTCAGCGCATCGGACCCGCAGCGTTTCCAGCCGTCCAATGTCAACTTCGGGCTCTTTCCCGCCCTGCGCAAGAAAGTCAGCAAACGGGACCGGGGCCGCGTCCGATACGAACAGGCCATGGCGAGCCTGCGCCAGTGGCAGGAAACGATCGCCAAATAGCAACCTGCCCCTTTTCGGTCGGGGCGCATCCGGAATTTATGGCAAGAGTGTGTGTAGGGAGAGTGCCGGGCGGGCCTTTGTCCGTCAGAACCTTCGAATGCTCCCTGTCAGTCGGTGGTATAGCGCTCTTCTTCGGCGTGGTAGTCC
>CAYRGZ010000276.1:0-1552 GCA_964423785.1 uncultured Desulfobulbia bacterium
GAACTCGATGAAATCGTACTTTTTACGATTTCATCAAAAATACGGTACGATGACGGCACATCCAGACACCACCATCGACCTGCCGACTCAGGCATGCCGGCAGGCTGGGAGCGCCAGGCCAGGCCGAATCCATCCATTTTTGTAACAGACGGCGAGCGATAACGACAAAATTGTAAAAAAGAAAAAACGGCCGCCGCTCGCTATAGAAGACGGTAACGGTGGAAGATGATGGTCTCGATGGGGGCGTCCGGCCACTCTTTGCGCAGCCAGGCGAGCAACTTGCGCTTCATCTCGCCCCGGGCCAGGGCATAGCGCTTCAGCTCGTAATAGGGCCGGTTGGCGTAAAACTGGTAGATGGCGTCCCGAACCATATAGCGCCGGGCCAGGGGAAACTCCTCCTCCGGCTCCAGCCGTACCACCAGGCTGCAATCGACGGCCACGTACCGGGGACCGGCGGAATGGTCATCGGCGACGTCGATCATGAAACCGGACAGGCGGATCTTGCGGCGCTGACGATCCGGCGGGGTCTCCACCGGTGGTGGCAACTCGAGAGGACGATCCTCCCCTCCGAGGCTGATCGCCGGTTGGGACGCCGGGGCCGTCACCTCTCCCGGAGAGGGCTCCTCCGGCGGGCCGACTTCGGCCGGCCTCTCCGCCCTCTCCCCGGCGACCGGCACCGCTGGCCGGCCTTCGGCCGTTTCGTCCGGTCCTGGTGTTGGCGCCGGCCGGCGCAGCAGAAAAAAACCGCCGGCTACCAGGAGAACGACCACCGCCACGCCAGCGGCGGCGAGTGCCAACTTGTTGCCAACAAGGCTTGCAAGGAGGTTCTTGCCGACCGACCTCTCCCTCTTCCGACCCGCCGGGACGGACACATCGCCGCCCTCAGTTGCAGCGCCGTCCAACAGGGTGGAATCGGCCTGCTCTGTCGGGCTCAATACGAACTCGTCGGCCTGAAAGGCATCTTCCCAGTCAGAGCCTTGCGAATCGTCCGCGGGGAGGATGTGGGGATCATCGGCCATGAACAGGCTGTGTCATGGGGAGGGAAGAATCAGGGAAAGACCTTTTCGATCTTCTCGCCCAGGGTCTCGGCGGTGAACGGTTTGACGATGTACTGACTGACCCGCGCCTTGACGGCGAGAATGATATTGTCCTGCTGTGCCTCGGCGGTGACCATGATGAAGGGAATCTTGGCCCAGGCCGGCTCGGACCGGACTTTCTTGAGCAGCTCGAGGCCGGTCATCTTCGGCATGTTCCAATCGGAGATGATGAGATCGATCTTTTCCGCCTGCAACACCTTGAGGGCAGTGGTTCCGTCATCGGCCTCGATGATGTTCTTGAACCCCAACTGCGTCAAGATATTCTTCATGATCCTGCGCATGGTGGCGAAATCGTCCACCACCAGGATTCGTATGTTCTTGTCAGCAGCCATGATCTCCCCGCGTGCTGTCGGCCTCCGTGCCGCTCGATTCGAAACCGGCCTTCCTTGTCGTTAGCGTCCTGATCCCCGTATCGTGTTCAGCAGCCCACATGGATTTTTTTACCGTTACAACCC
>CAYRGZ010000277.1:0-1543 GCA_964423785.1 uncultured Desulfobulbia bacterium
CACCGGTTTCAGGGTATCGGTCATCAATTCCCAATGCTCAATGGTGACCGGTGTGCGGCCGGGTTTGGCGGCGGTCTTGAAATGGATGACGGCGATGGGGAAGTCGTCGCCCTGGATGCCGCGGGCGCCGGCCATGACCACGATGAGCCGCCCCGGTGTCTTGGCGTTCACCACGTGCATGAGCGGGGCGGCCTTGGGGCCCTTGTCGAGGCGGACGAAGGTGACGATGTCGGGGTCGTAGGAAAGGACAAGCTTGAGCCCGGCCAAGTTGTCGGCGTGGTTTACCCGTACCGGCAGGCTGACCGGCTGGTTGGCCGCCACCTGCACCGTTGGGACGGTTATCTTCATCTCCTCTGCCCTCGCTGTCGGGATAGCGGCTAGGTGGCAAAGTATGACGAGAATGAGCGGCAGACAGTATCGCAGGGCGCGATAACGAATGAACGGAGCGGGCATGGTGACAGGGTATCGAAAAGACGAAACGGCAAGGACCACGCCGGCCGGAGACCGGTGGCGGTCCTTGCCGTATGCTTGTCATTTATACCTTAGAAATGGTAGCGGACGCCGAGGGAGACGGTGGAATAGCGTACCTTGGTGAGGCCGCCGATGCCCACTGTCCGGGCCGCCTCGAGGTTCAGGGACCAGGTATCGTTGACCGGATAGTCGATCCCGACACCGATTCGGCTGCTGAGCCCCCACTCGCTGGTGGTGGAGGAGGCGCCGGCGGCGGTGATGTCCTCGTAGGCGTTCATGATGCCGATACCGGCGATGAGGTACGGCATTTGCCAGCGGGGGCACTTGAGCTTCGAGTTGAAGACGAAGTTCAGCACCTCGAAATCGTCCTCAATGCCCGGCGTGGCGTCATCTTCCTGGAATTTCACGTAATCGACCATCAGCTCGAAGGTACTGATGGCGTCGATACGGCGGCCGTAGCGGACCTGGAAGGCCACTGAGTCGTCGAAGTCCAGAGAGACGCCGCCGGTGAACTTTTGCAAGGATTCGCGGTTCTGGATGTTTTCGTTGGCGTAGGCGATATCGATACCGACGTAACTCTGCGGCTCGCCGGCCAGGGCAGCGGTGGCGGTGCCGGCGGCCAGCATGGCGGTGAGCGCGGTTATGGACAGGATTTTTTTCATGGTCAACTCCCCTTGTGCTGTGATGAAACCGGGCCCGGCCCCGGCGGGAGGCCGCCGGGGCCGGTGAAGGGTTGGAACGGAGGGATCAGCGGCGACGCCGCGCCACGATCACGGCGCCACCGGTCAGGCCGAGCAGGATGCCGGCGAGCACCAGGGAACCGGCCACCGGCCCCAGGGTGAGCAGCAGGCTGCTGATGCCGACCACGGGCAACAGCGCGATGCGCACCGCGCCGCGCAGGGTGTCGTGCTCGGCGATGAACCGGGCCGCCGGCGGCGAGTACTCGTAGTACAGCTCCACCAGTTCCCGGCCCACGGTGGTGGGCAACAGGTACTGGTCGCGGAATTGCCGCAGGGTGGCGACATGCCGCTCGAAGGGCGAGCCGTAGGCCGCGGTGGCGATGAAGCAGCGG
>CAYRGZ010000278.1:0-1534 GCA_964423785.1 uncultured Desulfobulbia bacterium
ATCACCGTCAACGTTCTTTTCTACGTCTCCGAGATCCTCACTCCCGTCTCCCTCGAGGTCATGAGCTTGCAGGGGCTGGTGGAATTTCTGAAGAATCTTGCCGCAATCCAGCGTTACCGCAAGGACATCCGGCTCCGCTATATTCTTCCCACCTTTCTCGACCGGCGGGTCGCCCGTTCCACGGAGGTGTTCACCAAGCTCAAAAAACTCTACGGCGACAAGGTCTGCACCCCTATCCGCTACAACGTCCGCCTCTCCGAATCCCCGGCCCTTGGTCAGACCATCTACGAGTACGCGCCGGGCTCCAACGGTGCCCACGACTACCGCGAGTTGGTCCGCAAGATCTCTGGCAACGACAAGCTGTTTCGCTGAGCAAGGCATATTCTGCAGGTTCCTGGACAATGGGCAAGGTTGGTACGATGGACGACAGGAAGGAAGATCGGTGCGGGTGCCGGGTCATCCATGCGGAACGGGTGGAGCGGGCCGTGACCGCCAGCCTCGAGGGAGACGAGATCGACGGCCTGGCCCAGCTCTTCAAGGCCATGGGCGATCCGACCCGGGTGCGGCTGCTGTGGGCCCTGGAACAGGGGGAAATGTGCGTGTGCGACCTGGCCGCCTATCTCGGCGTGAGCGAGTCGGCGGTCAGCCACCAGTTGCGCTTGCTGCGCCAACTGCATCTCGTTGCCAACCGGCGTCAGGGGCCGGTGCTCTACTACCGGCTCGACGATGACCACGTCAGCCGCCTGCTGCGGGTAGCCCTCGATCATGTCCGGGAGTGAGATGTTGATGGCCTCGTAAAAAGTCGTAGTCGGCGCAGGTCTGACACGGTAATTCAACGGGTTACGAAGCGCGAACTCGATGAAATCGTACTTTTTACGATTTCATCAAATCTTCCTGGATCCGTGAGCGTTCGTGCGTGCGCCAGATACGCGAAGGCAATCGTCCGATTATAGTGAACTATATCGGGCGGTTGCCGACAAAGTAGATGGCGTGCGCGCGGACGCCCCGAAGGGCGGCTTTAACGTCAGGGTGCGTATTCTCGAAAACGACTTTTCTTTGTAACGCCCTGATATAAATGAAAAAAAGAGACAATAAACAAAATTTCCGTCACGGATCCAGGATATTGGCCGATCAGTTCACAGTTCAGCCGGTCGGCTATCTCTCTTGCGCCGTCCGGAGTCTGGACCAGTTGCCGAAAAATTACAGCGAGTCCGATCTGGCTGGCACCATCCGTATCCTGCCTGCCTTTGCCGAGGCCCTGGAAGGACTTGCTCCTGGCCAGCGTATCGTCGTCCTTTTCTGGATGCATCAAGCCCGCCGTGACATCCTGAAGGTCCATCCGCGCGGGGACCGCAGCCGGCCGCTCCGGGGGGTGTTCGCCACCCGCAGTCCGGCCCGGCCGAACCCGATTGGCATTTCCGAATTGCTCGTCGAAGATATCGACGGGCTCTCCCTTGCCGTGCGCGGAGTGGATGTGCTCGACGGCACGCCGGTGATCGATATCAAGAAGATGGTGAGGAGTGAGGGGTGAGGC
>CAYRGZ010000279.1:0-1528 GCA_964423785.1 uncultured Desulfobulbia bacterium
CACCCCACCCGAGACTTCAACTACATCGCCGACACGGTGAACGGCTTCATCGCTGTGGCGGAATCGACGAACACGGTGGGCGAGGTGGTGAACATCGGCAGCGGCTTCGAGATCAGTATCGGCGATCTCGTTCAGACCATCGCCCGCCTCATGGGCCGCGAGGTCACGGTGACCACCGACCCGGCACGGCTACGGCCCAAGGAAAGCGAGGTGGAACGGCTCGTGGCCGCCAACGCCAAGGCACTCCGGCTCACCGGCTGGCAGCCCCGGTACGCCGGCCTGGAAGGACTCGAACAGGGCCTGCGCGAAACCATCTCCTGGTTCACCCGGCCGGAGAACCTGGCCCGCTACCGGCCCGGCACCTACACCCTATGACCCCCACCTTCTCGTCAGAGGCCGTCATCGCGGCGGTCCGGGAGGTCGTCGGTCACCGACGGAACGTCCCACTGCACGAACCCTCGTTCGCCGGCAACGAATGGCGTTACGTCAAGCAGTGCCTGGACAGCGGCTGGGTCTCGTCCGTCGGCGCCTTTGTCGATACCTTCGAACAGCGCCTCGAGGAGTACACCGGCTCTCCCCACGCGGTGGCCACGGTGAACGGTACCAGCGCCCTCCACCTAGCCCTGCTCGCCGTCGGGGTACGGCCCAACGACGAGGTTCTCGTCCCAACCCTCACCTTCGTGGCCACGGCCAACGCCATCGCCTACTGCGGCGCGGTGCCCCATTTCGTCGACATCGACGAACGCACCCTGGGCGTAGACGCCGGGTCCCTGGCCGATCATCTCCGGACCGTGGCGGTCAGGGACCAGGAGTGGGGCTGGCGCAACCACGCCACCGGCCGCAGGATCGCGGCCCTGGTGGTCATGCACGCCTTCGGTCATCCGGTCGATCTCGATCCCCTCCAGGAACTCTGCCACGAGTACGGGCTGCCCCTCGTCGAGGACGCGGCCGAGGCCCTGGGCTCCTGGTACAAGGGCCGTCACGCCGGCACCGTCGGCCGGGTCGGTATCCTCAGTTTCAACGGCAACAAGATCATCACCACCGGCGGCGGCGGGGCCCTGCTCACCGCTGACGCCGATCTGGCCCGCCGGGCCCGCCATCTCGCCACCACGGCCAAGATCCCGCACCCGTGGGAGTACCGCCACGACGCCGTCGGCTACAACTATCGCATGCCCAACATCAACGCCGCCCTGGGCTGCGCTCAGCTCGAAGCCCTCCCTGATCTGCTCCGCCGCAAACGCGCCCTGGCCACCCGCTACGCGGCCCGGCTCGCCGATGTGTCCGGCGTCACGTTCGTCACCGAACCGCCGCAGACCACCAGCAACTACTGGCTCAACACCATCATCCTGGACCGGGCCGAATACCGAAACGATCTCCTCCGTCGCGGTCACGACCAAGGCCTCGGCCTACGGCCGGCCTGGACCCCGCTCCACCGCCTGCCCATGTACCAGGCCTGCCCCCGGGCCGACCTCACTCGTACCGAGGACCTGGCCGCCCGGATCGTCAACCTGCCGAGCAGCCCCGGGCT